>JBEKVR010000206.1:0-6697 GCA_049513815.1 Roseiarcus sp. | reverse complement strand
ATGGACTGGCTACTACGGAAAACCCGGCCCCGTCGTCATGCTCGAAGGTTGGTTCGAGTTCCAAGCCGCAAAGCGCGGCCTCCGTGCCATGAAGGCGAACCACAATGTGTGAATCCGGTAGCGCGAAGCGGGAGAGGGGGCGCGCTTGCGCCTTCGCCGCGCGCGCTTCAGTCTCGACGCATGGCCTGCGAATCGCTTCGGCTGAAGACCCTGCGCGTGCTGCCGCGCGCGGGGAATCGCGCGCGCGGCTGGCTGGTCGCCGGGCCGCTGCGCTTCGCTTGCGCACTGGGGCCGGCGGGAATCGTGCGCGAC
This sequence comes from Roseiarcus sp., assembly GCA_049513815.1. Classification (GTDB taxonomy): domain Bacteria; phylum Pseudomonadota; class Alphaproteobacteria; order Rhizobiales; family Beijerinckiaceae; genus Roseiarcus. The sequence continues at coordinate 6,385 of JBEKVR010000206.1, read as the reverse complement.
AAGCGCGAGGGCGACGGCGCCACGCCGGCGGGACGCTTCCGACTGCTGTGGGGCTATTACCGCCCCGACCGCCGCCGCCCGCCGGCCGGCGGCGTGTCGCTGCAGCCGATGCGCCGCGACCAGGGCTGGTGCGAAGACCCGACGAGCGGGCGCTACAATCGCCCCGTCCGCCTGCCCGCCGCCGACCGCACGGATCGCATGCGGCGCGACGACGATCTCTACGACCTGGTCTTCGTCCTCGACCACAACTTCACCCGCCGCAGCAAAGGGCGCGGCAGCGCAATCTTCTTCCATCTCGCGCGCCTCGGCCTGACGCCGACCGCCGGCTGCGTCGCCATCTCCGCCGCCGATATGCGCAAGCTCGCGCCGCGGCTGGCGCGTGGGGCGGAGATGTGGATCGGTTGACGCGCCGGATGCGGTCAGATGGGATCGTCATTGCAAGCGACAGCGAAGCAATCCAGACTAAGCTGCCGCCGCAAACCCCAAGTCTGGATTGCCTCGCTTTGCAATGACGGCGCGGCGGTGCGGCTTGGCGGCGTTTCGCATTCGCGCGCTCGGAGGCTCGCCATGATGCGATCGAACTTGACTCGTCGCGCCGCGCTCGCCGGCGGAGCGATTGCGGCGGTCGGCAGCGTCGCCCGCCCCGCCCGCGCGCAGGTTGCGACAAAGACCTTCGTGCTCGTCGCCGGCGCCGCAGGCGGCGGCTGGCAATGGCGGCGCGTCGCCGACCGGCTGGAGCGGCAGGGCTGCAAGGTGTTCGCGCCGACGCTGACTGGGCTCGGCGAGCGCTCGCATTTGCTGTCGAAGGACGTCGGCCTCGACACGCACATCACCGACGTCGTCAATGTGGTGCGCTGGGAAAGCCTGGAGGGCATCTGCCTCGTCGCCCATTCCTACGCCGGCTGGCCGTGCGGCGCGGCGCTCGATCGCGTCGGCGACAAGGTCGCGTCGGTCGTCTGGCTCGACGCGTTCAAGCCGGAGGACGGCCGCGCGCTGATCGACCTCGTCGTCACTTCGGCGCGCCAGACGTACGAAGACGCCGCGGCGAATGGCGAGCTTGGCATGCCGCTGCCGCCGAGGTTGTCGACCGCCAGCGTCAACCCGCGCGACCAAACCTTTCTCACGGCGAAGCTGACGCCGCAGCCGATTGCGACCTACATGCAGACGCTCCATTATGGCGGCGGCCTCGAACGGATTGCGAAGAAGACGTACGTCCGCCTGCCGGCCTTCCCCAACCCGCTATTCGACAAGGCGTTCGCCGCCTGCAAGGCGGACAAGTCGTGGTCGACCGCCGAACTCGCCGACTGCGGCCACTACGCCATGTTCGACGCGCCGGAGCGGCTGGCGGCGTTGCTGTTACACGCGGCGTGAGGGCGGCGCCGCGGCGTCCGCCTCGCGCCGCGTCACCGCCAGCGTCGCGGCGCGTTCGAGATGAGCCCGCGTGGCCGCAGCCGCGGCGGCGCCGTCGCCGTCGACGATCGCCTTGGCTATCGCGCGGTGCTCGCGCACCGAAGCGCGCATCACCTCGACCGTCAGCGCATCGCCGACTTGCGCCATGATCAGCGGCAGGCGCAGGCGCGCCGACAGCTCCTGCAATTGCCTGTTGCCGGCGAGGTTCAGCACGGCGGCGTGGAAGGCGGCGTTCTCGTCGAGATAGGCCTCCATGCGGCGCGGCGCCTCAACGAAGATCATCGCGATCGCCTCGATGAAGCGCGCGCGCGCCGCCTTGTCCGGCGATTGCGCGGCGAGGCGCGCGGCGAGCGCCTCCATCTCGGCTCGGATCTGGAACAGTTCGCCAATGTCGCGGCGCGACATGCGGCGCACGACCGCGCCGCGATGGGGCTCGTGCTCGATCAGCCCCTCGGCGGCGAGGCGGCGCAACGCTTCGCGCACCGGCCCACGGCTCACCGCGAAGCGCTTGGTCAGTGCGCTTTCGATCAGGCGTTGGCCTTGCCGCAGTCGATGGGCGAGGATGTCGCGACGCAGACCGTCGACGATATGAGCGACCGTCGCGCCGTGCGGCGGGGCGCCAGCCACATGGTCGCGCCGCGCGGGTCGTCTTGTCGACGATTGGTCCATGGCCTCCCCCTGCGCTGGACGGCGCGCAAGGCAGTCACCATGCCGCCAAACGGCGCTGCCGAAAAGAGCGCGGCGCGTCAGCCGGCTTGACGCGCGTCGCGGCCTTGATATTGTCCTACAATCTTAGCGCGGATCCAGGCGGGGTCAAATTCGCCGGCGTGCGCGGGCGCAGCGGGTCAAACGTTGCGCCAGAGGGGAGCGGGCGTCCATGCTGATCGGCAAGCGCGGCGCGGCGACGACGTCGATCTCGACCGCCGCGGCTGACCGCATCACGGTGCGCGGCCGCGACCTCTGCGCCGAACTGATGGGCGCGACAAACTTCACCGAATTCTTCTTCCTGCTGGCGACCGGCCGCACGCCGACGGCCGACCAGAGCTTCTTCCTCGACCTCGCTTTGGTGGCGCTCGCCGAGCACGGCCTGACGCCGAGCGTGCAGGCGGCGCGCATGACCTACTCCGCCGACCCGGCGGCGCTGCAAGGCGCGGTCGCCGCCGGCGTGCTCGGCTGCGGCACGGTCATCCTCGGCGCGGCGCGCGAAGCCGGCGCCCTGCTCGAACACGTACTGAAGCGGATCGACGCCGGCGCGACGCCCGGCGAAGCGGCCGAGGCGACGGCGCGCGAGCATCGCGCAGCGAGAAAGCCGCTCGCCGGCTTCGGCCATCCGCTGCACAAGCCGGTCGACCCGCGCGCCGAACGGATGATCGCCCTGGCGCGCGAGCGCGGGATCGCCGGCCGCGGCGTCGACGCGGCGACGCAGCTCGCCGCCGCCGCGGCGCGCGTGTGGGAGAAGCCGCTGCCGATGAACGTCTCGATGGCGATCGCCGCGACGCTGCGTGACGCCGACGTTCCCGCCGCGATCATCCGCGGCGTGCCGATCCTCGCCCGCGCCGCCGGCCTGATCGCCCATCTCGCCGAAGAGGCGGAGACGCCGATCGGCTTCACCATGGCCTCGCAAGCCGAGGAGGCGATTCGCTACGTCGGGCCCGAAGCCGGAGCGCCGAAGGCATGAGCCTGACCGAACCCGACGTCGAGGCGGCGCCGTGGGAAGGCCAGGCGGCGGCCGACGACGCGCCCTTTCGCCGGCAGATCGCCTACCTGTTCGAACGCTCGCGCTTCTATCGCGACAAGCTCGGCCAAGCGGGGTTCAAAACGGCCGACGCGGTCGGCGGCCTCGCCGACATCGCCCGGCTGCCGTTCACCGAAAAGGACGAACTGCGCGCCTCGCGCAGCGCCGACGAGCCGATCGGCGCGCATTGCGCGGCGACGCGCGACGAGATCGTGCGCATCTATTCGACCAGCGGCACAACCGGAACGCCGAGCTACATCCCTCTCACCGCCAGCGACATCGACGTCTGGGTGCGCACCTCGGCGCGCAGCTACGGCGCTTCCGGCGTCAAGCGCGGCGACCGCATCGTCTCGACCTACAACGCCGGACCGTTCGTCGCCGGCGCAGCGCTCGACGCCTTCGCGTGGCTTGGCCTCTGCCACATCCCGCTCGGCGCCGGCAACACCGACAGACTGATCATGGCGGTCGAGAAGCTGAAGCCGAACGTCGTCGCGCTGACGCCTTCCTACGCGCTGCATCTGGCCGAATGGGCGGAGGCGCGCGGCGTCGATCTCGCCAGGAGCAGCGTCGAGCGGCTGATGGTCGCCGGCGAACCGGGCGGCGGCGAGCCGGCGATGCGCGCCAGGCTCGAGGCGGCGTGGGGCGCTTCGGTCACCGAGGCGATGGGCATCGGCGACATTTCGCCCTCGCTGTGGGGCGAGTGCGAGGCCAAGGCCGGCATGCATTTCTCCGGCCGCGGCTTCGTCCATCTCGAGCTGATCGATCCGGCGAGCGGCGCGCCGGTCCCGTTCGCCGACGGCGCGGAAGGCGAGCTGGCGCTGACCCATCTCGTCAACCGCGCCGCGCCGCTGCTGCGCTTCCGCACCCGCGACCACGTGCGACTTGGCTTCGGCCGCTGCGGCTGCGGCCGCACCGCGCCGCGTGTGCGTTGCATCGGCCGCACCGACGACATGCTGATCGTGCGCGGCGTCAACCTGTTCCCGACCGCGCTGCGCGAGATCGTCAACGAATTCGCGCCAGCGACGACCGGCGTGGTGTTGATCAAGCCGAGGAGCGCCGGCGTGCGCCAGGATCCGCCGCTGCCGGTCAAGGTCGAGGCCGCCGACCCGTCGCAGCAAGAGCTCGCCGAGCGCATCCGCGCCCGCGTGCGCGAGGCGTTGCTGGTGACCACCAAGATCGAACTCGTCGCCGCCGGCGGACTGCCGCGCAGCGAATACAAGTCCAAGCTCGTCGAACGTCCGTAGGAGAAACGTCGATGCAGAAGTTGCAGACCCAGGGCGTCCACCACATCACGCTGGTCGGCGCCGACCGCCAGACCTCGATCGATTTTTGGGAAGGCCTGCTCGGCATGCCGTTCGTGTTCGAGCAGCCCAACCTCGACAATGCAATGGAGAGCCACATCTACTTCGATCCCGGCGACGGCCGGCTGGTCACCGTCTTCACCCGCGAGGACCGCAAGCCCGATCCGCGCCGCACGCCGACCGACCCCGGCTGTGTTCACCACATCGCCTTCAACGTCTCGCGCGCCGTGTTCATGCAGGCGGTCGAGCGGCTTGACGCGCGCGGGATCAAGCATACCGGCGTGCGCGACCGCAAGATTTTCGACGCGATCTATTTCGAGGATCCGCTCGGGCTGCTGATCGAGCTCTCCTGCTACAAATTCGAGCCGCCGTTCGGTTTCAACCATGCCGACGTGCTGATCGAAGCGCACAAGCTGCGCGTCGCGGCGGGCGCCCGCGCAATCGGCGAAATCCATCTCGCCGACGCGATCGAGCTTCTGGTCGCCCGCTCGCGGCCGAGCCTGTCGGAAGACCGCAAGCCGAAAGACCCCTATCGCCGCTGACTGAAACCGCTACAATGATTCAACCGGAGGAAACGCATGGCCGCCATAAAGCTGCATATGCTCAAGCCGAGCGTCAACAACATGACCGTGCGCGTCTTCCTGCGCGCCGGAAAGCTCGACTTCACCGAGGACGACGCGTGGGGCAAGACACGCAGCGACGACTTCCTCGCCCGTAATCCCGCCCATCTGACGCCGATGATCGAATCGGCCGAGCTGCCCAAAGGCGTGGTGTGGGAGAGCTGCGCGATCATGCAGTATCTCGCCAACAAGCACGATCTCAACGACTTCTATCCCAAGTCGCCGGAAGCGCGCGCGATGGTCGACAGCGCGATGTTCTATATCATCGGCACGCTCTATCCCTATGTCGCGCGCGCGACCTATCCCGCGCTCGGCTTCCCGCAATACGCAGGCGAAGTCGGCGCGAGCGAGGCCGACCCGGCGGCCAAGGACGCGGCGCAGAAGGCGGCGATGGCCGCGGTCGCCGAGCCGCTCGAGGTGTTCCATAAGTTCTATATGAGCGGGAAACCGTTCATCGGCGGCGCCGAGCCGTCGATCGCCGACATCCGCCTCGCCGCGACGCTCGAATTCCTCGCCGTCGTCGACTACCCGCTGCCGGCCTGGGCCAAGACGTTCATGAGCGCGATCGAGTCGAAACTCGGGGCCGCCTATTCCGAGCCCGCCGCGGACGTGCGCGGCTACGTCGCCCACATGAAGTCGCAGAAGCGCTAGCCTCGACGACTTGAGATTTGCGGACCGGCGAGGAGCGCCGGGCCGCGCTCGACCGGCCTTTAACCGACGATTAACCCTATTAATCGGCAATTTACCGGATTCGGTCAGACTGCGCCGCAGACGATGCGTCGTAGCGCGCCGATCGCGCTCGCGGCATGACGCCCCACGCTCGTCCCGACCGGGCCCCAAAACGCCGCCTCCCGCGGCGCCGGGCTTAAGGACCCGGCGATTGTGGAGGCGCGGCGGTGAAAATCGACAACCTCAGCTTGCGAGCCAAGGCGCTGATCCCACTGGCGGTCATGTGTCTGGCTGTCGCCGGCATCGTCGGCTTCGGCGCCTGGCGGCTCGACGACCTGTCGCGCAGCGCCAGCGAAATCATCGCCCATCGCGACAAGGCGGCGATCTTCGCCGCGCGCGCGACCGGCACGACGATGATGGCGCCCTACGCCGCCTTCGGCGCCCTGGTTTATGACGGCAGCTCGCCGGAGGGCCGCACGGCTCAAGCAGACTTCAGCAGCCAGCTCGACAAGTTCAATTCGCTGATGGATCAGGCGAGCCAGTATCTGCCCCAGTACGGCTCGACCTTCGCCGGCTTCAAGGCGAAAGCTCAGGAAATCGGCGAGAAGGGCAAGAAGATTGTCGCGATTGGCGAGGACTCGCCCGGCCTC
>JBEKVR010000205.1:0-6741 GCA_049513815.1 Roseiarcus sp. | reverse complement strand
GCCGGTTCCGACGCCGGCGGCCGTCGCGCCGCGATCCTGTACACGCTCATCGAGACCTGTCGCCTCAACGACATCGACCCCGAGGCTTGGCTCGCCGACGTCGTCGCCCGCATCGCCGATCACCCGATCAATCGCCTCGACGACCTGCTCCCCTGGAAATGGAGTTCCACGTCAGCTCAATCCAAGGCCGCCTGAGAACCCGCACGCGGCCGTGCGGCCACGCTTACGCCCATGCGGCGCAAAGCTGAGTTGAACGCGTTTTCGGACAGGGGTTTTCGGAACGAGCGCGTCGATGGAAATATGAATGTGCTCATTTCTGAAACCGACCAAATGTCGCGCAAGATTGCGACGGCTTGTCGCGAAAGGGGAACGTCGTGCAGCCGGCGCATCTTCGTCCGCTCGGCGGGAATGCGCCAAACCGCTTTCTCGAAATTGATCTCTGACCGGGCTGCGCCGCGAACCTCGCCCGGCCGCGCGAACGTCAGGGCGGAGAATTGCAGGGCCGCCTTGAGTGTCGGCCGGCCGTCGAAGGCGTCGATCGCGCGCAAGAGGCTCCCGAAGTGTCGCTCGTCGGTGATCGCTGCCCGCGGCTTGGTGTTCGGCTTACGCAATGCGCCTTGTAGCGCGTAGCTGGGGTCGCTCGTCGCTCGCAGGGTAACGATCGCCAGCCGGAAGACTGAACCGATAACGCCGCGCATCCGGCGAGCCGTTTCTCGGCGTCCGCTCTTTTCGACCCGCTTCAAGAGATCGAGAATTTCGGCCGGGGGTGATTTCAGTAATCGTGCGGGTCGAGATCGGGCGGCACAGCTCCTCCAGGAACCATCTGTTCTTCTTCAGCGTTGATTGCGCCGCGCCGTTGGCCTCAAGCCGCTCGATGTATTCGCCGGCGATGACGCCGAAGGTGTTGTGCGACGTGGCCTCGGCGGCGATCCGGTCGAGTTTCTTTTGCACCGAAGGATCGGTGCCGGCGATGATCTGCCGCTTCGCTTGTTCGCGCTTCTGCCTGGCGTCCGCCAATGAGACGATCGGGTAGGGGCCGATCGATAGGGTTCGCTCCTTGCCGAGAAAGAAGTAGCGCAGCCGCCAGAATTTCGAGCCGTTCGGCTGGATGACAAGGAAAAGGCCGCCGCCGTCCGCGAGCTTGAAGGCTTTCGCCGCAGGCTTGGCGTTGTCGATGGCGAGATTCGTGAGCGCCATAGTGGGGTAAACCTGGGTATCGCCGCGGTGGGGAACCGGGGCATTTCCCAGGAATCTACCCCAAAATCGACGCGACGCAACGTTCCGCCATGCACCACTATGCGATGGAGAATCGCGATAACTATCTGATTTTCACGAGAGAATGAGCAACTATGAGATACTACGAAACGATGTTGTGGTGCCCCTGGCCGGAATCGAACCAGCACTCCTTGCGGAACTCGATTTTGAGTCGAGCGCGTCTACCAGTTCCGCCACAGGGGCCCGCGCCAGGCGGATGGTCGGCGATATAGAACGGCGCGCACGCGGCGGTCAATCGGGCGACACGCGAGGACGCCGATGTGGCCATTTCGTCTTGGCGGCCAAAGCGGTGGACTTCAGACGCCGGCGTAGGCTATGCCTCGCCGCGACCCCAAGCTGGAACGGCATGTTCAAACGCCTCTACGACTGGCTCATCGCCCTATCGCAGAGCGCCAGCGCTCCTTACGCGCTGGCGGCGGTCGCCTTCGCCGAAAGCTCGTTCTTTCCCATCCCGCCCGACGTCATTCTGGCGCCGATGTCGCTCGCTAAGCCGCGGCTCGCCTGGCGTTATGCGCTGATCGCCACGCTTGCCTCGGTGGTCGGCGGCATGCTCGGCTACGCCATCGGCGCGTTGCTCTACGACACGCTCGGGCAGTGGCTGATTGGGATCTATGGTTACGGCGATCGCATGGCGGCGCTGCGACAGGCCTATGCGAACTGGGGCGCGCTGGTGATCCTGATCAAGGGCCTCACCCCCATCCCGTTTAAACTGGTGACGATCGTCAGCGGCCTGCTGGGCTACAACTTCGGCCTGTTCGTTGCGTTGTCGGTGTTGACGCGCGGCGCGCGCTTCTTTCTGCTTGCCGCCGCGCTCAATCATTTCGGCGACCCGCTGCGGCTGGCGCTGGAGCGTCATTTTGCCGCTTTTCTCGGGATTCTCGCCGCCGTAGTCGTTATCGGCTTCGTCATCGCCGCCAAGGTGCTCTGATGTTCCTGCGTCTCGTCGCCTTCGCCTTTCCGCCCAACCAGCTCGGCCGCGCTCTGTGGACGCTGTTCGTCGCGCTGGCGACCCTGGCGACAGTGTGGATCCTGCAGTCGGTCGGCTATCGCCCGTGCGAACTGTGCCTGACCGAGCGCATCGCGTTCTATGTCGGCGCGCCGTTGGCGGCGCTGATCGCGTTCGCCGCCTACCGCGGCGCCGCCGTTCCTGCCCGGCTGGGCTTGGTCGTCCTGGCGCTCTGCTTCCTCGCCAACGCCGTGCTGGCCGGCTACCACGCCGGCGTGGAATATCACTTCTGGGAGGGACCGACCGCCTGCACCGGAGCGATGACCAAGCCGATCGACGTCGCCGACATGCTCAAGCAGATCCAGACCGCCCAGGCGCCGCGCTGCGACGATCCGGCCATGCGCATCTTCGGCGTGTCGCTCGCCGGCTGGGACCTGGTGGTCTCCGCCGCCCTCGGCCTTTATGCGGCGTTGGCCGCGACGCTCAAGCGCTGAGGCGCGGGCCGCCTCCGGTCGCCTCGGGTCTCAGATCGGCGACTTGCCGAGCGGCAGGCCGTTGACCTTCATCACGCCGTCGGCGCCGATTTCGCCCACCCACGTCAGCGACCCGTCGCCGTCGGTCTTGGCGAGGCCCTTGGCCATCGCCAGCATTGGCGCGGCCTTCTTCTCAACCTCTGGGCCGAGCGTCTTCAGCGCCGCCTGGGTCTTGTCGAAATTGCGCATGTGCAGGGTCAGCTTGCCGGTCGGCTTGGCGCCCTTGTAGACAATGTGACCTTCGAAAGAGACGTCGAACAGCGGCGCGAGGATATGCGACGGCTCGATGTCGACGACGACCCCATCGGGCCCGATCAGCTTGGCGCGGATCTTGGCCGAGTCGTCGGGCGAGATCGCCGGCCCGTCGCCGGCGAGATGCAGGTCGGCGACCATCTCGGCCGACGCCGAGGCGACGTCGAAACCGCTGGCGCGAAAGCCGATGGTGAACGCCGTCGGCGCGAAACCGCCGAACGGCGCCGGAATGAGGTTGGCCGGCAGCGTCAGGCCGTTTGCCTCGAAACGCTCGCCGAATGCGCCGATCGGACCGAGCGCGCCGCTCGCGCCGAACTTCGCCGAATCGATCGTCACCTGGCCCTGCGGAATCTGCGTCGTGATCTTGTCGACGCTGGCGGTCTCCTCGAGCTTCGCCGAACTGGCGAGCGCGGCGGCGACGAGCGACTTGAACGTCGCTTCGTTGGCGGCAAGTTCGGGCCGCGTCGGATGGGCGACGAGGAACGCCCACAGGTCGAGCAGCGGATGGGTTTTCAGTCCGTCGAGCTTGATGTCGGCCGAAAGCTGATTGGCCGTAGCCGTCACCGAATAGGGCTGCGCGTCGGCCGCCGGCGCGTCCGCGCCCTCCTTGGACGCCTTGATGGCTTTGGGGTCGACGTCGAACTTGAAGCCCAGGTTCGCCGCGGTCTGAGTCATCGTCGCGGAGACGGCGCCATCGGCGCCGGCCTGTCCGGTTCCGCTGACCTTCATCCCGCCGAATTGAAACTTCTCGGCAACGCCGGGGAACGTCGCTTCGACATTGAGGCTGTCGGCTTGGCCCGCGACGCTGCGCCAGAAGCCGATGGCCGGATCGATCAAGGCCTGCCCCTTGAAGCCGTCGGCGGCGAAGGTTTCGGCGCCGTCGATCGTTTGACCGCCTTCCTGCAAGCGGAAATGCGCGACCATGGTGGGGAAGTTGGCGAACTCGACGCGCCAGGCGCCATCGTCCTGCGCGACGACGTGATATTTCAGCGTCGCCGGGTCGAAGGCGAAGCCGGCGGCCTTGAGTGGCGCGCTCAGCGCGGCAAGGTCGAACGCGACCCAGAAGCCGGGGTCGGCAGGCGCGATCGTCGCCGGCGCTTGCTTGCCGAGATAGGTCGCGAGAAACGCCTGCAGCTTGGCGGCGCTGTCGGGGCTCGGCGGCAGGTCATTGGCGAAAGCGGAAGCGCTCAGCGCGGCGAGCGCGACGCAGGAAGCCAGCGCGGCGCGCCGGGCGATTCGAGTGCGACGAATAGGCATGGCGATCCCCTCGCTCGTCTGTCCGGGTGCCGCTTGGGCTACGGCCCGCCGAGTTTAGAGGAAACGCGGGCGGCCGTCTCCGCGCCCGGCGCAACCGGCGCGACAATCCGCCAACGCGGTTACGGTCTGACGAACGTCAAGCGGCAGGAAGGGCGGGCACGGCGCGGCGGCCGGGGATCTGGGTCAGGGCGACGCCGGACTTCACCGCGGCCTGCACCTTCTCGAAGGCGCGCACCTCGATCTGGCGCACGCGCTCGCGCGAGACGCCGAACTCGGCCGACAGCTCCTCGAGCGTCACCGGGTCCTCGGCGAGCCGTCGCGCCTCAAAGATGCGGCGTTCGCGCGGGTTCAGCACCCTCAGCGCGCTCTTGAGCGCGGCAAGCCGCACGTCGGCCTCTTCGCGGTCGGCGAGCACGCTCTCCTGGCTGGGGGCGTCGTCGACCAGCCAGTCCTGCCATTCGCCTTCGCCTTCTTCGCGCAGCGGCGCGTTGAGCGAGGCGTCGCCGCCGAGGCGGCGGTTCATGTCGATGACGTCCTGCTTGGGGACGCCCAGCCGGGTGGCGATGGTCGTCACCTGGTCGTCGCGCAGGTCGCCGTCTTCGAGCGCCGAGATCTTGCTCTTGGCCTTGCGCAGGTTGAAGAACAGCTTCTTCTGGCTGGCGGTGGTGCCCATCTTCACCAGCGACCACGAGCGCAAAATGTACTCTTGGATCGAGGCGCGGATCCACCACATGGCGTAGGTCGCGAGCTTGAAGCCCTTGTCGGGCTCGAAGCGGCGCACCGCCTGCATCAGGCCGACGTTGCCTTCGGAAATGACTTCGCCGATCGGCAGGCCGTAGCCGCGATAGCCCATGGCGATCTTGGCGACGAGCCGCAGATGAGAGGTGACGAGCTTGTGCGCGGCTTCGCGGTCGCCGTGCTCGCGCCAGCGCTTGGCGAGCATATATTCTTCCTGCGGCTCCAGCATCGGGAACCGCTTGATCTCAGAAAGATAACGCGAGAGGCCGGATTCACCGGCGACGATCGGCAGAGCGGCGGCCATAGTACCTCCACAAGAGGGAGCTTGCGGCGCGCCGCGCTCCTGCGGCGGGACGATGCGCCGCACCGCAACATATAGTTCTGCCGACCATGGCTGAAAGAGGGCGAAAGGAAAGAGACTTTCTCTCCGGCAGGTGACAATTCGTTCATCCGCTCGCGGCGCCGCCGTCCGCTCGCTCTCGTCGCAAAATGCTGACAAGATTATCTAAATCTTCGGGGAGGGGGCTTTCGAAGGCCAGCGGCTCGCCGGTGATCGGGTGATCGAAACCCAGGATCGCGGCGTGCAGGGCCTGGCGGCCGAGGGCGTCAAGCGCCGCCCGCGCATCCTCCGAAAGGCGACTCGCTTTGGTCTTGAAACCCGCTCCGTAGACCGAATCGCCGAGCAGCGGATGGCCGATATGGGCGAGATGGACGCGGATCTGGTGGGTGCGTCCGGTTTCGAGCCGGCAGGCGACCAGACTCGCCGGACCGAGCCGTTCCTCGACCCGCCAGTGGGTCACCGCCGCCCGGCCGCGCTTGTCGGCGACCACCGCCATCTTCTCGCGGCAGAACGGGTGGCGGCCAATCGCCGCCGCGACGGTTCCTGCCGCGCGTTCAGGGGCGCCCCAGACCAGCGCGCGGTATTCGCGCCTGAGCGATCCGCTGCGGCCGTGGTCGGCGAACAGCGCCGCGAGACCCTGGTGGGCGGCGTCATTCTTGGCGACGACCAGCAGGCCGGACGTGTCCTTGTCGAGTCGATGGACGATCCCCGGCCGCTTGACCCCGCCGACGCCTGACAGGCTGTCGCCGCAGTGGCGGATCAACGCGTTGACTAGCGTTCCGGCGGCATGGCCGGGCGCGGGATGAACGACGAGCCCGGCCGGTTTGTCGACGATGAGCAGATGCTCGTCCTCGAAGACGATCGTCAGCGGTAGGTCCTCGCCGGCGATCGCCGCGTGCTCGGCCGGCGGCACGGCGAGGGCGATTTGCTCGCCCTCGGCGACCCGAGCCGCCGGATCGCGCGCTTCCGCGCCGTCGACCGTCACTTGACCGGCCTCAATTAGCGCCTTCAGCCGCGTGCGAGAAAGAGCGAGCCCGCGCGCCGCGGCCGTCTGGCTGAGAAACCGGTCGAGCCGCTCGCCGCCTTCGCCGGCGCCGACGGCGCAGGCGAGATGGTCGGCCGCCGCAACGGCGGGCGGAGCGGATATTTCGGGGTTCGGCGGCGATCGCATGGGATTCCTTGGCGCGGCCTGACTTAGGCGCGCGAGGGACGGCGGGCAAGGCGGATGCGCGGCGCCTCGCCATAGCGACAAGGCGGAGTTGTTCGCCTATCTTGCCGCCGTTTTGAGCGACGCAATCCGCGTCGGGAGGAGAAAACCATGGCTGTCGGCGCGGGCGAGACCTTTCTTGGGTTGGACATCGGCACCTCTTCGGTCAAGGCGCTGTTGATCGACGCCGAAC
>JBEKVR010000204.1:0-6742 GCA_049513815.1 Roseiarcus sp. | reverse complement strand
CATGCTTGAGCCGGACATTGTCCTTCGAGGTGACGACGACGCCGGCGCCGTGCGTCAGGTCGGAGAGCAGGGCGGTCGCCTCGGTCAGCGCGCCTTCGAAGCCGGCTTCCTCGGCGGCGGCGCGCACCTGGCTGTCGATCCGCGCACGTTCCTCGCGCGCCAGACCGCCGAATTCCAGCAGCGCGTCGACATAGAAGCGCAGGCCGAGCTGGGTCGGCAGGCGACCGGCGCTGGTGTGGGGCGCATAGACGAGCCCGAGTTCCTCGAGGTCCTGCATCACATTGCGAACCGAGGCGGGCGACAATGAGATGGGCAGGATGCGCGAGAGGTGACGCGACCCGACCGGCTCGCCGCTGGCGAGATAGGAGTCGACGATGCGGCGGAAAATCTCGCGCGCCCGTGCGTCAAGGTTGGCGAGGACGCTCGCTTCGACAACCGGGGTTTCGCTGGGCGCGGGCATGGCGGCAGAGAATGGCGACGCGCCGCCTCGCGCGCAAGGGGCGGGGCCGAGGAACCGCCTGCGTTCACGCGAATCCGGGTCGCGTGCGATTAATTCCAACAATCGAGCGCGGCGGGGTCTATGATGGCCGCGACTGGAGAACGCCGAGTGCGGCGACTCTTGATCTGCGACGATCGACTGGGCGCGCCCCGCGCCCGCGGTCGGCCAGTGTCGGATTGGAGATAATTTGCTAGTTCTCGTACGGGACAACAATGTCGAACAGGCCCTGAAGTACCTCAAGAAAAAGATGCAGCGCGAGGGAATCTTCCGGGAAATGAAGCGTCGCAAGGCCTACGAAAAGCCGTCGGAAAAACGGGTGCGCGAGAAGGCGGAAGCCATTCGTCGCGCCCGCAAACTCGCCCGCAAGGTCGCGATTCGCGAAGGGCTGATCGCTGCGCCCAAACCCAAGCCGCGGATGGCCGGCGCCGGCCGCGCCAAGCCGGCCTTCGGCTGAGGGTGATCAGGCGTTGGATTTGAGCGGCGGCTACCGGCGCCGCTCGAGTCTCAGCTCCACGCCCGCCCTGTAAGGCGGCGGCCGAACTCAGCACGTGCGGCCCGACCTTGGTGTCGGTGGGGCCCGTGATTAGTGACGGGATTCACCGATCGACGGCGAACTGCCGCGGCCAACGACGGCTGCGATGCGGGAGGCAGTCATTTGCTTCGTGTGGTGCGTTATTCCTCAAATTGCTCGGCCTGCATGATCGACTGCGCAATTTCACGTTCAGAATATTCCTTGATTAGTCTGTAGAGTTCGTAATCTGGCGCCGAGCGCGGCAGTTGGTCCAACTGTTTCTGCGCCTCGTCTTTGGCCCGCACGTCTCTTGGGAACGGTTCACCAACGCTGCCTGCTCTCATTCCCGTTGTCGCGGCGATATACAGCGCGCTGGTGGCCTGCTGATGCATCTTCTTTCCAAATTGCCGAGCGCGACCCAGGAATCGAGAAACAAAGCCAGTTTGAGCGAATACGAGATTCTCGTCAGATTCTTGTACGAGTGTGCCGATCAGCTCGATATCGCTGGCATCCGCCGTGTCGAGCCAGCTATCGAGGTGGTTGATGATCTCCTGATCGAAGGGCCGAAACATGACTTCAAACAGCCTGCTAGCACTGTGCCGGAAGTAGTAATCCGTCCTGGACTTCAACCATTGAGAAGTTTCCCGCAAGATCGCGCCCAAGTCAGGTGAGGACCGAAATTGGAGGCGAACATCTTCATAAGGGCCGTAGTTCGAAGCGCGAAAACTCCAGTCTTGAGAGTCAGCCGCCCGGTCGACTCGCCGTCGGAAGAATGCCGCACACTGACGCCCGTGACTTCCTGACGCCTTCGCGAGAAAGACTTGAATCCAATACCCGTCGAGCGCGGGCATCGGCTCGATCTTCTTGAGAAGAGTATTCACCTCCTCGCTCGAAAGTATGTCGATTGAAAGCGCCTTGCCATCATGAAACAGCGCGAAAACGTCGTCCGCCAATTCATTGAAGTGGGAGGCGTCGATTCCAAGGATCAGATCGAGCGCAGCGCCTTTGTCGCCTTCACCGACTTGCGCCACCGCTCCAATTGCACTGCGCACAATTGCAGTGTTGTCTGAAGATAGGAGCTGTCTCACCAATGCAACGTGACCGTTTTCATGATCGTCTTTTGAGAAGTCGAATGAACGGCACGCCGAGCCCACAGCGCAGGCGAGGCTAACATCCTGAGAATCCAAGAAACGACGACTTACGCGAAGTCCGGCGTCGCGATCTTCGCGAATGATCGTCGCCAGTGCGGCGGCGGCAAATTGGGCGGTGGACGAATCGGTGTTCGCCAGAGCGTTTTCGACCGTCGCGCTCGCCAATGAGTTTGATCGCTGCAATAGCTCCCAATATAGGGTGGAAGGCGCGGCTTGCGCTCCCGCCGTCGCGATATGGACCAGATGGCTTTCAATCTTTGCTCTGAGGGCTTCGCCGTCGGGAATGGCCCTGAGAAGCTCTTCAGCCAGGAGCCTGAGCTGTTTCGTCCAGTCGGTGTTCGGGTTGATCGCTATTGGCCGATCGAATATCCGGCCAAAGGGATCCGCTATCGCGACAAGCGTTCGAAATTCGAGATCGTTGGGCAAGCAGGCGACGATAGCTCTCGCGAACTTCGATGTGCCTCGCTCTGAGTAATTAGCGTGCCACGAAACGGAACGCGCGAGTTCGAGCAGCACGAGGCTGTCGAGCGCATGTGTCTCTATGGCGCTCTTGATGGCGGCGAATGTCCGCACGAACTCCTTAGTCCATTCCGCGTCGAGGTCGTTCGCGACTTTCGAATTGAAGATGCCCATCGGGTAGCGCAACATTTCCTGTATGAAAGCAGCGCCGCGAATCGCGATGTTCACGTTCGTGCTTGTCAGCAGGCCGATGACCGCAGTCCTAACCTTGTCGCGAAGTGGCCGCACAAATTCGGGACGCACTTGATAGGGCGAGAACGATATCGTGGTCCCGTTCGACGTCGTCGAATGGTCCTCTGTCTTCACGATTCCGCTAAGTATATCCAGAGGGGTGTGGGCGCCGGACCAACTGTCTAACCGGTCGAAGAGAGATAGAGCAAAATCCACGACTATTTCGTTGTATTCGAAAGGCTTGTTTGGCGCGACCGTCGCGAGTTCGGCCAAGATGCGGATCGCGTGTTCGGGGTGTTGGCCAGTTGGCCGACTGTCATCCTTGCCGAGTTCCCAAAGAAGTTCGCAGGCCTGCGGCAGACAATCGAGGTTGTAAGCAACGAACTCCAGAATCGCGGGCAATTCGCGCTGTTGCTCACCCTTGTGGGTCAAGTCCTCCGCAAACCGCAATGCGCGTAGCGGTTGATAGTACGCGACTGCCCGAACGGCGCGCAAATGCGGGTCTCCGCCTTCTTGTTTCGAGCGAAGTTTCCGCCATATCTCGTCCATCAGATGGCTGTTGCTTGGGTCGCCGTTTGAACGCTGCCAGTCAAGCTTTCCTAAGTTACGAACGACGTTTTCAAGCAGCCGATCATTCGCTTCGTCGAAAATCTGCTCGGCATACCCTGTGGAGTTGCCGTTGCTCCCGATGCACTCACTTTCGATGATGTAGTCCGCGAGGAGATCGGGAGAGAGCCGATAGGTGCCGCCTCGCCGGAAGAGCACGCCGGCATCGAGCAATATGCGAAAGAGTCGTCGCGCCTCAGCTTGCGGAATGTCCTCCACCTTCTCGCAAATCGTGGAGGTCGCCGCGTCTTCAATATCGAATGGCTGGATGATAGCCACGATGCGGAGCAGTCTTCGGAGCGATTCGGAATCTCTGGGACTCAGAGTCCCCGTTATAACTTCGCGGAACCGTGCCATTAGCAGCGTACGAAACTTGTCTTCATTCTTCACGAACTCGAAGTGCTTTCTCTCCTTAGAGACGACCCAAGCGCCCATTACGGTGATGAGCGGGCAATCGCGCGTTGACTTGGCGATGCCTTCGGCCAAATGAACGGGTCCAGATGATTTTGTAAGCACTTCCGTTGCTAGTGCAGTGGCGTCTGGCAGCCCGAGTCGCTGCAATTGGATTTCAGCGACACGGTCGCCGAACAATGTGAAATTGCTTGCCTGCGCCTTCATGAAATCAAAGCTGTAGGTGCGCAATGAGAGCACAAGCTTTGCTTTGTTCGCTGGGGATGCGACATACTGGAAGAGGAGCTTCAGATCTTGGTAGTTGTGCGCATCGTCGACAATCAGAACCTTGTCACCGGTGCCAAGGTCTTCGAGGCTCTTGCTATTCACCTCTTCACTTGGCGCGAGAAAACGTACCAGCACTTCGGAGTGTCGCCGCTGAAATTCTTCAATCGAATGCTTCAACACGCGCGTCTTGCCGCGGCCCGCCGTTCCGACCAAAAATGTCAAGTTCACGGATGGCGTCTGCAAAGCTTCAAGGAGTTTGTTCGCATCGTCGGTCCGACCGACCAGCGTCCAGTCGTGGTTGAACGCGCCATACCCTGAAAACGACGCGAAGAACGTCTCGGACGTTTGCCACACATTCGGCTCGGTTTCACCGAGTAGCGCAAGGCGCTGTCCTTTGAAGAATATATCGACGAGACGGATTTGCTCGTGTTTGGAAAGGTGGCGGATTTGTAGTGCCACGTCCTCTTTGTCCCAGATGTCCCACGATTTGTAATCGCGAATGGCTTCACGCGCCTTGGGACTGGCCACGCGTGTCAATAAAATGAACTTCTTTGCTGCCTTGCTCGTATAAGCGCTGACCACCGCGCGCGCCTTGGCCGCGCCAAACTGCTGAGTGCGCTTGCATTGAAAATGAAAGCACTTGCCATCGTTGAACGTGACGTCCACGTCGAGCCCGTCTTGGGTGTGTCCGGGGCCGCCCGCCCGATGCACTTTCGCTCCGGGATAGAGCGCCGAAAGGAAATGCAATGTGAATCGCTCGAACGATTCCGGGCTTAGTCCGTCAATCGGAAACGGCTGATCGAATGAGGTTACAGATGGGCTCGGGCTATACCCCGCTGCAATCGCTAATTTGGCCGCGTCGATATTGAGAGCCTTTGCCAGCGCGCCGATCTGGCCAAAACGCGGACGTGACTGGCCTGATTCCCAACGGCTCACGGTCTGTTGTGTGGACCGCATCAGCGCCGCAAGCCCCGACTGGTGAGCTATGCCGGCCGCGAGACGGTGTTTAGTTAGGGACTTGCCGAATTCGACGTACGGTTGCATGGCGACTCGTGCCTCGATTGACACACACTAAATGTGTGCCACAATGAGTCAAGCAAATGATGTGTCGGCCGGGCGCATCTTCGCAAGTACGCCCGCAGGAAATCGAATGTTCAACCCAACACCCGGGACCTTGCCCCTTCAGTGAAGGGTGGCGTGATTCTCGCTGACGCGGAAGAAAATCGTCACGCAACCCCCTGAAAACAAACCATGGGCCACGAAAGCTGCACCGCGTCGCCACGCCCGCTTGCGCCCTTCGCGCCTTCCTGCAAAACAGGCCCGCACTCATGGCCGACAAGAGGTGTGTCTGGTGAAGGATGCCGCGATCGCGCGAACAGGCGGGCAGATCCTCGTCGATCAGTTGGTCGCGCAGGGGGTCGAGCGCGTCTACTGCGTGCCGGGCGAGTCCTATCTCGCCGCGCTTGACGCGCTTTACGACGCCAAGATCGCGGTGACGGTCTGCCGCCAGGAGGCAGGGGCGGCGATGATGGCGCTGACCGACGGCCGGCTCACCGGCCGCCCCGGAATCTGCTTCGTCACCCGCGGGCCGGGCGCGACCAACGCCGCCCATGGCGTCCACATCGCCGAGCATGATTCGGCGCCGCTGGTGCTGTTCGTCGGCCAGGTCGAGCGCTCGATGCGCGGCCGCGGCGCCTTCCAGGAGATGGACTATCGCGCCTTCTTCGGCTCAACCGCCAAATGGGCGACCGAAGTCGAGGATCCCGCCCGCCTGCCGGAGATCGTCCAGCGCGCGTTCCACACTGCGATGCAGGGTCGCCCCGGTCCGGTCGTCGTCAGCCTGCCGGAGGACGTCCTCACCGAAGCGGCGAAGGTCGCCGACGCGCCGCGCGTCGAGCCGGCGGCGATCTGGCCCGGCCAGACGCAGATGGCGGAGCTGCAGAAGCTCCTGTGGGCGGCGGAGCGGCCGGTCGTGGTGTTTGGCGGCGGCGGCTGGAACGCGCGCGCCGGCGCGGCGCTGACGCGTTTCGCCGAACGCTTCGACCTGCCGCTGATCGCTTCGTTCCGCCGCTCGAGCGTCGTCGACAACGACCATCCGAATTTCGCCGGCGAGCTCG
The DNA here is from genome assembly GCA_049513815.1 of Roseiarcus sp. GTDB lineage: Bacteria > Pseudomonadota > Alphaproteobacteria > Rhizobiales > Beijerinckiaceae > Roseiarcus. Next base: position 490 of record JBEKVR010000204.1, on the reverse strand, counting down.
GGCTCGGCGTCAATCCGAAGCTCAAGGCGCAGGTCGAGGCGGCCGATCTCGTGCTGCTGATCGGCGGCCGCATGGCGGAGACGCCGTCGCAGAGCTACACGCTGTTCGGAATTCCCGCGTCGCGCCAGGCGCTGGTCCACGTTCACGCCGACGCCGCGGAGATCGGCCGCGTCTATCATCCGAGCCTCGGGATCGTCGCGACGCCGCCGGCTTTCTGCGCCGCGCTGGAGGGCCTGCAGCCGCCCAACGCGATTGACTGGGGCGGCGAGACGCGCGCCGCGCGCGAGGCGTTCCTCGCCTGGACTGGCCAGCCGCCGGCCAATCCCGGCGGGGTGCAGCTCGGCGAGATCATGCTGGCGCTGCGCCAGCTCGCGCCCGACGCCACCTTCGCCAACGGCGCCGGCAATTTCGCCATCTGGCCGGGCCGTTTCCTGCGCTTCCGCCGTTTCAACCAGCAGCTTGGGCCCGCTTCGGGCTCGATGGGCTTCGG
>JBEKVR010000203.1:0-6764 GCA_049513815.1 Roseiarcus sp. | reverse complement strand
GCGCGATCACGACGAGCGACGTTGCCGCTCTGACGACGACGCAAGTCGCGTCGCTGACGACGGCGCAGATCGGCGCGTTGAGCACCGATCAGACGGTCGCTTTGACGACGGCGCAGATCGGCACCCTCGGCTCCGCGCAGGTCGCCGCTCTTCAGACGGGCGACGTCTCCACGCTGACGACGGGCCAGATCGACGCCATCAGCACGAAGGCTCTCGCCGGACTGTCGACCGCCGACATTATGAGCCTGACCAGCGCGCAAGCCAACTCGTTCACGTCGCAACAAGTTGCGGCGCTCAGCACGACGCAGCTGGCGGCGGTCATTCAGGCCTATGATTCCAACTGAGCCTCACAGGTCCAGGCGTTCAGTCTCTGAACGCCTGGACTGCGAAGCGCGCTGACCGACTTCCTTCTTCTGCGAGGCGTCCCGCCGGCTAGACGGCAAGGTCGTTTGTCTGCGTGGTTCGCGCCGGAGACGGACCGTTTGCCTCAGTGACGGGGTGTCGGGCCGTGCGGCGCGTTGGAATGGAAGGACCCGCAACGAAAAGGCTCTCGGGCCGACGAGAATGCGGCTGCGGCGATTTCGCTTTGTCGGCAAGCGACGTCACCCCTCGCGTACGTAAGGCTCGCGTAAGCGTGGGTTGATTTCATCCGCGTCAAAGCGTGTGTCACCCGCAAAGAGCTGGCGCGCGCGCGAAGACCGGAAGCGCCATGTCGACAGCCAACAGCCAGGTTCAGAACTCCGATGATGCGGTTTCGGCGGTCATCGAGCGAGCCAGGAATCGCCAACTCGCCCTGCCGGAGCTCATTCGAATCGCGCAGGGTCTAAGCGGCGGCGACGCGGCGCGGGCGCGGGTCGAGGTCTACAAGATCTGGATCGCTTTCAATGGCGATCACTCCCTCGTCCATCTCGCCTATTTCAACTATTCGGTCGCTTTGCGCGAGGTCGGCGATCTGGCCGGCGCGATCAACGCGTTGCAAGAGTGCGCCCGGGTCGACCCGAAGTTCGCGCCGGCCCGCATAAACCTGGGTCGCGCGCTGGAGGACGCCGGCGACAGCGTTCGGGCTGTCGGTTATTGGCGGGATCTGGTCGACGCCTCCACGAGCGTGACGCCTGGGAGTGTCGGCTACAAACTCATGGCCCTGCAGCATATCGGCCGGGTCTTGGAGAATTCAGAGCAATTCCCGGGCGCGGAAGAGGCCCTCCGGCAAGCGGTCGAGCTTCGGCCGGACAAGACGGAGGCGGGCCAGCATTGGATCTCCGTGCGGCAGCGGCAGTGCAAATGGCCCACACTTCTTCCGTCCGAGTACGCGACGCCCAAACAAATGCTGGACGCGATCTCGCCGATTTCGCTCGCCGCCTACGCCGACGATCCGATGTTTCAGCTCGCCAAGGCGCACATGTTCAACAAAACGTCCGTCGGCCGCCCGGAACCCGGCCCAATCAGACCGCCCGCGCCGCGGAACAAGATCGGAACCGGCAAGCGTCTTCGTATCGGCTATGTTTCGTCCGACTTGCGGGAGCACGCGGTCGGCTTCGCACTCTGTGAAGTTTTCGAGTTGCACGACAAGTCGAAGGTCGAGATCTTCGCCTATTATAGCGGCGACCCCCGTTCAGGCGATACGACGCACGAAAGAATAAGGGCCGCCGTCGATCACTGGTGCGACATCGGCCGATTGTCCGACCTCCAGGCGGCGCAAAAGATCGCGGATGACGAGATCGACATCCTCGTCGATCTCAACGGCTACACCAAACACGCGCGCACCAAGATCTTTGCCTACAGGCCGGCCCCGGTCGCCGTGAATTGGTGCGGCTATCCGGGCACTATGGGAAGCCCCTATCACCACTATCTCATTGCGGACGGACACATCATCCCGCCGGAAAACGAGATCTTCTACTCCGAGCGGGTTCTGCGGATTCCCTGCAACCAGCCGATCGATCGCAAACGGCAAATCAGCGCCTTCAAGCCAACCCGCGCCCAGGTTGGCTTGCCCGACGACGCTTTCGTCTACGCCTCTCTGAACGGGATGCAGAAACTAACCGCGAATTGCTTCGCGCGCTGGATGACGATCCTCAGGGAAGTTCCAAACAGCGTGCTCTGGCTCCTTACGGGCGAGGCCGACACGAACCAACGACTGCGCGACGCCGCCGCGGAAAGAGGCGTGAGCGCCGAGCGCCTCCTTTTCGCGCAAAAGGCCGCGAACTCTCATCATCTGGCTCGCATACCGCTGGCCGATCTCTTCCTCGACTCGACGCCTTACGGCGCGCATTCCACCGCAGCGGACGCTCTGACCATGGGTCTGCCGATCCTCACGCTTCAAGGGCGGAGCTTCGCGTCGCGGTTTTGCAGCAGCGTAGTCGCCGCCGCGGGTCTCGAGGACCTGATCTGCCGCACGCCCCAAGAGTACGTGCAGCGCGCGATTGCATTCGGCCGGGAACCGCAAAGCCTGGTTCGGTATCGCGAGCAATTGCGGCTTGGGCGCGAGTCGAGCGTTCTTCACGACATCCCGGCGCTGGCGCGTCGTCTCGAAGAGTTGTTCTGGCAAATGCAGAGCGAATGCGAGCGGGGCGCGACGCCGATTCCCGATCTGACGAATCTCAACATCTACTACGACATCGCCGCCGAACTGGACCTAGAGAACATCGAACTCCTGGACGAGCCATCCTATCGATCTCTGTATCTCGAGCGCCTCGCAAAATGGAACGCCTGCGCGGCGATCCCGCCGGACAAGAGGCTTTGGCAGCGGGGGCGCGAGAACGACGCGCCGCGGCGGGACGCTACGGCGTAGCGGCGCGGTTCTGCATCGCGAGGCCTTGGCAATCGCCTCGAACGTTCGGAATGCGAAAGGTGCACGATGGGTGAGCAAAAGACAATTCTTGTCACTTTCGCCGGTCGCCGCGATCGAATGCAGCTCCTGACTCGCTACGTCGACGCTGCGATCGAGCGGGGCCTGATCGACGAATGGCACGTGTGGGACTTCGCCCGCAACGCCGACGATTCCGGGTGGCTGCGGGAGCGATTTCCTGTGACGCAGGCGACGCCCAACAGCTCGCTGGAGTACTATCGATCTCCTCGTCAACTTGACCTCCAAGGCGCCCAGACGAATCTGCGCTTCAGCTTTCGAGCGACGAACGATGCGCACCTGGGTCTTCGGCGCGTCTCGGGCGAGGGGCCGGATTATGAAATTGTCCTGGGCGGCTGGAACAATATGGCCAGCGCGATTCGCAGATTCGATAGCCGGGACGCTCTCGTCGACGTGGCTTCGCGCGATCCGAACCTGACGCCGATCGTCGTCCGCAGCACCCCCGGATTGCTTCCGGAGTTCGACTTCTTGGATGTCGAACTTGAGATCGGCGAGCAGGGGCTCAAAGTGTGTGTCGCAGGCGAGTCCGTGCTGCAAGATCCGGCGCCTGTGAACCGAGGCACCTTTGAAGTGCTGTATCGGACGGGCTTCGGGGCGAATGGAGACTGGCGGTTCGCCGAGTTTGGGGAATGCCCCGAACGTCGTTTTGTCGTCGGACCAGAAGCGCACTTCCCGCCCGACGCGATGTTTTATACGCGCGCGTATCAGTACTACAACGCGAACGCGGCGGAGTATTCAGACGCCGTCATTCTCAAATGCGACGACGATATCGTCTATTTCGATCTCGACAAGCTCGAGGAATTCATCGCCTTCCGGCGGAGTCGCGAGGAATTCTTCATGGTCAGCGCGAACGTCGTCAACAACGGGGTTTGCGCCTTCTTTCAGCAGAGGTCGGGCGTCATTCCCCAGAAAGACGATGTGTTCGAGCTGCCGCCGAACGGTCTCTGCGGTTCACTGTGGAGCGACGGCGCCAAAGCCGAACGCTTACACCACTTGTTCTTGAATCGACCCAACCGATTCAACGCCGCGGGGGGTGAACCGATTGCGTGGAATCAGAGAATTAGTATCAACTTCGTCGCTCTCCTCGGTAAGGATCTCGGTTTTATCCCCGACGTCATGTTCGATGACGAGCATGATCTCTGTTACGGGGCTCGCAAGAGAGCGAAAAAGCACAATTGCATATTCCCGCGGTTTGTGGCTTCGCATTTGTCGTTCTGGAAGCAGGACGCAAGCATGGAGGTGCAAGAAATCATCGGCGGCTACGACGCGCTCGCAGGATTCGAACTCGCAAAGGGAATCGCCGCGCTTCCCGACCGCGAACAGGCGCGCCGCGCGGCCGTCTGATTGGCGTCAAGGCTCCGCGCCGCTTCATTCACGAGCGTCGCTGGCAGGGCGGTGACGCTGCCCTTGGCTAACGTTACGCAAACCGACGCTTGGACTGGCGCCTCTCGGCGCGCCGGCCGCATTCCTGGATCATTGGCGCAGTCGTCGGCGTCGTGGTCGCCGTCGACTGACGCGCCTCAGCCGTCAGGCGAAGCGGTGAATTGGCCGCCTATCCGCCGGTGAGGCTGATCGACCGGTCGGAGGCGCGCGGCGTCCTCGCCTCGCTTGATCCGAAGGCGTGGCCCTTCGGCTTCCGCGCCACGCCCGAGCGGATGACCGCCACAACGTCGCGGTCGTCGTCGCTTTCGCGAAGCGCTTTGCCCAGGTCCACAGCTCCTTCGTTGCCGAGGCAGAGATACATTCGGCCCGAGCAGGCGACGCGCACACGATTGCAGCTGTCGCAGAAGCTGTGCGTCATCGGCGTAATGAAGCCGATGCGCCCGCCCGTCTCTTCGACCCGCCAGTAGCGCGCCGGGCCGCTGCTGCGATAGGCCGTCGGCGCCAGCGTCAGACGCTCGGCCAGTTGGGCGCGCAACTCGGTCAGCGACAGGAACCGTTGCGACCACTCGCCCTCGACGTCGCCGAGCGGCATCACCTCGATGAAGGTGAGATCGTAACCCCGACCGTGCGCCCAACGAACCAACGACACGGCGCTTTCCTCGGTGAGGCCTTTCTGCGCCACCGCGTTGATCTTGACCTTGAGCCCGGCGCGATCGGCCGCTTCGACGCCCGCCAGCACGTCGGACAGCGCGCCGCGCCGCGAGATCGCCGCGAACGTCGCCGCGTCGAGTGTGTCCAACGAAACGTTCACCCGCTTCACGCCGCAGGCGGCGAGCTCGCCGGCGTGTTGCGCCAGCTGCGAGCCATTGGTGGTCAGCGTCAGCTCATCGAGTTCGCATGCGTTGAGGCGGCGCGACAGCGACTGGACCAAGTTCATCACGCCGCGCCGCACCAGCGGTTCGCCGCCGGTCAGCCTGATCTTCCTCACCCCGAGGCCGATGAAGATCGCGCACAACCGATCGAGTTCCTCGAGCCGAAGCACCTCGGCATGCGGCAGGAACGTCATCTTCTCCGCCATGCAATAGACGCAGCGGAAGTTGCAGCGATCGGTCACCGACAGCCGGAGGTAGGTGATCGCGCGGCCGAACGGATCGACGAGCCGCGGCGCCACGGCGGCGGCGCCGGCCGTCGCCGCCAAGGCGTCCGTCGCCCGCGGACGAGAGTCGGAAAGCGGCGCCGTCATGGACGCGCGCGCTCGCCAGCGTGACGGGTTGAGGACATTCAGGCGACTGCCGCCGGTTGCGGGAGGCGGTTGGCGGCGAGTTCGGCGACGAGCCAATCCATCCAGCCGTCAAGGCCGCGCGTCGTCTTGGCGGAGACTTCCTTCACCCGGCCGCCGCCGCGCAGCCTTGCGACCGCGCCCAACGCGCGCCCCACGTCGAAGTCGTCCAGATACGGCAGGAGGTCGGTCTTGGTGATGAGGACGAGGTCGGCGTTGCGGAAAATCACCGGGTACTTCTCCGGCTTGTCGTCGCCCTCGGTCACCGACAGCAGCACGACGTTGCGATGTTGGCCGATGTCGAAGTCCGCTGGGCAGACGAGATTGCCGACGTTTTCGATGAACACAATGTCCACGTCGTCGAGACTCATCTCGTCGAGCGCGTCGTGGACCATCGTCGCGTCGAGGTGGCAGGCGACGCCGGTGGTGATCTGCACCGCCTTGACGCCGCGCCGACGGATGCGCTCCGCGTCGTTCTCGGTCTCGAGGTCGCCTTCGATGACAGCGACCCGGACGCCTGGCGGCAGGGCCGCGATCGTCGCCTCCAGGAGGCTGGTCTTGCCGGCGCCCGGCGACGACATGAGATTGATCGCGAGGACGCGATGGGCGTCGAAATGCTTGCGCACGTGCGCGGCGACGCGGTCGTTGGCCGCGAGCAGATTCTCGCGCACGACGATCGTCTCGGCGCCGTGCGACCCGCAGCCGCAACTCTCGCACATCGCGTATCTCCTCTTTCTCGGCGCGAAGCTGCCGATCGACTTACTCGAGCATCGCCTTCAACCGGTCGAGATCGGCGATCGCGATCGCCGAGGCGTCGAGGCGGCGGATTGCGCGATCGCGAATCAGCTCGGCGATGATCGTCGACACCGATTGGCGGGTCGCGCCGATATTCATCGCAAATTCCTCGGCGCTGGGCGGCGCGTCGAGCACGACGCCTTCCTTGCAACGACGACCGTCGCGCGCCGCCGCGTCGCACAGCGCGCGAACGAGGCGGTGTTTGACGCATCGAAAGACGATGTCCTCGGTCATCCGCGCCGATTGCCGCAGCATGCGGCTGATCGCCGGCATCGCCGAACGGGCAAGATCGGGATCGCACTGCGCCAGCTCCTGGAACGCCTTGCCGCTGAAGATGACGATCTCTCCGTCGCGTTTGACCTCGAACATCGAGGCCTCGTTGATCGGCAGCGCGTCGCCGGCGTCGAGGGTGAACAGCGTCAGCTCCTTGCCGTCAAACGAGGC
>JBEKVR010000202.1:0-6930 GCA_049513815.1 Roseiarcus sp. | reverse complement strand
CAAAATGCAATCCGCCGAGTTTTCGCACAGCCTGTAATGCGAGGGCCTCGAAGGATGATCAAGCTCGCACCGGCGTCGGCGCCCGCTGGAGCGTCCTTCGAGGCCGCTTCGCGGCGCCTCAGGACGAAGGGCGTGGGCGGCAAGCGCCGCCAAGCAACCGCTGCGCTCTGACCTGCCGGGCGGGGCCGTTCTCATCCCAAAGCCGAGGTAGCCCCGCGCTTGAATTTCTGCGATTGTGCAGCGCACAAAAGGCGAATGGGGAAAGGAACGACGCGGGATGACGGCGGGAGAGGAGCGCGAAACGACGGTCGCGCGCGACAAGCCGTGGATCTTTCGCACTTACGCCGGCCATTCGACCGCGCGTGAGTCGAACCGCCTCTATCGCGCCAATCTCGCCAAGGGTCAGACCGGCCTGTCGATCGCTTTCGACCTGCCGACCCAGACCGGCTACGACAGCGACCATCCGCTGGCGCGCGGCGAAGTCGGCAAGGTCGGCGTCGCGATCTCCCACATCGGCGACTTGCGGGCGCTGTTCGACGGCATCCCGCTTAACGCGATGAATACGTCGATGACCATCAACGCCACCGCGCCGTGGCTGATGGCGCTCTATGTCGCGGTCGCCGACGAACAGGGCGCGCCGCGCGCCGGCCTGCAGGGCACGACGCAGAACGACATCGTCAAGGAATACCTGTCGCGCGGCTCGTATGTGTTCGCGCCCGGCCCGTCGCTGCGCCTGACCAAGGACCTCATTCTCTTCTGCGTCCGCGAGACGCCGAAGTGGAACCCGATGAACGTCTGCTCCTACCATCTGCAGGAAGCAGGCGCGACGCCGGTGCAGGAGCTGAGCTACGCGCTGGCGACGGCGATCGGCGTGCTCGACATGGTGCGCGCGTCGGGCGAGATCGACGCCGAAGGCTTCGCCAATGTCGTCGGCGGCGTGTCGTTCTTCGTCAACGCCGGCATGCGCTTCGTCACCGAGCTGGCCAAAATGCGCGCCTTCGTCGCGCTGTGGGACGAGATCACGCGCGAGCGCTATCGCATAACCGACCCCGCCAAGCGACGATTCCGCTACGGCGTGCAGGTCAACTCGCTCGGCCTGACCGAGCAGCAGCCGGAGAACAACGCCTATCGCATCCTGATCGAGATGCTGTCGGTGGTGCTGTCGAAGGGCGCGCGCGCCCGCGCGGTGCAACTGCCGGCGTGGAACGAAGCGCTTGGTCTGCCGCGGCCGTTCGATCAGCAATGGTCGCTGCGGCTGCAGCACATCATGGCGTTCGAAACCGACCTGCTCGAATACGGCGACATCTTCGACGGCAGCGTCGAAGTCGAGCGGCGGGTCGACGCGCTCAAGGCCGAGGCGAAAGCCGAGCTCGCGGGGATTGCGGATATGGGCGGCGTGGTCGCGGCGATCGAGTCGGGCGAGTTGAAGCGGCGCCTGGTCGAGTCCAACGCGCGGCGAATCGAAGCGATCGAGCGCGGCGAGCTCAAGGTGGTCGGCGTCAATTGCTTCACCAGCAGCGAACCCTCGCCGTTGACCGCGGGCGACGGCGCGATCCACGTCTCGTCGCCCGAGGCCGAGAGGGAGCAGATCGAACGCCTTCGCGCCTGGCGCGCCGAACGCGACGCGACGCCGGTCGAGCGCGCGCTCGCGGCTTTGCGCGCGGCGGCCAAGAGCGGCTTGAACATCATGCCGGCGTCGATCGAGGCGGCGAAGGCCGGCGCGACGACGGGCGAATGGGGCGCGGCGCTGCGCGCCGAATTCGGCGAATATCGCGCGCCGACCGGCGTCGCCAATCGCGCCCGCCAGCAGGGTGGCGACCTCGATCCGCTGCGCGGCGAAGTCGAGCGGGTGTCGATGAAACTCGGCCATCGGCTGAAACTGCTGGTCGGCAAGCCGGGGCTCGACGGCCATTCCAACGGCGCCGAGCAGATCGCGACGCGCGCGCTCGACGCCGGGCTCGACGTCGTCTACGACGGCATCCGCCTGACGCCGCAAGACATCGTCGCGCGCGCTCACGACGGCGTCGATTGCATCGGCCTGTCGATCCTGTCGGGATCGCATCTGGCGATGACGCGCGAAGTGCTGGCGCTGATGAAGGCGGCGGGCTTATCGCGCGTGCCGGTGGTGGTCGGCGGCATCATCCCGCCGGCCGACGCTGAAGCCTTGCGCGCCGAGGGCGTCGCCGCCGTCTACACGCCGAAGGATTTCGCCCTCAACACGATCGTCGCCGACATCGTCGCCCATGTGGAGCGGGCGTTCGAGGAGAGGGCGCGGGGGGCGTAAGGGACCACGGGCGCAGCCATTTCGCGCGATGGTTTGTTTTCAGCGGCTTGCGCGCCGGTTTTCTTCCGCGTCGGCGCAAGGCTAGGACTTGACGGGGTGGCCAGACCACCCCAGCTTGAATCGGGGGATGTTGGGGAAGATACGGTTCGCAGTTAAGGCTTTGGCGCCACGCGGCACAGGCTCCGATGGTTCAAGGCTCCATCAGAGAGGCAACATTCCTCCCGCTCATTCCGTCACCTAATCCGCGAGCGAGCGCGAAGCCGCCGATGACGCGCCGCGGATGCCGCGCCGTCAATCCAACCGCAAACAGTCTTGCAACGGCGCCGTGTGGATGGCCGGGGCGATCCCCGGATCAAGTCCGGGGACGGCCATGACGGCAGTCGGTGTCCTCCTCGACAAGTCTCACGCCAGGTACTGCCCGCCGTTGATCGTCAGCGTCGAGCCGGTCATGTATCCGGCCTCGTCGGCTGCGAGGAAGACGACGCAGCGCGCGACTTCCTCGGACGTGCCCAGCCGGCGCACCGGGATCTGCGGCAGGATCACTTTCTCCAACACGTCAGTCGGCACCGCCGCCGTCATTTCGGTGGCGATATAGCCGGGGCAGATCGTGTTGACGGTGATCCCCTTGGTGGCGTTCTCCAGCGCCAGCGCCTTGGTGAAGCCGATTTCGCCCGCCTTGGAGGCGGAATAGTTGGTCTGTCCCATCTGTCCTTTCTGGCCGTTGATCGAGGAGATGTTGACGATCCGGCCGAAACCGCGCTCGCGCATGCCTTCGATCACCGGCCGGCACATGTTGAACAGCGAATTGAGATTGACGTTGATGACGGCGGTCCATTGTTCCGGCGTCATTTTGTGGAACATGACGTCGCGCGCAATGCCGGCGTTGTTGATCACGACGTCGACGGGCCCGAGATCGGCGGCGACCTTGGCGAGGCCGGAGACGCAGGCGTCGTAATCGCCGACGTCCCACTTGTAGACGCGCACGCCGGTCTCAGCGTGGAAGCGCGCGGCGGCTTCGTCGTTGCCGCTGTAGGTCGCCGCGACCGCATAGCCCGCCTCGGCCAGCGCCTTCGAAATTGCGGCGCCAATGCCGCGCGTTCCCCCCGTGACGACAGCCACTCTCATCATCTGTCCCTCTCCTGACCGTTTCCCCCGCGCCGCCGTGACGCCGGCGCTGTTGTGAACTCGGCGCGCTCAGCGCTCGACCGTCAGCGCGATGCCCATGCCGCCGCCGATGCACAACGTGGCGAGGCCCTTCTTGGCGTCGCGGCGCGCCATCTCGTGCAGCAACGTCACCAGCACGCGCGCGCCGGAAGCGCCGATCGGATGGCCGATGGCGATCGCGCCGCCGTTGACGTTGACGATCGACGGGTCCCAGCCGAGGTCCTTGTTGACGGCGATCGCCTGCGCGGCGAACGCCTCGTTGGCTTCGATGAGGTCGAGATCGCCGACCGTCCAGCCGGCGCGCTCGAGCGCCTTGCGCGAGGCGGGGATCGGCCCGCTGCCCATGATCGCCGGGTCGACGCCGGCGGTCGCCCAGGAGACGATGCGCGCCAACGGCGTGATGGCGCGGCGCTTCGCTTCGGCGGCGCTCATCACCACCAGCGCCGCGGCGCCGTCGTTGACGCCCGAGGCGTTGGCGGCGGTCACCGTGCCTTCTTTGGCGAAAGCGGGCTTGAGCTTGGCGACGGCGTCGTAGGTCGCGCCGGCGCGGATATATTCGTCGTCGGCGACGACGACGTCGCCCTTGCGGCTCGCCACGGTCACCGGGACGATCTCGTCCTTGAAGCGGCCGGCCTTCTGCGCCGCTTCCGCCTTGTTCTGCGAAGCGACGGCGAAATGGTCCTGTTCTTCGCGGCTGATCTGCCACTTGGCGGCGATGTTCTCCGCAGTGGTTCCCATATGATAGCCGTGGAAGGCGTCGATCAGGCCGTCCTTGAGCATGGTGTCGAGGAATTTCATTTCGCCCATCTTCACGCCGGCGCGCAAATAGGCTGCGTGCGGCGCGAGCGACATCGATTCCTGACCGCCGGCGACCACAATCTGCGCGTCGCCGTTGACGATCTGCTGCAGGCCGAGCGCGACCGCGCGCAGGCCGCTGCCGCACAATTGGTTGACGCCGAAAGCGGTCTTTTCCTGGGGAACGCCGGCTTTCATCGCCGCCTGGCGCGCCGGGTTCTGCCCTTGCGCGGCGGAGAGGATCTGACCGAGGATCACCTCGTCGACATCGGCCGCCTCGATCCGCGCCGCTTCGATCGCCGCCTTGACGGCGACCGCGCCGAGCTCGTGGGCGGGCGTGTTGGCGAAGGCACCGTTGAACGAACCGACCGCGGTCCGCTTGGCGCTAGCAATGACGATATCGATAGCCGACATGGTGGGTTCTCCCTGGGACGCGGTCGGGCGCCTCCGTCGCCGAACCACGGAGCGCTGCTCGCTGGTCTTCTATGTCACGAGGACGGTTGCGTCGGAAGCCGCAAGGTTCTCCACAATTCGTCCCATCGATCTGGCCAAATCGACGCGGACATGGCAGGCGCCGATGTGGCCATGTCCGTCGAAAGGCGAAGATCGGCGGAAGCGAACGAACCGCGAAAACGCCTCCGGTTCGCCTTTCGGAGGGCGCGCTGCGGTGCAAAAAACTGTTCCGGCAGCGCAAAAAAGGGCCTATCCTGATTATGCTCGAGCCACTGGCGAGCGTAGCGTCGAGACGGTCAACGATGACGAATTCCAGCGCACCGATTACGATCAAGAAATACGCGAACCGCCGCCTCTACAACACCGCGTCAAGCGCTTATGTGACGCTCGCCGATCTCGCCAAGATGGTCAAAACTGGCGAGGATTTTGTCGTCTACGACGCCAAGACGAACGAGGACATCACCCGCTCGGTCCTGGCCCAGATCATCTTCGAGCAGGAAGGAATCGAGGGCCAGTCGTTGCTGCCGATCACCTTCCTGCGCCAGCTCATCCGCTTCTACGGCGACAGCGTGCAGGCGTTCCTGCCGAGCTATCTCGAATACTCGATCGACCAATTCAGCGGCGAGACCCAGGCGATCCGCGAGGCCGCGACCCGCGCCTTCGGCCATGGGCCGTTCTCGCCCGCCTCCTTCGGCGCGCTGCAGGACGTGACGCGCAAGAACCTCGCCGCTTTCAACCAGGCGCTCGGACTGTTTTCGCCGTTCGCGGGCGGCAAGGCGGCGCCGCCGAACGGCGCGGCGGCCGAGCCGGCCAAGAGCGAAGCCGCGCCGGCCAAGCCCGAGATCGACGAGTTGCGCACGCAGTTGATGGAGATGCGCCGTCGGCTCGACAGCCTGACCGACAAGCCGGAAAGCTGAGCGCTCAGCCGGCGGCGCGCGCGCGCGGCGAGGTCGGCGAGGCGGCGGCCGGCTCGTAGATCTCGGGACGACCGAGCAGCTGGCCCTGCAGCAGGTCGACGCCCCAATCGCGCAGCAACCGGCGCGCTTCCTCGTCCTCGACCCATTCGGCGACCGTCGTCAGACCGAGATGGCGCGCGAGGTCGGCGAGGCTGCGGACGAAGACGCGGTCGTCGAGCGAGCAGGCGACGTTCTGGACGAAGGCGCCGTCGATCTTGACGATGTCGATCCCCAGCCGGCGCAGGTTGCGGAACGACGTGTGGCCGGCCCCGAAGTCGTCCATGGCGATCCTCAGCCCGAGCGCCTTCATCGCCGCCAGCAATCGCTCGATCTCCTCGACCGGCTCGAGCGCCAGCGTCTCGACGACCTCGACAATCAGCCGCGAGGCTGCGCCAGGATGGGCGCCGAGCATGGATTTGAGCCGATCGAGCCAGCCCGGCGAGCGCAGGGTGGCGACGGAAAAATTGACCGACACGCGCAGGCCTGGTTCGGCGACGAGGCGGTCGAGCGCAAGTTCGAGCACGCGCTGATCGAGCTGGTCGACCAGCCCCATCTTCTCGGCGACCGGGAGATAGGCCGCCGGGCCGACGATTTCGCCGTCCTCCTGCCTGACCCGCAGCAGGGCCTCGTAGAACGCGACGCGCCCGTCGGCGGCGGCGACCACCGGCTGGTAGGCGACGAGGACGCGGCGCTGGTTGAGCGCGGCGAGGATCTCGTCGGCGACCGCGGCCTCGCGGCGCTGCGCTTCGCTGACCGCCTGGCCGGGCGTGTAGAGCGCGAAACGGCGCGGCTCGCCGGCCGCCATCTCGAACGCTTCTTCGGCGTGCTGCAACAGCCGGCAGGCGTTGCGTCCGTGCTGCGGCGCCAAGGCCGCGCCGACGCGCACGCAAACGCGCAACGGACCGGCCGACGTGGCGATCGGCTCCGCCGCGGCGCGCTGCATCAGGCGCGCTGCGGCGATCGCCAATTGCTCTTCGGCGCGCGCCGACAGCAGCGCGGCGAACTTGCCGCCGGCGAAATGGGCGACGATGTCGATCGCGCGAACGTTGGCGGCGAGGCGGCGTCCGACCGCCGCGATCGCCTCGTCGGCTGCTTCGTAACCATAACGATGGTTGAGTTCGCCGAGATTTTCGATTCCGATAATCGCTGCCGAAAAGCCCGCGTCGCCTGGCTGCGCCTCGTGCAGGCGCGCTTCGAGCGCGCGAGCGAACGCGCGCCGCTCTGGCAGGCCGGCGGCGTCGCCGACGCGCGGCGTTTCGTCTTCGGCGACAAGTCGCA
>JBEKVR010000201.1:0-7055 GCA_049513815.1 Roseiarcus sp. | reverse complement strand
GACCTCGGAGCGCGCGTCAGCATTCTGTTCGATCTCCTTGCAAACGAATTCTGCGCGATCGGCCAATCGGGGTTGCGCGTCGAACGGCGCCGTTTAGCTCGACGACGCGAGCAAGAAACGGGGCTTCGGAGGAATAAGCGATGGCTAGTATGGTAAAGGGTCCGGCGATTTTCCTGGCGCAGTTCGCCGGTGACGCGGCGCCGTTCAATTCATTCGGTTCGATCTGCAAGTGGGCGGCTTCGCTGGGTTACAAGGGCGTACAGATTCCCGCCTGGGACGGACGCCTCATCGATCTCGCCAAGGCGGCTTCCTCTCAGACCTATTGCGACGAGCTCAAGGGCGTTGCGGCGAGCGACGGGCTCGTCATCACCGAACTCGCCACACATCTGCAAGGTCAGCTCGTCGCGGTGAATCCGGCTTTCGACGAAGCGTTCGACGGCTTCGCCCCGGCAGAGGTGCACGGCAACCCGGCTGCGCGGCAGAAGTGGGCGGTTGAACAGATGCTGAACGCCGCAAAGGCTTCGAAGCGTCTGGGTCTGAAAGCGCACGCCACCTTCTCCGGCTCGCTCGCCTGGCCGTTCGTCTATCCGTGGCCACAGCGCGCGCCTGGCCTGATCGACACGGCGTTCGCCGAACTCGCCCGCCGCTGGCGGCCGATCCTCGACGCCTTCGACGACGCCGGCTGCGACGTCGCCTACGAAATCCATCCCGGCGAAGACCTGTTCGACGGCGCGACGTTCGAGCGCTTCCTCGACGCGGTCGGCGGCCACAAGCGCTGCAACATCCTCTACGATCCGTCGCACTTCGTGCTGCAGCAGCTCGACTATCTCGCCTTCCTCGACATCTATCACGAGCGGGTGAAGATGTTTCACGTCAAGGACGCCGAGTTCAACCCGACCGGCCGCCAGGGCGTCTATTCGGGCTACGCGCCGTGGGTCGAGCGCGCCGGGCGTTTCCGCTCGCTTGGCGACGGGCAGGTCAACTTCCCGGCGATCTTCTCCAAGATGGCGCAATACGGCTTCTCGTCCTGGGCGGTGCTCGAATGGGAGTGCTGCCTCAAGCATCCCGAGGACGGCGCGCGCGAGGGCGCCGAGTTCATCAAGCGCCACATCATCCGCGTGACCGAAAAGGCGTTCGACGATTTCGCCGGTGGGTCGGTCGACCAGGCGATGGTCCGGCGCACCCTCGGGCTGAAGTGAAGGAGACATCCCAATGACCATCGAGGGACGCAGCGACGCCGTGCGCGGCGGCAGGATCCGGCTTGGCATGGTGGGCGGCGGCGAAGGCGCCTTCATCGGCGCGGTGCACCGCATCGCCGCGCGCATCGACGACCAGTACGAGCTGGTCGCCGGCGCCTTGTCGTCGACGCCGGAGAAGGCGCGTCGTTCCGGTCAGGCGCTCGGTCTTGCGCCCGACCGCACCTACGACAGCTATGAGGCGATGGCCAAGGCCGAGGCGGCGCGGCCGGACGGCGTCGAGGCGGTGTCGATCGTGACGCCCAACCACGTTCACGCGCCGGCGGCCATTGCGCTGCTCAAGGCGGGCATTCACGTCATCTGCGATAAGCCGCTGACCGTCTCGCTCGTCGAGGCCAAGCGCATGCAGGCGGCGGTAGCGGGGTCGAACCGCATCTTTGCGCTCACCCACAACTACACTGGCTACCCGCTGGTCCGCTGTATGCGGCAGATGATCCGCGCCGGCGATCTCGGCGAGCTGCGGCTGGTGCAGGTCGAATATCCGCAGGACTGGCTCTCCGGTCCGACGGAGACGACGGGCAACAAGCAGGCCGAGTGGCGCGTCGATCCGGCGCGCGCCGGCGGCGGCGGCTCGCTCGGCGACATCGGCACTCACGCCTTCAACCTCGCCGACTACGTGACGGGGCTCGAGGTCGCCGAGCTGCTCGCCGATCTCAACACCTTCGTTGCAGGGCGCAAGCTCGACGACAACGCGCAGATCTTGCTGCGCTACGCCAACGGCGCGCGCGGCGCGTTGTGGGCGAGCCAGGTCGCCCCCGGCAACGAGAACGGCCTTGCCCTGCGCGTCTACGGGACCAAGGGCGGTCTCCACTGGGTGCAGGCGAACCCCAACGAGCTGCGTTGGTCGCCGCTCGGCGAATCGACCCGCATCGTCACCCGCGCCGGCCCCGGCTCGGGCGCCGCGGCGGCGCGCGTCACCCGCACGCCAGGCGGCCATCCGGAGGGTTATCTCGAAGGTTTCGCCAACATCTACTCCGAGGTCGCGCTGGCGATCAAAGCGGCGCGCGAGGGCAAGAAGCCGCCGGCCGAATGCGACTTCCCCACCATCGTCGACGGCGTCAAAGGCGTCGCCTTCGTCGAAGCGGCGGTGAAGTCGTCGAAAGCGAACGGCGCATGGGTCAAGCTGTAAACAATTGCTCGAAATGTGTCCGGCGATCGAGCATCGTCTTGGCCGCCCCGACCTCCGCCTGGTAGCCTCGACGTCAATGATAACCGCCTGTTCCACGTCGGTGAGACAGTTGTCGGAATAGGCGTAGACCGCCGGGGGATCGGCGGCCGCCGTATCGCGGGCCGCGGGATCGGTGGGCGAAATCGCCTTTCGCTCGACCGGCGTCGGCCGCCGACCTCCGAGAATCCGTCGATCTGTCGATCCGCTGTCTGGCCGACCCCGCCGGCGATAGGCACGAAATATCGGCGCGCTAGCCGCGATTGCGCAGGCCGGGCCCTGGGCATGATCGCCTTGACGTCGCGCGACGCCGTCTTCTGGCGTCAGGCTCGCGCCGATCATTTCCAGTGCATTGAATTGGGAAGCGACTTGGAGCAGCGCGCCTGCGTTCTCGAGGAGACGCGGGGCGGTCCGCTTTGCCGTGAAGCGGCTCACCCGTTGGCGCGAAAGCCTCGACGAGCCTAAAACCAGCCACGCCGACACGGCGACTTTCGATAGTTGATTTGTCTCAATACGTACTATTGGCGGATTTCACGACAAAAAGGGCGGCCGCTCTCCGGGGTGGCTTTTTTTTGGCTCGGGACTTGGCTTGCAACCCACGATGGCGAATAAGAACAAACCGCCGGCACTGGACATCGCCCGCCGCAATTACGTCGACCCCTCACCTCAACCGAGGTGGGCGTTCAGAGTAACGTTGATGGCGCCTAACGCCTTCGAAACTGGACAGGCGCCCTTGGCCTTGTCAGCCAGCTCGGCGAACTTCGCTTGGTCGACGCCGGGGACCTTCGCCTCTAGGGTCAAGGCGCTTCCCGTGATGCCTGTTCCCGGAATGAGTTCGACGGCGGCCGTGACTTTGAGCGTCTCCGGCGGCGTCCCGTTTTCGGCCAGAAAATGAGCAAGTTGCATGGCGAAGCAGCCAGCGTGAGCGGCGGCGATCAATTCCTCAGGATTGGTGCCGGACCGTCCACTCTCGTCGACGAAGCGACCTTTGAACGTGTAGGGTTGGGCCGTGAGGGCGCCGCTCTGCGTGTCCAAAGTTCCCGCGCCTTCGCTCAACGATCCATTCCAATTCGCGATAGCCGTACGCTTCATGGAAATATCCTTTCTGTGATCCCTGCGGCGCGATTATTTGCTCAAACAAGGGCCGCAGCAACGGGACCCCTGTAAATGCCGCGGTGTCAGGGCCGGAGCCTAACGATGCGATTCGGCTCTCGAATTGGCGGTGGAAACAGCCTTGAATGTTTCTTCAGCCTTCGCGTTTCCGGGGTTGAGGTCGGGGCCGTCGGCGCACGCGTTGGTGACGGCGATGGACGTTTTGACGCGCAGGAGCATCAACTCACGTGGTCGATGCAAATTCATAAGTTCCGGACGCAACTTGCGCTCGACCGCGATCAGAGCGAACGGAAGCCGCCAGTGACTCTTCGATAGGGACGCCCCAATAGGGACGCCCGACCTCTGCTCTGCTGACCACTTGCCGTCGCCACCGCCGCCAAAAAAGCGGGGTTTCCGTCACCGCCTGCGCGCACGCGCCCCCACCCGACTGGCGCAACAGGCCCACGCCTCGCAAAGGCGAGCGCGACCGTTGCGGCGAAGCGCCCGGACAAGATCGCCATCAGGGTCGAGCACGCAGACTTCGGGCGCATCGTATGCCGGCAAACCTTTCTGCCGGCGGGTCTCCCTCAGCAGATGCTCCGGTCTGAACACCGAGGGCGCAGCATGATCCCTGACTTGGGCGAGAAGCGATTCGCCGGATGCGTCGTTGTGCATCGGCGTCCTTGCCGCTGCTCGTGCAACCGCAGTAATCGCTCTCGCGTCCGCGCTCTCGCGCTTCCCGAACAGGAGGACAGGGGATGTCGCGGTAAGAGCAAAAGACGCAACAGTCACCAGATTACGACTTGAGGAGCGCTCCGCAAGTCTCGCACTCAGGGCGTCGCTCGCGCGAAGGGCGCAAGCGAGCCCGAACGTGCGGATTGCGAACGCCCCCGTTTCAAATTGTCGAAGCGGGCATTGACATCATGCGAACTATGTGAGAAGAAAAAACAGAACTGAGTTCCCAAATGCGAACTCGATGGGTCTGACCGTTCGATCCGGGCGGCGTGCAAGTGAAGTGCTAGATGCGAATCGGTGCCACGGGCATTCCATGTTGCAAGATGGTTTGACGCTCGAGCTGCAAAGGCGCTCGTTGTCTCACGACGGACGACGTCGAGAAGTGACAACGCGGCTGAACTAGCGAATACAAATGGGTATTCACCGACGAGCAGGTGCGCCTACATTGTAAGGGGAAGGCTTCTGATCATGGCCAACGAGCACGCGACACGCCCATTTCACTATCAATTTGACACGCCCGCAGTGCGAACGCAGCGAATTGCGCAGATATTGGATTATGTGAATTCCGTTCCTGCTGGGATCTGCGTCGAGCGAGCGCGCTACTTCACAGAAACTTATCAGAATACAGAGCATTTGCCGCAGATTGTACGCAGGGCGAAGGCGTTGGAGAACAGCCTGAGGAATATCAGTCTCTACCTGCTTCCTGGAAGTTTGCTGCTCGGCAACCAGGCGTGCAAGCCGAACTACTCTCCATTGTTTCCAGAATTCACTGTCGATTTTCTAGAAGAAGAAATATTTCAGAAGACGCCGTACTATCCGCCGGAGCGGCCGGCCGACAAATTCGCCATCGATGAAGAATCTTTGTCGGAGCTGAGGTCGATTATCAACTACTGGAAGCCGCGCACGCACAAGGGGCGGGTGTACGCGCGGCTCTCCGAAGAAGTGCTAATCGCCCAGGATCGCATCGGGGCAATCAACGAGCTCAACTACGTTCACGGCGGCGACGGTCATTTCGCTCCGCCCTACAAGTGGCACATCGATCACGGGCTCGGCTACGTCATCCGCACTGCGAAGGAAAAGTCGGCGCAGCTCGACCTGACCAGCGCCGAAGACGTCGAGCGCAAGGCTTTCTATGACGCGGTCGCGATATCATGCCAGGCGGTAATTGATTGGGCTCACCGATATTCAGACTTCGTTGAAAACGAGGCTGCACGGGAGAGCGATCCAGCGCGTAAGCAGGAACTGCTTCACATGGCGGAAATTTCCCGCTGGGTCCCTGAGAACCCCGCGCGCAACTTCCATGAAGCGTTGCAGGCAATCACCTACATACAGCTCGCAATCCAAATCGAAGACAATGCTCAAGGCGTTTGCCTCGGGCGGTTCGATCAGGTGCTGATCGAACGCTACGAGCACGACGTGGCAGCTGGTCGGTTGAACCGCGACGGCGCCTTGGAACTCATCGAAAACATGTTCGCCATGCTTTCCGTCGTTGAAAGGATCCGAAGCTGGGAAGACACATCGTATTTCCGCGGCAAGCCGATCTTCCAGAATCTCACGATTGGCGGGACTGACCCGGCGACGGGGCGGGACGCTTCCAACGAAGTGACGTACCTCGTGCTCGATGCGATCCAGAACGCACGGACGGTGCAGCCGTCGCATTATGCCCGTTGGCACAAGAATGCGCCCGAAAAGTACAAGATGAAAATTGCCGAGACCATCCGGCTGGGGACCGGCTTCCCGGCGGTCGCGAACGACGAGATGTATTTGGCCGCGATGATGAACCGTGGTTATTCATTCAAGGACGCCGCCGACTATTGCATCATCGGGTGCGCCGAGCCGGGACCGGCCGGCCGTCGCGGCGGGCGCACGGGGGCGACCTGGTACTCGCTGGCGAAATGTCTGGAAATGGCTTTGTACAACGGCCACGATCCGATCTCGGGAGTGACGCTTCACCCCAATAGCTGCAACCGGGACCTGTCGACGTTCCGCAGCTACGAAGAGGTCTGGCAATCCTTCGCTGAGCAGGCGCGCTACTACATTCGGCTCGCCGTCGTCATGGACAACACGATCGACAAAACCTACGAAGATTACATCGACGAGCCGTTCAGCGGCGTCATGTCGTGCCCCGAGACAACGCTAGATCGCGGACTTTCGATCAAGCGCGGCGGGGCGGCCTACGACTTCACTGGCAACGAGACGATCGGTCTGGCGAATGTCGCCAACAGCCTCTATGCGATCAAGGAACTCGTCTTCGAAAGGAAACTGCTGACTGGGAAGCAGCTTCTGCACGCGATGCGGACGAATTTCGAGGATTTGGGCACGGATCCGACCGGCCCGGAAATCCGACAGATGTGCTTGTCAATGCCGAAGTATGGCAACGACGAGGACGACGTCGACTTCGTCGCGCGCGATGCCCTTGCGCTCGTCTGCGAGGAGTTCCCCAAATACAAGAATACGCGCTACGGGCGCGGGCCGATTGGAGGCGTCTTCCAAGCGTCGACCACAACAGTGTCGTCGAACACTCCGTTCGGCCGGGTAATCGGCGCCCTCCCGGACGGGCGGTCGGCCGGAACGCCCCTCGCCGACGGGCAGTCCCCATTTCGCGGGACAGACACGCTGGGACCGACTGCGGCTCTGAATTCCGTTTCGAAGTTGCGGCTGGTGCTGCTTTCCGAAGGTTCGCTCTACAACATGAAGCTGCTGCCGCAGGATCTAAGAGACTGAACGGTTCGAGCGCTTCCTAATAGGAGATCTTCTGATGACTCAATCGATGATCCAGCCGCGCGGCGGCGACCGGGCGGCGAGCG
>JBEKVR010000200.1:0-7084 GCA_049513815.1 Roseiarcus sp. | reverse complement strand
TCGTGGTTAGGGATCACAAGATCCCACCGGATACGAGGTTGGCAGGGAGTTCGCCCTGTCTCACAAATCGGAGTTCACCGAGACCAACAATTGGCGATTGACTTACGGTCCCTCATACGAGGCTTTCCGAGCGACGATCGCCCAGGCGCTCAAGAACCCTGAGTTTGAACTGAGCGGTGGAGCTGCTTTCGTCTGGATTGTCGGCGGAGACGGCAATCTGACTTTGCCCGCGGACCAAGTCAAAGCTCGTCTAGATCATGATGGCGCCGTGCGGCCGCTCGCCGCGTAGGTGAAATCCGAACCTATCGCCGTGGCGGGGAACCGCTATTTTGTCGCTCGTATCAACGCCGGAAGAGGCGGAGGCATGCTGGCGTACGACTTGATCGGCAGCAGTCTGGTCGCACGGGGCGCATTGTCCATCGCGACAATGCGAGTCGGCGCCAACTGGGGCCTGAGCGCGCCGGATCAGACGATCGGCGCTCGGGGGGTGGTTTCTGCACGCGCCCCGAGTCGAGACAGCGATGGCCGCAATCATCAACGCCGCGAGCGGTCCGTCGTCGAGTTGGGAGGAAGCATGGGCCCGCGTCTGATCATCGTCTCAAACCGAGTCGCCGTGCCTGAGCCGAGAAACACGCAGATGGCGGGAGGACTCGTGGTCGCGGTGAAGGCGGCGCTGAGAAACCGCACCGGGGTGTGGTTCGGTTGGAGCGGCAAGATCGACGAAACGAAGACGGTGGAGCCGCGCATCGTCGAGCGCAACCACATAACTTACGCCGTCATCGATTTGTCGAAGAATGACTTTGAGGAATATCATAACGGGCTGGCCAACCGAGTCCTCTGGCCCATCTTGCACTATCGCGTCGATTTGCAGGAATATTCGCGCGCCGACCATTCAGGCTATTTGCGCGTCAATCGCCAGTTCGCCGACAAGCTCAGCGCCTTCCTCAGGGAGGACGACGTCGTTTGGGTGCATGACTACCACCTGATGCCGTTGGCGCGCGAACTGCGCGCGCGAGGTCATCTCAATCCGATCGGATTCTTCCTGCACATCCCCTGCGCTCCGTTGGACATTCTACGCACGCTGCCGCATCACGACGAGATTTTCGGCGCCCTCACATACTATGATCTCGTCGGCTTTCAGACCGAGAATGATCGCGACAATTTCGCCGCCTACCTCCTGGCGATGCCGGGGGTCAAAGAGGGCCGCGGCTTAACTTTCGATGTGGAAGGGCGGCAGACCCGTATTGGCGCATTTCCAGTCAGCATCGAGACCGCCACTTACGCGCGGCTTGCGCGCAAGGCCGCACGCTCGTCCTTCGCCAAGGAAATGAGGGAGAGCCTCACCGGACTGCGTCTGGTGCTCGGCGTCGACCGGCTCGACTATTCGAAGGGCATCATCCAGCGCATCGCCGCGTTCGACCGCTTTCTCGAAGTCAATCCCGAGTGGCGATCGCACGTCACCCTGTTGCAGATCACGCCAAGGAGCCGGTCCGACAACAAGGACTACGCCGCAATCGAAAATGAAGTGACGATGCTGATCAGCCGAGTCAACGGCCGTTATGGCGAGGCGTCCTGGACCCCGATACGCTACGTCAACCGTTCCCATTCACGCACCACGCTCGCGGGTATCTATCGCGCGGCGAATGTGGCCCTGGTTACGCCGCTACGCGATGGCATGAACCTCGTCGCCAAGGAATATGTAGCGGCGCAGGACGCGGAAAATCCTGGCGTGCTCGTGCTTTCGCAATTTGCGGGGGCGGCGGCGGAACTCACCGGGGCGTTGGTCGTCAATCCCCACGAGTGCGACGCCGTGGCCGCGGCGCTGAAGCGCGCGTTGACGATGCCGTTGTTCGAGCGACGCGAACGCCATGGCCCCATGCTGGAACATCTGCTAGTCCATAACATCGAGCTCTGGGCGGAGGACTATCTTGCAGCGCTCGCCGAAACGCGCCAGCGCCCGGGCTTGATGAGCGATCTGCGCGCATTCCTTAGCCCTTCGAGGTCGTCGGCCGATCGGCGGGAAATCCCCGACGTGCGCAGACAGGCTTGAAAGAGGTTTGTGTGGCAATTGAGGCGTGCTCGGGGCCTGCACCCCTTGAAGGGGTCCATCGCTTGTGTTGGTCTGAGGCCCATTTTGGATGGATGGGGCCATGGCAAGGAAGCGTCACAAGCCCGAAGAGATCGTCGCCAAGCTGCGGCAGGTTGAAGTCCTGACGGGTCAGGGCGCGTCGATCGCGGAGGCGCCGAGGACGATCGCCGTGACCGAGACGACGTATTTTCGCTGGCGGGCCGAGTACGCATGAAGAGCGATCAGCTCAAGCGGCTCAAGGAGCTGGAGGTTGAGAACGCTCGCCTTCGCCGCGCGGTGTCAGACCTGACGCTGGACAAGCTGATCCTGACTGAGGCCGCCCGGGGAAACTCTTAAACCCCGCCCCTCGCCTGGCCTGGGTGGACAGGGTCGCGGCCGCCTGCGGCTGAACGACGGCTCGTGCGTGCGCCTCCTCATGCACGACATACAGACGCTGGAACGGCTGACGGTGAAGTCGGCCTCGGCGGTCGTCGTTCCGTTGTCGAACGTCGCGCATTGGACAACGCAGACGATGGCGCCCGTCTCGATCGACCACCAAGGACAATTCCCCGCAGTGACAGCATCCTTCGACCTCGCGTCAGGCGTGGCGCTCCGCGACGCCACGGACGCCGTCAGCATACGTCGGGTGGCTCATCGTCAGCCAGTTGCTGGCTCTGTTCACGACGCCTGTGATGTATCTGATGCTCGACACTGTCGCGCAGCGCCTGACGCCAACGCGGATCGCGCCGCGGAAGACGTCCGCCACGGCTGCTGAGCGGTCGGAAATCCCGCACGACACCCAGGCGGCGGCGACGTTGCCTCGAATCGATTGAACGTCTTAGGCAAAGAGAATCGCCTCGAACTTCTCCGTGCGAGAGCCCAAAGGTGGAAGGCCGCCGAATGACTCTTGCCGGCGCGGCGCGCGTCATGAGGCGACGCAGGAGCGATCGTCCTCTGTGGACGGCTCCCGCGTTGCAAGTGCGATTTGATGATCTGGCGTGTTGGTCGGGTGCAGTCTTCTGTACGGCCTGTTGACGCAGTCGGTAGGGAGACTGCTGGCCCTGATGGAGTCTGCGAACTGGGTCCCATTCTGCTTCTCAAGCTATGACGCCTTTGACGTTCGGCGGGTTGTCCCTGTTCCCGGCCTGACCGGTTTCGCCATCACATCGCATCGCTCTCACAACCTCTTGAAGCTGATCTCCTCAGCTAACCTTCAGTCGATGACGCCAGAATCGGCATATGGAATGCCCGGTAGACCTCGCCGCGCGTCATGGTCGCCCAAACGATACGGGCCGTCTTGTTCGCCATGGCGACCGTCGCCACCCGCACGGGCTTTCGCGCGAGCAGGTCAGCGAAGCGTGGGTTCACGCTCTCAGGCTTGCGCCTGGCGCGTGGCGCCAGCGATGTTGCGCCGACGACGAGGAGCTTGCGAAGATATTTGTCGCCCATCTTGGTGATGCGGCCGAGCCGCTCTTTGCCGCCGCTGGAGTTCTGACGCGGCGTCAGCCCAAGCCAGGCCGCAAACTGCCGCCCTGAGCGGAACTGGCCGGGATCGGCGACGGCCGCGGCCAGCGCTGTGGCGCCAACAGGGCCAATGCCGGGGATTGTCGCAAGGCGCCGCGCCACGTCGTCGGTTCGCAGCAAGGCGACGAGAGATCGATCGATCTCCCGCAGTTGCGCGTGCGCGTCGAGCGCCTGTTGCGACAGCGTGCCGACAATCCTCACCGCTTCCGCCGGCACGTCTGGCACGGCGCCGTCGACTGCCTGTCGCGCCATCAGCAACGCGCGCTCAAGACCTTGGGGGATGTCGACGCCAAACTCCGCCAGCAACCCGCGCATCATGTTCACCAGTCGGGTGCGCTGCTTAACCAGCAGGTTCCGGGCGCGATGCATCGACAGCGCCGCCTTCCGTTCGCGCGACTTCACGGCCACAAACCGCATCGTCGGCGGCGTCGGTCTTGCCGCGTTTCACATAGGGCTTCATGTAAGCCGGAGGCATCAGCCGCACCTCGTGGCCGAGGCGGATCAGCTCGCGCGCCCAATGATGCGACGCGCCGCACGCCTCAATGCCGACGAGGTACGGCGGCGGATCAATCCGGCCGCGATCGCCGGCCTCAACCAGGCCGAATGCATCAGTTTCTTCGTCGGCTTGTCGGCGCGCTGGTTCCGCGACGCGCTGTGCGGCGAAGAGGTGACAGAAGCGCGCGCCAAGGGCGCCGATCCCTACGACCTGATGGAGGCGTTGGCGGCGCAAGCGCCCGCCGGCGCCCACGGCGTCATTCCAATCTTCTCCGACGCGATGGACTTCAGCCGCTGGTATCACGCGGCGCCGTCGTTTCTCAATCTGAGCCTCGACCCCGCGCGCTGCAACAAAGGCGTGATGTTCCGGGCGCTGGAGGAGAACGCCGCGATCGTTTCCGCCATCAATCTCGAGCGCGTGCGCGAATTTGCCAACACCGACCCGACCTCGCCATTGGTTTTCGCCGGCGGCGCGTCAAAAGGAAAGTTGTGGCCGCAAATCGTTTCCGACGTCGCCAGCCGCCAGATCCGCATTCCGGTTGTGCGCGAAGCGACTTCGCTGGGCGGAGCGGCGGCGGCCGGCGTCGGGATCGGGCTCTATCGCAATCTCGCCGAAGCCGCCGGCGCAATGGTCCGTTGGGAGCGCAGCGTCGAACCCAACCTCGCCAATCGCGCGATCTACGACGACGCCAAGGCGTGTTGGCAAATCGCCTATGCCGCGCAGAAGCTATTGGTGGACAGGGGCGTCACCACAGCGATGTGGAGCGCGCCGGGGGCGCTGTCAGAACCGTAAGTACGTTCTGGCCGCTCGCATCCAAGTGGCGCGGCTGTCGCGTTTGATCCGACGGCGCCTCGCCAGCGCCGACGACTCCGGCAATGGCGAACAGCCGCTCAGCCAGCGGCGGGCCGCCGCCTCGGCTCTGTCGCGCGGACCGAGCGCGCCCTCAGCCAAAACCGCGCGGCCGGGGAGAGCTTTCAGTCGCCAGTCGGGTCAGAATGTCGAGCCGCGTCACGGCTAAGACTCATAACGCGAATTCAATGACATACGGGATCGCGGTCAAATCGTGAGCGGGACGCCGATCGCCATCCGCGCGTCGCGGCCAAGCGCATCCGAGGCTTCCTCGCGCCGCTCTCTCCCGCCCCGCCTCGGCCGGGTTGATTGACTCAAATCATGGGTAAGAAGCGCCAGCAGGAATTGTATCGCCGGCGAGGATACGCGTTTGGAGCGCCGCCAAGCGGCAGCCCGACCAGGAGGCAAACGAAATGACCGACCGCAAGATGACGATGGGTGTGATCGTCGGCAACCGCAATTTCTTCCCCGCCCTGCTCGCCAAATCGGGGCGCGAGGAGATCATCAAGGTTCTCGCCGACAAGGGCTACGACTCGGTCGTGCTGACGCCCGAGGACACGCGCTTCGGCGTGGTCGAGACGCTCGAGGACGCCAGGAAATGCGCTGCGCTGTTCAAAGCCAACCGCGACCGCATCGACGGCGTGATCGTCACCCTGCCGAACTTCGGCGACGAGCGCGCGATCGCCAACACGCTGCGCTTCGCCGATCTCGGCGTTCCGGTGTTGGTCCAGGCGACACCCGACACCGCCGGCAAGATGACGATCCAGCACCGGCGCGACAGCTTCTGCGGCAAGATGTCGGCCTGCAACAATCTGCGCCAGTACGGCATTGCCTACACGCTGACCAGGCTGCACACCGAGAGCCTCGACTCGCCCGAGTTCGCCGACGATCTCGACGCGTTCGCCGCGACCTGCCGCGTCGTCAGCAGCCTCAAGAACCTGCGCGTCGGCTCGATCGGGGCCCGGCCGGCCGCGTTCAACACCGTGCGCTTCAGCGAGAAGATCCTCGAAGCGAACGGAATCTCGATCGAGACCGTCGACCTCTCCGAAATCATCGGCCGCATCGGCAAGCTCGCCGACGATCACGCCGGCGTGCGCGGCAAGCTCGAGCAGATCCGCGCCTACGCGCCGACCAAGGGCATTCCCGAGGCCGCGCTGATCAAGATGGCCAAGCTCGGCTTCGTCATCGAGGACTGGATGCGGGAGACGGACGTCAAGATCAGCGCCGTGCAATGCTGGTCGGCGATGGAGGAGTATTTCGGCGTCGTGCCCTGCGCCGTGATGAGCATGATGAGCAACAATCTGATGTCGAGCGCCTGCGAGGTCGACATCTGCGGCGCGATCGCCATGCACGCGCTGGCGGCGGCGTCGCAGACGCCGAGCGCGCTGCTCGACTGGAACAACAATTACGGCGACGACCCCAACAAGGCCGTCTGCTTCCATTGCAGCAATCTGCCCAAGGCGTTCTTCGACACAACGCGGATGGACTACCAGGAGATCCTCGCCGGAACGGTCGGCAAGGAGAAGACCTACGGCACGCTGGTCGGCCGGGTAAAGGCGAGCGCGATGAGCTTCGCGCGCTTCTCGACCGACGACGTCTCGGGCAAGATGCGCGGCTACGTCGGCGGCGGCGCCTTCACCAACGATCCGTTGGAGACGTTCGGCGGGATTGGCGTGGTGGCCATTGCCGATCTGCAGCGCCTGCTGCGCTACATCTGCGAGAACGGCTTCGAGCACCACGTCGCCGCCAACCTGTCGAACTCGGCCGGCGCGGTGCACGAGGCGACGTCGCGCTACCTCGGCTGGGACATGCACTGGCACGGCGGCCCGGCGTAAGCCGGGGCGGCCGCTCGGAATCGTCGTCGCCGTCGTTGCGAGCGAAGCGAAGCCATCCAGGAGTCCTGGGGCTCGCGACGCCGAGTTGGAATCGCTTGCCGCCGCCGCCCCTCGTCCTGAGGCGCCGCGAAGCGGCCTCGAAGGACGCTCCAGAACGCGCGTTAACGCGATCCCTGGTGCATCCTTCGAGGCCCTCGCGTTCCAGGCTGTGCGAAAACTCGGCGGATTGCATTTTGAGCGATGACCGCCGGTCGTGAAATAGGCGATGGCGCCGGCTCAGGCGGGCTCGGCGCGCAGGGCGACGAGCAAGTG
>JBEKVR010000199.1:0-7208 GCA_049513815.1 Roseiarcus sp. | reverse complement strand
AATGCGGCGGCCGACGAGGCCGGCGTCGCCACAATGAGTTCGTAATCGTCGCCGCCGCTGGCGGCGACGGGAAACAGGCTCGGATCGGCGCCGATCGCCGCGCTGGCGGCGGGCGACAACGGCAGCCGGCTCATCTCGACCGTCGCGGTGACGCCGCTGACCCTGAGCATCTTGGTCAGATCGCCGACGAAACCGTCGGAGATGTCCATTCCGGCGCTGGCGAAGCGTGCGACCGCGGGCGCCAGGGCGAGCCGCGGCTGCGGCAGAAGGTAGCGATCGAGCAATTGGCGGCGGTCGACCTCGGCGAGCGTCGGCCCCTGGCCGAGCCGCAGGCGCAGGCCGAGCGCGGCGTCGCCGATCGTGCCGCTGACGTAAAGCCGGTCGCCGGAGCGCACGCCGCCGCGCGCGGCGAAGCGGCCCGGCTCGACCACGCCGATCGCGGTGATCGCCAGCGTCAGCGGCCCCGGCGTCCTCACCGTGTCGCCGCCGATCAGCGGGCAACGGTAGGTCGCCGCGTCGTCGCCGAGGCCGGCGGCGAAGGCGGCGAGCCACTCCGCCGTCCAGTCGCCGGGCAGCGCCAGATTGAGCGCGAAGCCGATCGGCTCGGCGCCCTTGGCGGCGAGGTCGGAGAGATTGACCCTCAACGCTTTGCGCGCAATGGCGTCGGGCGGATCGTCGGCGAAGAAGTGAACCCCAGCGACCACGGCGTCGGTGGTGACGACGAGATCGCGGCCCGCCGGCGGCGTCAACAGCGCGACGTCGTCCTTCAGCCCGAGCCCGGCTGGGCCAGCGAGCGGCGCGAAAAATCGCGCGATCAGATCGTCTTCGCCGGGACGTTCGGTCATTGGCTAAGATCCCGGCCCGCGGCGCGGTCAACGCCTTCATTGCCGGGCAGTCGCACTTCGCTGAATCGCGGACGACCAAGGTTTCCCTGGCTGACGAGACGACCCTGCGCGACGAGGTCCCGCACACGCGCGACGACAATGTCGAACTGCTCGTCCGACAGACCGAGGCGGCGTTCCTGCATCGTCTGCGCGGCGACCATCGCCACCTTCAGCCAGCGTTGGCGAGCATGCGACAAGATCGTCGCGTCGAGTTCGTCGACGCCCATGCGCTTCTCCCACGCGTTGGAAGGCCCGCGGGCGCAGATCGGCCCACTGTGACTCTCGCGCCGTTGGTTGGGCAAGAGGGCCGGCTCGTCCGGTTGCATAACCGCCCGGGGCCTCCTAAACAACCCGCGCCAGCGGCCGAGGAGCCAAAAGGTGACCGACGCGTTCAAACCCCGTTCTGATTTCCTGCGCGTGCTGATCGAGCGCGGCTACGTCCATCAGTGCTCGGACTACGCCGGGCTCGACGCGAAAGCGCTGAGCGGATCTCTGGTCGCCTATATCGGCTTCGACTGCACGGCGCCGTCGCTCCACGTCGGCTCGCTGCTGCAGATCATGATGCTGCGCTGGCTGCAGCAAACCGGCGGCAAGCCGCTGGCGCTGATGGGCGGCGGAACCACGATGGTCGGCGATCCGTCGGGCAAGGACGAGTCGCGCAAGTTGCTGAGCGTCGAGCAGATCGAGGCCAACAAGGCCGGCATCCGCAAGGTCTTCGACCGTTTCATCACGTTCGGCGACGGCGCGCGCGACGCCGCGATGCCCGACAACGCCGAATGGCTGGCGACGCTCAACTACATCGCGTTCCTGCGCGACGTCGGCCGCCACTTCTCGGTCAACCGCATGCTGGCGATGGATTCGGTGAAGCTCCGGCTCGGCCGCGAGCACGAGCTTTCGTTCCTTGAATTCAATTACATGTGCCTGCAAGCTTACGACTTTGTTGAGCTCAACCGCCGTTATGGCTGCGCGCTGCAGATGGGCGGCTCCGACCAGTGGGGCAACATCGTCACCGGCCTCGATCTTGGTCGCCGCATGGGGACCGAGCAGCTCTACGCTTTGACCTCGCCGCTGATCACCACCGCTTCCGGCGCCAAGATGGGCAAGACCGCCGCCGGCGCCGTCTGGCTCGACGGGTCGATGCTCGCCCCTTACGACTACTGGCAGTTCTGGCGCAACAGCGAGGACGCCGACGTTGCCCGCTTCCTCAAGCTGTTCACCTTGCTGCCGCTCGACGAGATCGCGCGGCTTGAGGCGCTCGGCGGGGCCGAGATCAACGAGGCGAAGAAGATTCTCGCCAACGAGGCGACGAAGCTTCTGCACGGGCGCGAGGCGGCCGAGGCGGCGGCGACGACCGCGCGACAGACCTTCGAAGAAGGCGCGCTGGCTGAGTCGCTGCCGACCGTCGACGTCGCCGCGGCGGAATTCGACGCGGGCCTTGGCGCGCTCACCGCCTTCCTGCGCGCCGGCCTCGTCGGCTCGACCGGCGAAGCGCGTCGCCAGATCCGCGGCGGCGCCCTCAGGATCAATGACGTCGCGCTCGACGACGAACGCGCCGTGATTGGCCGCGACGCGCTGCATGCGTCCGGCGTCGTCAAGCTGTCGCTCGGCCGCAAGAAGCACGTGCTGCTGCGCGCCGTCTGACGATTTGCCCTTCGGCTCAGCGCACGGGCGCGGCACCGCGGCTCTGGCCGAGCGCGTCCGGCGGAGCGGCGACCGCCGGCGTCGTGCCGTCGACCGCGCCGAAGACCTTGCGAAGGAACCCCGGCGTCATCGCCGACAGCGGATTGACGTAGAGCGTCGGTCCGCTCGCTGGGCCGACGATGCGGTAATTGACGCCGAACAGCCCCTCGTGTCGTCCGCCGCCGAGCAGCGGTCCAAAGACCGGAATATGGGTGACGAGGCTGTTGACCTGATAGGCCGGCACATAGGTGCCATTGAGGTCGACGTGGTCGTGGGCGAAGTCGAGATAGCCTTCGGTGGTCAAACCGACGCTGCGGTTGAAGATCAGCGCCTCGCGCAACGCCAGGCGCCCGGGCGTGCGGGTAAACGCCGCCGACATCTTGTCGAAGCGCACCTCGCTCGAATCGAGCGCCGGCCCCGCGGAGACGCCGGGTTCGGCCGGCGCCTGCCCCGCCGCCGCGAGTTGGCGCAGCGCCGGTTCGTCGCGCAGCACGAAATTGGCGATGTTGGCGGCGCCCTCCCCGCCCTCGCCGTTCTGCTGCAGCGTCAGATCGAGCACGCCGCCCTCCATTCGAGGGTAGATGTCGAGGAAGCGCGCCAGCGCGCCGGCGTCGGTGACGTGCGTGCGCAACACGCCCTGGTCGTCCTGCTGCGCCGACAAGGTTCCTTCGCCGATGCGCGCCTTGGCTTGCATCGCCCGCATTGAGCCGCGCCAGACGCCGCTCATTTCGAGGTCCTTGAGCGGCTGGCTGTTGGCGCCGATGACGCTCGCGATCTTGACGTCGACGTCAATGTCCTTGCCGGCGCCGGGCGGCCCGCCCGCGCCGAGGAAGCCCTTGATCAGCGCGCGGGCGTCAAACGTCACGCCGCGCACCGTCGCTTTCAATGCATTGGGCGAATCCACGAGGTCGACGCGCAATTCGTCGCCGGCCGATAGGCGCACCTGCGTGAGCTTGCCCGAGACGAGCTCGCCGTCGGCGGCGAATTGGGCCGAGCCGCGCGCCGCGACGCCGCCAGCGTCGACGACAATCGACGACACGGCGACGCCGCCGTCGCCGTCGGGGTCCGGCTTGAGGCTGAAAGTCGCTTTTCCCGGCTTGCCCGCCGGCTTCAGCGGGCCTGTTTGCGCGCTGTCGATCGAGGCGCGCGTGAGGTCGATCTCGATCTCGGCGCCCGATTTTGACAGCGGCGCTTTCAAGCGGACCGGCGTCGGCCCGTTGAGCATGGTGGCGATGGGTACGCCGAGCCTGGCGCGGGCGGGGCCGTCAAGGACAAGAGCAAGCGTGATCGCACCCTCGTCGGTCGCGCCCTTGGTCGCGTCGATCGTCACCGGAACGCCGTAGATCTGGCCTTGGCCGGTGATCTTCGTGGCGCCCTGGCGGGCGTCGACGGTCAGCGCGCCCTGCTCCAGTCGCTCGTTGGCCAGGAACTTGTCGACGCGCAGGTTGGCGATCGTCCCGTTGGCGCGGAACTGCTGATCCTCCGGCCGCACGCTCTTGCCGAGCTTGAGGTCGATCGCCAGATCGCCCTCGAATTGTCCTTTGACCAGACCGGGATCGAGAGTGAAGCCGGCGTAGTGCTTGAGCGCGTCGCGGCCGAGCAGATCAACAAGCGCGTCGGCGCCGCCCTGCAGATGGGCGCTCGCCTTTGCCGGCACGACCGCCGCAGGCGAGGTGTCGGGAACTTGATAACCGATGTCGGTCGCCTGGACGCGCCTCGTCGGCGAGAGTTCGACCACGCCGGTCTTGGCGCTGGCCGAGAACTGGCGACCGGTGATGCGCCCGCTGGCCTCGGCGACCGTCAGCGGCGGCAGGCCTGGCATCATGTCGACGACGACGTCGCGCGCCGTCATCTCGCCCTGCACGCTGTCGGCCGGCACCGCTTGCTTGTGCGCGGCGAGATCGAAAGCCGCCGCGTCCCAGTCGACCTTCATCGAGGCGGACAGAAGCTGGCCGCCATGGATGTTCTGGATGCACCAGGCGCGCGCGTCGGCGTTGATGAAGCTCGGCCACAGCCGCAAGAGGTCGACGACCGCGCTCGGTCCGACTTGCAAGTCGATCTTGAGCGTGGCGCCGCCGGGAACCGTCGTCGTTTCGGCGGTCGCCGAGCCGTTGACGGTGGGGCCGCGCGCCGTCAGGCGGTCCAGCACCAGCCGCCCCTGCCCGGCATAGAAGTGGGCGTCAAACGCCGCCTGTTGGATCGTGATCGGCTTCTCGCCGGGTCGCTCCGGCGCGAACACCGTGTCGCCGGACTCGAAATGGCTGATCCAGGCCGGCTCGGCGCGCGTCGGCGGCGACGCCCAACCGGCCCCGTAGATATGGGTCGCGCCCGACAGAAGTTGCAGATTGTCGAAACGATAGCGACGCGCCGCCGGGTCCCATGCGATGTCGCCGGTCGCCTCGTCAATGAAGAACGGCTCGTGATCGGGGTCGTCGAGCTTGAAATAGCCGGCGCCCAACGTGAAGCGCCCGCCCATGGTCTCGATCGCCGAATTGGCGCCGAGCTTGGCCTCGAGGCGCAGCGAGATCGGCATGTCGGCTTCGAACGGCGGCCGGTTGGCGTTGAAGAGCCGCAGGTCGTCGAAATCGAGATCGTGCGCGGTCAGCGACACCATCCGCTCCGAGCCGCCGCGGGCCTGCGCTTCGACGCTCCAGCGCCCCTGCGGCCCCTTCGCCCCGACCGAGATCGACGCCGTCTCGTTGGACCGCACGAAGGTCAATTGGAAATCGTCGTAGACCGTGCGCTTGGCCAGCGCCTCGTTGAGCACTTCGAGGTGGCCGTGGACGAGACTGACGCGGTCGAGCGCCTGGCTGGCGCCGGTCATCGCGTCGATCAGGCCGATCGCGACCAGTCCGAAATCCGGCCCCGCCGTCGATTCGGCGCCGGGCGGAAGCGGCGCCGGCAAATCGATCATCGCGGCGTCGGCGTCGGCGGCCGCGGCGATCGACAGCGCGCCGTCAGGCCGCACCTGCAGTCTGAGGTCGAGGCCGTCGAGTTCCAGCCGATGAACCTTGATCTCCAGCCTCAACAGCGACCAGACGTCGAGCCCGACCCGGCCGCGGGGCGCCGAGAGGACCGAGCGGCCGGCGGAATCGTGAATGGCGATGCCGCCGAAGCCAAGCGCGACGCCGCCGTCGCCGCGCGTCAGCGAGGTGGGGCCGATCGAAACGACGTAGCGCGGAC
Organism: Roseiarcus sp.; assembly: GCA_049513815.1. Taxonomy (GTDB): domain Bacteria; phylum Pseudomonadota; class Alphaproteobacteria; order Rhizobiales; family Beijerinckiaceae; genus Roseiarcus. Next base: position 1,461 of record JBEKVR010000199.1, on the reverse strand, counting down.
CAAGCCGCTCCTGAAGACTGCTGGCGATGCGCGGATTGAGGAATTCGAGGTTGATTGGCCCCCAGGCGAGCAGCGAGGCGAGCCCGCCAATTGTCGCTGCGACCGTGAGGACGGCGACGAGGACGGCGCCAATGGCGACGCGGCGCGCGCGTCGACCGAACACCGGCTGGCGTGGCCGCGGCAAACATTCGCCGCTGCCGCTGTGCAGCAGGCGCCGAATTGCGGCTCGCGCTTTGGACCGCGTCGATGCGTCGATGCCGCCGATCAAACCCCGCAGATCTCCGCTCGCTTAAACACGCCTTTCGGCGGGTCGGGCCGTCGCTGCGGCCCCTTATCGCCGCGCACGGTCAGCAAGCAGCCTTCGCCCGCCCGCCGGGAATCGTTCCGACCGTTAAGCTCTTGAACCCACAGACGACGCGGGTCAATCTGCCCCAAGCCGCGCGGCGGCTTCGAGGCAGCACGTTGCCGATGAAATTGGCCGAAACGAGGACGAAATGGTCTTTAATTTGGATGTTGGCGACGTTGCGCCGGATTTTGATCTGCCCACTGACGAGGGCGGCGTCCGGCTCAAGGATTTGCGCGGCCAGTTCGTCGTTCTGTTCTTCTATCCCAAAGACGATACGTCCGGCTGCACGGCCGAAGCGCTCGACTTCAGCCGGCTCGCGCCGCGCTTCGCCGCGGCCGGCGCCGCGCTCGTCGGCCTCTCCCCCGACAGCGTCAAGCGCCACGCCAACTTCAAGCGCAAGCACGGCCTCGCGCTGACCCTTGCCGCCGACGAAAGCCGCGCGACCCTCGAAGCCTATGGCGTGTGGAAAGAGAAGAGCATGTACGGGCGCAAATACATGGGGGTCGAACGAACGACCGCGATCGTCGACCCCAAAGGCCGCATCGCCCGCCTGTGGCGAAAGGTCAAAGTGCCCGGCCACGCCGAAGAGGCGCTGGCGGCGCTCGCGGCGGCGCGGACCGCATTTGCCAACCATTAACCCTAATGGGCTGTAATCGCTGGCCTGATGACCCCGATCCCCCGGGGTCGGAGTGTGTTGGCGCATGTCGTTGCGAGATCAGCGTTCACGACCGGCCAGGGTCAAAACGCATTTCTACTTTTCCCACGCTCGCGGCGACGCCATTCGCACGGTGGCGGTGCGTCCGTTCGTCCTGTGGTCGCTTGCGGCTTTCGCCGCACTGACGCTCGTATGGGCGGGTCTGACGACGGTCTACCTCGCTTTTCATGACGACATGCTCGCCGCGCTCGCCGCGCGCGAAGCGGAACAGCAGTACGCCTACGAAGACCGCATCGCCGAAGCGCGCGCCGAACTCGACCGCGTCGCCGGCCGGCAGCTGCTCGATCAAAGCTCGTTCGAGGGCAAGCTGCACGAACTGCTGTCGCGTCAGGCGCGGCTCGAGCAGCGCGGCGCGATCGTCGCGGCGCTCGCCGACCAGACGACGCGCAGCCTCGCCGCC
>JBEKVR010000198.1:0-11432 GCA_049513815.1 Roseiarcus sp. | reverse complement strand
CATGCCGGCTATCAGGCAAGCCATCCTCGACCTCTTCGCACGGCCTCCGCCCAAGCGATGCCCGCACTGTGAGAAACTCCTCATCGACGCCGCCGGACATAATCTGCCAAAGTAGTGCTAGCCTGCTGGCCGCACAAACGCGGGTTGGCCAAAGATCGAGAACGGCGTCATTAGCTAAGCAATGCCACTCGGACAGGGGCGAAGAACATGTTTGTGATCCATCGGTGGTTGCGAGCCCCCGCAACCAAATTCGACCAAAGCCCTCGAAGCAACCCGCTTCGGGGGCTTTCGCTTGTCTGGGGACGCGGTGGGCTCGCGCCTGACCTGCCACTGCGATATTCCTTCATGTGCATTGAGAGTCCGGCCTTCGCGCGGACGGAGAGCTGAAAGCGCCGCCCGCATTCGGCGTTGGAATATCGAACTCTGGCCGCCTATGCGACCAGCGTTGCCGCAACATGCGGTCGACTGCGCAATCTCGAGCAGTTCCGCCGATCGCGCGTTGCTCCACCCGCGCCCAACGGCGTAAAACCAGCGGAAGCTTTAATCGTCGCTGGATGAACGTTCAGCGGCAGGTCGTGACCCGCGACGGGATCGTCGCCGCGGCGCTCGAATTGAAGGGGCAATGACGTGGCTGGTCCGCTGGTCCTCGCCATCGATCAAGGCACGAGTTCGACTAAGTGCCTACTGGTTGATCAAAGCGGCGCCGTCGTCGGGCGGGGCCAGGCGCCGGTGTCGCTGGCGACGCCGGAACCCGGTTGGGTGCAGCAGGACGCCAATGAGATCTGGGCGAGCGCCCGTCGTGCGGTGGCCGAGGCGCTCGACACCGACGCCGCCAAGCGCGTCGTCTCGGTCGGACTCAGCGTCCAGCGCGAGTCTTGCGTCATCTGGGACCGCCGAACTGGCGAGGCGCTGACGCCGGTTCTGTCGTGGCAGGACCAGCGCACCGAAGGCGTCTGCGCCGCGGTGCGCGCTGCCAGGCATGGCCCCGTCATTCGCCGCAAGAGCGGCTTGCCGCTTGACCCGATGTTCTCCGCCGCCAAGGCGAGATGGCTGCTCGATCGCCAGCCGGCCCTCCAGACGCGCGCCAAGGCGGGAGAGGTCTGCATCGGCACAATCGACGCTTTTCTCCTGTCGCGCTTCGGCGGCGAAGCCGTAGTCGAAGCCGGCAACGCTTCACGCACCCAGCTCTTCGACGTCGTCGCGGCGCGCTGGGACGACGACCTGTTGTCAATCTTTGGCGTGCCTCCCGCCGCCATGCCGCGCGTCGTAGCCTCCACGGGGCCCTTCCCGACGACGCGCGGCCTTTCTCCTCTCCCCGACGGCGTTCCCGTCGGCGCCGTAATGGCGGACTCGCATTCCGCCCTCTTTGCTCACGGCGCGTTCTCCTCCGGGCCGGTCAAGGCGACCCACGGCACGGGGTCGTCGGTGATGGGCTTGGTTGACCGCGCCAAGGCGCGCGACGGCGACGCCGGCGCGCCCGGCGTCTGCCTGACGCTCGCCTGGCAAATTGACGCCCCGGTCCTCGCCTTCGAGGGCAATATCCGCAGCGCCGGTTCGACCTTGATCTGGGCCGCCGAACTGCTTGGCGTGACGACGCAGGAGCTAGCCGATCTCGCCGCGACCATGCCTGACTCGCGTGGCGTGCATCTGGTTCCGGCCTTCGGCGGTCTCGGCGCGCCGTGGTGGGACGCGTCAGCGTCGGCGACCGTCACCGGCTTCGCCTTCGGCGTCACCCGCGCGCCTTTCGCCCGGGCGGCGCTCGACTCGATCGCCCATCAGATCGCCGACGTCCTCGACGCCGTGCGCGCCAGCGGCGCCAAGGTCGATCGGCTTTTGGTTGACGGCGGTCCGACCCGCAACGACCAACTGATGCAGTTCGAAGCCGACATGGTCGGCGTACCGGTCAAGCGCACGACGGTCTCGGAACTTTCGGCGATGGGCGTCGCGCATCTCGCCGGCGTCAGCGCCGGTCTGTTCACGCTCGAGCGGCTGAGCAAGCTCGATCGTGGCGGTCAGAGCTTCGAGCCGCGCATCACCGAGGAGATTCGGCGAAGCGAGCGGGCGGCCTGGGCGCGCGCGGTGAACCGCGCGCGTGGACGGCCGATCAATTGAGCGACTGGGTGAGCGCGAGGCTACGGCGCGCCGCCGCAATCGGAGACAGGACGATCGGTCCCGGCTATGCGCTGACGCCGATGAACCTAAGTCCGGGAGTCGCCGAGCAGCGCAAGACCATCGAGCGCGAGACGCCGCTGGGGCGGACGGCGGTCGTCGAGGAAATGGTCGGCCCGGCCATTTTCCTGCTCAGCCCCGCTGCTTCGTTGGTTACTGGCGTCGACCTGCTGGTCGACAGCGGCTTCGAGTGCGGGTGACCGCGCCAGCAGCGCGAAGTTCAGCGATCGTGACCCGCGCGCTTTGCTCGCCTGACGTCCGCGCGATTTATGCGATCACCGCCTCGCCGAGACGCTGGCCGATCTCGGTCCAGTCGGTTTGATAGCTCGTCGGCGTCGGAATGCGGTATTGCGCCCGCGCCTCAGGCAAAAGCGCGAGGATGGAAACGTCGCGGCCGGGCCGCAGACCGGCCTCGTTGAGCCGGCGATAGAGCGCCGCCGCGTGCGTCGAGTCGGTGAGGAAGATCGCCGTCGGCCTGGGAGCGGCGGCGAGCAGCGCATCGGCGGCTTTCGTCCTACCGAAGGTGACGAAGGGTCGGCGCCGTTTCGCGAGGTAATCGGACCCGGGGATCGGCGCCTCGGGTGTCGGCGATGATCAGCGCGCCGGCGAGGCTGCGTTTGGTCACTCGATCTGGCGAGGCGACCATCCTTCTCGCCTTCGACAAAGATCGCCAGATCGAGACCATCCTCGCCCAGGCGACGCTTGAGTCCGTCGAGCATGGAGAGGAACACGGCGTTGATCAGCGTGTCGTCGGATCGACTCGAGACGATCATGGCGATGAGGTCGGTCCTGCCGCGCCCCAGGCGCCGCCCGACGCGCTGCGGAATGTGCGCGCCAAGTCTTTGGAAAACAGACAGTTCTGGCTTTGGGGCAGGGCGCTTCGCCGCTGGACGCGCGGACGGCGACGAATGACCTCGGCGGTGGCGGCGCGCCTGAGGCGCCCAGTCTCAAAGCTCAGGAAGCGAATTCCGCGGAGGCCCGCCGTAAGCGCGACGTGACGTCACGTCTTGACGAGGTCCACCGGAAATCGCTGTCGGACGCTTGATCTCGCTATGCGGGCGGCCGCGAATCCGTTCGAGGCGAGGCGCATCGACGAGCAAGGAGGACAACCTTGGTGGAGCTTTACGGACGCCCCGTCAGCAAAGAGGACCTGACCCGCAGGGTCGGCCAGATTTCTCAGATCGCCGGCGCCCGCGCCAGCGAGCTGAGCTCTGGCCTGGCCAAGGGCGTCGCAGCGATCGACGTCAAGACCGGAACCGGCTTCGAGTTCACCGCGCTTCCCGGGCGCGCGCTCGACATCGCCTGGGCCTCATACAAAGGCGCGCCCGTCGGCTACATCTCCAAGAGCGGCGTCGTCGGACCGGCGCATTTTGTCGAGAAGGGCGCCGAGGGGTTCCTTCGCAACTTCTTCGCCGGTCTCCTGACCACAGCCGGCCTCAGCAACGTCGGTCCGCCCGTTCAAGACGGCGACGAGAGCCTTGGCCTGCACGGCCGGATCAGCAACCTCCCTGCCGAGGACGTCTGCATTTCCCAGGGCTGGCAAGGCGACGACTACAAGATTCGGTTGGCGGGCACAGTTCGCCAAGCCAGGATGTTCGGCGAGTGCCTTCTGCTGCATCGCGAAATCACCACGCAGCTCGGCTCGAATGCGCTGGTGGTGCGCGACGTTGTCGAGAACGCCGGCTTCCGACCTGAGCCGATGATGCTGCTCTACCACTGCAACTTCGGCTACCCGCTCGTGAGCGCGGACAGCCGTGTCTATACGTCGGGCGGAAGCGTCGAGCCGCGCGAAGCCACGCCAGTTCAGGCTGTCGCCGACCACGACCGGCTGGGCGAGCCGCAGGCGGGTTACGTCGAGCAGTGTTTCTACCACAACCTGAACGCGCAGGACGGCCGCGCATTCGCCGCGATCTTCAACGAGCGGCTCGGCGTCGGCGGCTACGTCCGCTAACGTCGTCGGGTTGGAGCCGTCGACTCACCGTCTCGACCGACGGGCCGAGTTGATACGGCAAGGGCAGATCCGTCCGCTCGCAGTCGGCGAGCGCCGAACGTTCGAAGTCGAAATCGGCGTCGTCGATGGCCACGCGGCGCTGAACGAGCTCATGTCAATGGCATGAGTCGTCGTTCGGTCACCCCGCCGCGCTTGCCCAGTTGATAACCCGCGTCGCAATCGGGTCTCAAGTTTGGCCGCGTGACGGGGAGCCTGACTTCCCGAGTTGGACATCGGGCGGCGTCCGAAGTTGATTTTGTCGTCGGCCGGAGGCTGCCGCAGCGCACTGAGGTGATCGCAGGCGGCGGCGGTCGCTGTCGTTGGTCGGACGAAGCCGCGGGTGATCGCAGTATCGTCAGCTCCGGCGATGGCTTCGCCGGCGCGATCGGGGCGAAAGACGGTCGCTCGCGAGCCGCCCCACTACGGTGTGCATGCCGAGGCGTATTGCCCCAGCGCCTCATCAATTGACGCGATGATAAGCCGGTCGAATGTCTCCTCGCTGTCAAAGGCGTGCGGAGCCAGTCGGGGAAGAAACTGTTGCAGGACGGGCGTGGGAATGGCGACGCCTAAGAGCGCTGCTTTCAGGCGCTCGACGGCCGCCTTGGCCTCGGGATGCGGCCAATAATATCGGATCCGGTCCGAGTAGGAATAGTGACGCAAGAGCCGTTGTTCCGTTGCGCCGCCGGGATAATAGGGCTCCCACCAACGGGGCTCGGCGAGCATCAATTTTTCCATCGCGGAAGCCAGCGCGCGCGCCGGATAATCCGGCGCCATTTCTGAAGCGATCAGGTCGAGACCATAAAGCGCCTCGCGCAAAGCGAATGTGAGCGCCGGTCCGACCTTGAGGATGCAGAACCGATCTCTGACCAACTCAGTGAGCCGGACTGGGGGTTGATAGTCCGTAGAATGCGCCTCAAACACGAGACCCGTGTCGTCAAGCGCGTGAGAGAGCGGACGCGCGCGAGCGGGATCATATTGGATGACCGACTCGTGACCGAATTCGACGCCGGGTTGCACGACGATCCCTATGACGCGTGCGAATGCAGCTTCGAGACCAGCTGTCGCGAACGCGCGTTGAAATGTCGCCAGCGTCGCGCGCGCGCGTTCGGGCGTTGTCGGCTCGATGTAGTCGAGGTCGAGCGCGTGGCGAGCGCCGCCTGGGGGCGGCACCTCGGTGCCAATGATGTAGTGGGGCGCAGGGATTCCCTCTTGCTTCGCCGTCGCTTCCGCGACGCGGGCGAGGCGGACGGCGCGTTCCGTCGTCAATTCATCGTCGAGCGCTTCCGGCTCGCCGGCGCAGCCCATGGACGGATCGAGGTGGATCTTGGCGAAGCCCGCGGCGACAAACGCGGCGACCATCGCTTCGGATTTCGCCATCGCGCGATCCGCCGGCAACTTGCGCCACGGATTGGGGCCGAGATGATCGCCGCCGAAGACGAGATTGCGTGTGTCGAAACCCACCCGGTCGGCGACGGATCTGACCTCCGCCACGAAATCACGCGGCGTCATGCCGGTATAGCCGCCCTCGTGATTGACCTGGTTGCAGGTGGCCTCGATCAGCGCCGGGGCGCCGTCGCGCTTGCAACGTCGCAGCGTGGCTTCGATGACCATCGGATGCGAGGAACAAATCGACGGAATCCCCACCGCCTCGCCGGCCGCGCGGCGTTCCATGAATCTCGTGATCGCATTGGTCATGCCGACAAGCGCCGCTTGGCCATGAACGCATCAAGGTCCGCGAAGGTCGAGGCGCCCTCCATCGGCCCCTTGACGGTCACGGCGTGGGCGCCCGCCGCATTGGCGTAAGCGAGCGATTGTTCGATCGACATGCCCTTGTCGCGACAGACCGTGTAAGTGGCGCCGAAACAGTCGCCGGCGCCGGTGGGATCCACCTCGACGACCGCGAACGGCGCCCCGGTCACGACTCCGGCGCTGGTGACGACCTGAGCGCCGGCGGCGCCGCGCTTCAGCGCGATCTCCTTCACGCCTTGCGAGATCAAGCGCCTCGCCGCTTCCTGCTCGTCTGAAGCGCTGGCAAACAACAGGATTTCCTCACCCGACGGCAGGAACAAATCCGTCACCGCGAGGATCTGACGAAGCGTCGAGGTGAACGCCGCGTCGCTCATCACTTCTTTCCGGATGTTGGGATCGAACGACACCGAGCCGCCGGCCGCTTTGATCGTCGTAACCGCCTTTTCGACGATCGTGCGAACGGCGGGGATCGTGAGGGCGGACCCCATCACGTGAATTTGCCTGGCGCCGGCGATCACGCGCTCCGCCTCAGGCGTCAGCGCGATTCGCCCGCTCGCGCTGTGCCTGATGTTGAACACGAAGTCTCGGCTGCCATCGGTGCGATAGCGTACGAACGCCGAGCCCGTCGCAAGTCCGGCATGCACGGCGATGGCCGAAACATCGACGCCGTCGGCCGACAACCGATCGAGATTGACTCGACCGAAGTCGTCGTCGCCGACCGCGCCGATCATTGCGCAACGCGCCCCAAGGCGCGCCGCTTGATCGATGAAGATCGCCGGAGCGCCGCTCGGAAACGGGCCAATGAGGCTCTGAGGTTCACGAAACCCTGTTCCGACCGTCGTCGCCATGATCTCGACGAGAATCTCGCCGACGGTAATAAGTAGGTCGGGCATCAGCTCATCCAATTTCCGCCGTCGACATTGAGAGTCTGCGCTACGACGTAGTCTGAGTCGCTGGAAGCAAGAAAGACCGCCGGGCCGCGATAGTCGTCGGGAATGCCCATGCGTCCCGCCGGCACAGCAAGGCCAACCTGCCGCTTTTTTTCGCCGAGCGGCAGATGCTCATATTTGGCGAACAACGCATCGACATGATCCCACATCGGGGTGTCCACGACGCCCGGCGCGATCCCGTTCACGTTGATCCGGTACTTGATCAAGTCAAGTCCGGCGGACTGCGTGAGGCTGATGACCGCCGCCTTGGACGCACAATAGACGGCGACCAGCGCTTCGCCGCGCCGGCCCGCCTGCGAGGACATATTGATGATCTTCCCGCCCCGACCCTGCTTCACCATCTGCGCAGCCGCCGCCTGAAGCGTAAAGAACAGGCCCCTCGTATTCACGGCGAAGACTTTGTCGAAGCTCGCCTCGGAAATTTCGAGGATCGGCCCCATGTCGAACACGCCCGCATTGTTGTACAGGATGTCGACGCCGCCGAACTTGGAGACCGTCGCAGAAATCAGCGACGAAATGGACTTGGAATCGCGGATGTCGAGTTGCACCGCGAGCGCGTTGGCGCCGAGTTCCGCGGCGAGTTCCTGTGCCTTGGCGATCTCGATGTCCGCGATGACGACTTTTGCTCCCTCGGCGGAATAAGCGCGAACGACCGCTTCGCCGATGCCCCGTGCGCCGCCCGTGACGATCGCAACCTTGTCTTTCAGTTTCATGCGAGTCTCCTTGAGTTGGCGCCCTGGTTGTTCAGGGCGATGATTTCGTCGTCTGCAATGCGACCGGCGCGCGGGTTCAGCAATACGATGTCACGAAACTGGGGACGCCTCGGCGCGAGATTCCACTGCCCGGCCGCGGTTGTGACAGTTTCGAGCATTGGATTTACCCGGCGCCGTGCGCCGCTGCCGCCTGCCGGCTCGAAGCCGCGCCGACAATTTCGCCGTGAACAGCGTTCGCGTACGGCGTCTCCGGCGCGGGCGACCCCTCGACCTCGACGTGTCGGCTCCACGTCCGCCAGAGACGCAAACGCGCGTGCGGGGCTTCAGCCCATGCGACTGCGGGGGCCGCCGCAAATCCGTCAAAGGCCCTCATTCGGTTTCCTCCTCGAAGTCCCTCTGGGAGGGCATTTCGTTCTCGTTCGTCCCTACCCGGGGATCGCGAGCGTCCTGTTAAAGGAATTGACACCGAACGCACGACGTAGTCAATACGTGTGTCGAGAAAAAAGTAGACGTATGTGAAGTTTGGAAACGCCGCGCACGCATGCGGTTGACTCGCAACGAGTTCAGGGCCGCACAGGATTGCCACACCCTCGTAATCGTGGCTGCTTCGAATCGTGAGTTCCCGTCGGGCGAATCGTCGAGGAGGAGCCAGGAGTGTCGACCGACAGCGAAAAGAAACGGGGCGAAAAATCGCAGCCCAAAGTCAAAACGATGGAGGAATTTTCCGCCGCTAGCGGAATCTCGCGCGCGACAGTGTCGAAATACTTCAACGATCCCGAGAGCGTTCGGCCTACGACCCGCGAACGAATCGAAAAAGCGACAAAGAAGTTGCGTTATCGGCCAAATCTCTTCGCCGTCAATTTCAACCGCAAGAATCCAAAGACCCTGGGCATGATCGTGCCCGATTTGACGGACCCATTTTTCGCCGGTCTCGTCGAGCGGGTGGAACTCCGCGCCATGCAGGATGGCTTTTGGACAATTGTGCTCTCTTCGCACGGCGAACGGGCGATGGAAGTTCGCGCGATCCAGACGATTTTGTCGTTGAGGGTCGCGGGCGCCATTGTGGCTCCTCTGGGAATGACGTCGGATATAGCGCTTCTTAGGGAATTGAGCGATTCTTTGCCCTTGGTGATGCTCGACTCGAGACTCGATCTTCCAACGGCTTTCGTCGGAACGGATAATTTTCAGAGCATCGCCTTGATGGTCGACTATCTGCATCGATCCGGCGAACCGCCTTGCTATTTCGACATGCCTAGCGTCAATCAGAATGCACTTGACCGAAGACTTGCGTATATCAAGGCGATGGAGAAAGCAGGGTCGGAGCCTATTGTCGTTCCCGCTCCGACCCAGGACTGGGTGTTCGAAGCCGTCGGCTTCGAGCAGGCGACCAAATACTTTTCAATGAAAGCGATGCCGAGCCGAACGATACTTTGCGCCAATGACCGAACCGCTTTCGGCGTTATGGCGGCGGCAAACCGTTGCGGATTGCGCGTTTCCCGCGCTGGCGGTCCAAACGAAATCAGAGTGGCGGGACACGATGATCATCCACTTAGTCGTTTCGCAAGCCCTCCTCTAACGACGCTCGCGCAAGACTATGTCGAAATGGCCAATCTCGCGGTTGATATTCTTGCCACCAGGGAAGACCACCCCGGAGTGAAGACGAACGGAAATATCATATTGTTGGAGGCTAAGCTTATTATGCGAGATACTGCGTGAGTAAACTAGTACGTTTGGGAGTTTTCTCGCGATCGTTTCCGATGAGCCCCCTCCCCCGCGAGAAATTTGCAATCTCGGACTGCGCCTGCGGCCAAGCGCGGCTCACAGTCGCCGAAACGCATCCGTCACGCCCACGTTGCAGACTGCTGCCAGCGGTCCATCTCGTCACGAGGGGCATCTCGTGGCCCGGCCTCAACCAGATCGTCTGCGCCCCGCGTTTCTTCTGTGGCGTCACGCTCGGCGAGGCGGACGTTCCTGAGCGCATCCCCTATGGCCGCGCCGCGCGACGGCCGCAATACGGTGATCGGCGTCACAGGGACCGGATCGCCGCCAATATCGAACGGAAGGTTGGCGTTATTGCACCGCGATTGCATTGCAGCCACGTCCGCTTCCTTTGTAAAGTGGGACACTCGGCTCGGAGTCCCCTGGAAAACATAGGAGGCTTTTTGTCCCACCCGACCCCCTATGTGCTTGATCTCGGTCGGTAACGCCATCCCCTTCCGGGACGCCAACAATTTCAAATACTTAGATCAGCTTTCGAGCCCGCCAGAAAAGCTCGAATTGGGCTAGGGTATGCATCGGGGTAACGCTCGAGCCTTGCCACCCCGGCCGCATCGCTCGGCGGCGTATCCGCTCAAGCCTCGCGCAATTCGGCGATGGCATAGCGGGCGCGACGACGAAATCAGCACTGCCCGTGCTCCCAGCGGACTTGTCCCCCGCTTGATCGGCGAACTGAATCGCGCATGCCTTCAGACGCCTCGATTCCGATTTCGTCGTCCCCAATCTGGCGCGCAATGGTGCTGAAGGGTTCTCACATTGCGGGGAAGGCCGACTTCGTCGAAGAGACGCGACACGTCGTCCAGTGTCAGCGGATATTTTGTCGCGGTCGGCCGCGCTGAACCGGGCGCATCATGTCGCGGTTCGTCGGGTATTCTAAAAAGTGTAACACTGCCCGACAGCTACCGAACTTGTTGTCCCCAGCAAGCTTGAACGGTATCGGCAATTTATGGAAGAGCGTCGCGGAGAAGACGATGACGACGCAGATTGACTCGACGCAGATGACTGACCAGCAAGTTCGCGCTCTGCTGGAGCATTACAATTGCCCGGTGCCATTCCATGAAGTGCGCACACGGTTTCTCGGCAACATTGCGACGCCAGCTATGTCGGCCTCGCCCATCAGGGTGGTCGAGGACCTATGGGGCGGCGAGCTACCGCCCTTCGATTCAATCGACGCGGCGAACGAATTGGTCGGCGCGCTTGTCATGGGCCTGTGGAACCGCTTGACTCGCCACCAGGATCGAAGTTCACCCTTTCGTCTGATCCGCATCGAGATAGCGGCGACACGCGAAGGCTTGACGAAACTGGCCTTGATGCGACGACAGGAACTCGACGGCTTTATCGAGGGACTATTCGGGCGTGCAGTGAAGATCGACTTGCCGGAGCGTGCCCACCGTGGTCTCAACGCGCTCGGCGAGTTGCGCGCATCATTCCAAGCGGTATTGGATGTCGCCGCCGACGAGACCAAGAGCGCGACCGACAAGGACATAGAGACGACGCTTCGGCACATGCGTGAGATGACAACGATTGCGGAGCGCGAAATGCATTCCGTCCTTCTCTCATGCAAGCGCGCTCGTAAGCAGATGCTTGCTGGGTCGCCGGCGAGGAAGCCAACTCTGCATTAGCTTTGGCGCGGCATGTGATGGACAGAGGCGAAGCGAGTCAAAGGTCGCGCCTCGCCGACGATGTCGGCGACGCCACCACGCGCGCGAGCTTGGAGATGCCAACAACGCGGCGGTCCGGAACATATCCGACCCAGGCGCGACCGATGATCGGCGCCACGTGGTGTTCGCAATGGCTCCCGAACGCGACGCCGCGCAGCACGACCATCTCGTCGTAGCCGTCGATTTCCTCAAAGGTCTTGCGCAGAATCGCTTCCGGCTCCTCGTCGTAGCCGTACGCGCCCATTGGGCCGTGGAGAACAGCCTCCACCGGACGCTGGACGTGACCTTCGACGAAGATCGACGCCGAACCCGCAAAGACCATTCGCCTTTGAACCTGGCGATCATTCGCCACGCCGCGCTCAATATCATCAAGGCCGACCCAACCGCCGGCTCCATCAGGCGAAAACGCATCAGGGCCTGCATC
>JBEKVR010000197.1:0-7562 GCA_049513815.1 Roseiarcus sp. | reverse complement strand
GGCGAAGCTGGCGACCGGATCGACGAAGAACATCACGCCGAAGCGTGAGAACAGCAGGTTCGCCCATCCAGGGGAAAAATCATGCGAACCGGCGTCGGCGAGGACGAACGTCGCGGCGCTGGTTGCGCCCGCACGCTCTCGCGCGCGCGCAATCATCAGCGCCGAAACGTCGACGCCGATTACGCTGCCTTCGGCGCCGACTTGTTCCGCGATGGCGAACGTCGTCGCGCCGCGGCCGCAACCGATGTCGACGACGCGCTCGCCCGGCGTAAGTCGCGCTCGCACGTAAAGCAGCTCGGCGATCGGCGCGAAGATCGCTTCTGGGGCGTCGCCGCACTCAGTCCAGCGGCGTCCGCCCGGGCCATTCCAATAGGCGGTCTGATCGGCGTCGCAGACGGGAGCGAGGTGAACCGGCATCGAAGCCTCCGCTTGCGGCTGAAGGCTTAGGTCAACACTCCGTTCGTCGTCAATGCGTCGCGCTTCTGGCGCCAACACAGCTCCATCCGCGTCGCGTCGGGTTCGGCGGTCAAATGCCGTGCGCTTTGTCGGGCACCCCCTCCAGGGCGCGGTCGTGGCCGAGCGCAAGGGCGATCACCAGCGCCGCCGCGGCGCAGGCGGCGACCGCCGCCAGGCCCCAGGCGAACGATCCCGTCGCGTCCTTGATCCAGCCGATGACGAACGGGCCGAAATAGCCGGAGAGGTTGCCGATCGAATTGATCGCCGCGATGCCCGCCGCCGCGGTGGCGCCAGAGAGGATCGCCGTCGGCAGCGTCCAGAAGATCGGCAGCGAGGCGAAGACGCCAAAGGCGCCGAAAGTCAGCGCGACCATCTTCAACAGCGGATCGTTGAGCGCCGCCGAGGCGCCGATGCCGATCGCGGCGATCGCCAGCGCGATCGAGAGGTGGCCGATGCGCTCCATGCTCGAGTCGGAGCTCATGCCCCACAGAATCATGCCGACAAAGCCGACAGCGTAGGGAATGGCTGTTATCCAGCCGGTGAGGGCGATCGACACGCCGAAGCCCTTGACGATCGACGGCAGCCAGAAGCCGACGCCGTAGAGCGCGGCGACGACGCCGAAATAGATCAGCGAGGCGGCGAGCACGCGCGGGTCGTAAAGGCTGTGCAGCACGCTGGCGGGCGAAACGTTGACGCGCACCTTGTCCTCGGCCGCGAGCCGGTCGACCAGCCAATCGCGCTCTTCCGCAGCAAGCCAGTGCGCGTCGGCCGGTCGGTCGGTGAGGTAGAAATAAGTGACGATCGCGAGCACGAGCGCCGGCGCCGCCTCGGCGATGAACAGCCATTGCCAGCCCTTGAAGCCGAGCGCGCCGTCGAACCCAAGCAACGAAGCGGAGACCGGCGAGCCAAGCGCCGAGGAGAGCGGGATCGCGGCCATGAAGTAGCCGATGATGCGCGCGCGATAAGCGGCGGGGAACCACAGCGTCAGGAAGAAGATGATGCCGGGGAAGAACCCCGCCTCGGCGAAGCCGAGCAGCACCCGCAAGAAGTAGAACGTGTGTTCGCCGCTGAAGTCGGTTGCCTTGGCGATGGCCGGAATGAAGGCCATCGCGCCGGAGATCAGCCCCCAAGTGAACATGATGCGCGCGATCCAGCGCCTTGCGCCGACACGGTCGAGCGCGAGATTGGAGGGCACTTCCAACAGGAAATAGGCGAGGAAGAACACGCCGGCGCCGAAGCCGAACATCGTGTCGGTGATGCCGATGTCGGCGTCCATCGTCAGCTTGGCGAAGCCGACGTTGACCCGGTCGAGATAGGCGACGAAGTAGCAAAGCACGAGAAACGGCACGAAACGCCAGGCGACCTTGGCCGTGACACGTCGTTCGACGTCGTTGTCGTCCATCGGAATCCTCCCCCGTGGCCTTCGCTTACGACCGAAAGCTCTTGCGCCAGTTGAGCGCGGTTTTGTTTGCCGCGCAACTGACTTTTCGCCGTTACGTGCGAACCGGCGCCGCCGCCGTCCGCGCCCGCCCGGCGTAAATGAATAGCGTCGCGGCGAGGCCGCACAGCGCGGCGAAGCCCATCCAATAGCCCGGGGAGGCGTTGTCGCCGGTCTCGTGGATCAGCCAGGTCGAGATCGCCAGCGACGAGCCGCCGAGCGTCGTGGCGAGGCTGTAGGCCAGCGCGAAGCCCGAGGTGCGCACGTTTGCCGGCACGGCTTCAGTCAGCGCGACGACCATCGCGCCGTTGTACCAGCCATAGAGCGCCGACAGCCAAAGCTCGACCAGCATCATCTTGCCGAACGTCGGGTCTCTGACCAACCAGGAGAGCGCTGGATAGACGGTCGCCAGCGTCAGCAGGGTCGTGGCGAGGAGGATGGGCCGGCGGCCGATTCGGTCGGAGAGCGCGCCGGAGACCGGCAGCCAGAAGAAGTTCGAGGCGCCGACCGCGACGGTGACCAGAAGGCTGTCGGATCCGGCGAGCTTCAAGACATTCTTGCCGAAGGACGGCGTGTAAACGGTGATGAGATAGAACGACACCGTCGTCATGACGACCATGCCGACGCCGCCGACGACCAGAACCCAATTGGCGGTCAGCGTGCGCGCGATTTCGGCGAAGCTCGGATGGTGAACGCGGGCGAGAAATTCTTCCGTCTCCCGCAGCGAGGCGCGCAGCACGAACAGCAGCGGCACGATCAGGCAGCCGATGACGAATGGAATGCGCCATCCCCAAGCCGCGATGTCGGCCGGCGCCATCAACTTGGCGATGACGAAGCCGATCAGCGCGGCGACGACGATCGCGACCTGCTGGCTCGCCGATTGCCAACTGACATAGAATCCCTTCTGTCCCGGCGGCGCCATTTCCGAGAGGTAGACCGACACGCCGCCGAGTTCGACGCCGGCCGAGAATCCTTGCAATAGCCGCCCGATCACCACCAGCAGCGGCGCCGCGACGCCGATCGCGGCGTAGCCCGGCACGAAGGCGATCAGAATGGTGCCGCACGCCATAATGGCGAGCGTGACGATCAGGCCCTTGCGGCGGCCGATGCGGTCGATGTAGGGGCCGAGAATCAGCGCGCCGATTGGGCGCATCGCAAAGCCGGCGGCGAAGCTGAGGAACGCCGACATGAGCGAAACGAACGGACTTTCGTTGGGAAAGAACGCCTTGCCGATATAGTCGGCGTAGATGCCGAACAGGAAGAAGTCGAACATCTCGAGGAAATTGCCGCTCGTCACTTGAACGACGGTCCTGAATTTCCCGTGCCGCGGCGCCGCTGCGTCCACTTGGTTGTCCTCCCCAGGCATTCGCGGGCTCTCGGCCTGCGCTCGACCCTCAGCCTACGCGATTTCGCTGGCAATCCAAGCGAAGTCTGGGGAGGTGGGGACCGTTCAGGGCATGACGTAGGTCGCGCGGCCCTGGCCGAGCAGGGCGGCGCGGATCGCGCCGGGCTCGTTGATCGAGAAGACGACGATCGGGATGCCGTTGTCGCGCGCCAGCGCGAAGGCGGCGGTGTCCATGATCTGCAGGTTGCGGGCGATCGCTTCGTCGTGGGTGAGGCGGTCGTAGCGCTTGGCGTTGGGATCGCGCTTCGGGTCGGCGGTGTAAACGCCGTCGACCTGGGTCGCCTTCATCACAGCGCCGGCGGAGAGTTCGCAGGCGCGCAACGACGCGCCGGTGTCGGTGGTGAAGAACGGATTGCCGGTGCCGCCGGCGAGCACGATGACGCGGCCCTTGACGAGGTGGCCGAGCGCCGCCTGGCGCGAATAGGGTTGACACAGCGACGGCATCGCCGCCGCCGATAGCACACGGGCCGGCTGGCCGAGCTGCTCGAGCGCGCCCTCCAGCGCCAGCGCGTTCATCACGGTCGCAAGCATGCCGATCGAGTCGGCGCGCGCGCGTTCGATGCCCTTTTCAGCGCCGAGCAGGCCGCGGAAAAAATTGCCGCCGCCGACCACAACGGCGACCTGGACGCCGAGTTCGGAGGCAGCCTTGAGATCGGCGCTGATGCGCTGCACCGTCGGCGCGTTGAGGCCGAACGGATCGGGCCCCATCAGCGCCTCGCCCGACAACTTGACGACGACCCGGTCGAACATCGGCTTTTCGCGCGCGCGGTCGCTCAAGACCCGTCTCCTGTCGTCGGCCCTCAAGAAAAGGGCGGCCCACAGGCCGCCCGGTCGATTCGGAAGCTTAGCCTTCTTCGGCCGGCTTTTCGACGCCCTCGCCGAGCGCGTAGCGAACGAAGCCTTTGATCGCGATCGGCGCGCCGACGCTCTTCTCCGCCTCCTTGACCGCCTGGGCGACCGATTTGGCGGGATCGTGGACATACGCCTGATCGAGCAGGCAGACTTCCTTGTAGAAGGTCTTGAGACCCGACTCGACGATCTTCTCCAGCACATGCGGCGGCTTGCCGGCGTTCTTGTCGTGTAGCACCGCTTTCTCGCGGGCGATCGTCGCCGGGTCGATGCCGGCCGGATCGAGGGCGAGCGGGCTCGCCGCGGCGACGTGCATCGCCACATGGCGGCCGAGAGCCTTCAACGGCTCCGCCGCGCCCGTCGATTCGAGCGCGACAATCACGCCGATGCGACCGAGGCCGTCGACGATCTGGCTGTGGACGTAATGGCCGATGACGCCGTGGGGGACATGCAGCCCAGCGGCGCGGCGCAGCGTTATGTTCTCGCCGATGGTGGCGACGGCGTTGGCGATCGCGTCGGCGACCGTGCCGCCGCCGGGATAATGCGCGCCCTTGACCGACTCGGCGTCGATGTCGGGCGCCTTGTCGAGCGCGACGGCGACGACGCCGTGCACCAGCGACTGGAAGTCGTCATTGCGGGCGACGAAGTCGGTCTCCGAATTGACCTCGACGACGACGCCGAGATTGGCTTCGACGGCGACGCCGACCAGGCCTTCAGCGGCGACGCGGCCGCTCTTCTTGGCCGCCTTGGCCAGGCCCTTCTTGCGCAGCCAGTCGATGGCGGCTTCGATGTCGCCTCCGGTCTCGCTGAGCGCGGTCTTGCAATCCATCATGCCCGCGCCGGTCTTCTCGCGCAGGTCTTTCACCAGCGCGGCGCTAATCGTGGCCATGGCAGTATTCCCCAGAATGAAGTCGAATGGAGCGGCGGAACTGCGCCCGACGCGCGCCCATCTCGCGCTTGCGGGATCGGGCAGCCCCGTGGGGCGCCGTGAGACGCCCGCCCAAGACGGCGGGCTGTAAGCGCCGGATGAGGGCAAGCAAACCCGCCCTCATCCCAGCCCTCTCCCGCGAGCGGGAGAGGGGGAAATCACGCCGAAGCGAGCAGCGTGCGAGCCTGTTCGACCCAATTGTCGCGGGCGATGCGGCCATTGAACTTGAGATCGGCGTCGAGCTTGTCGGATTCGTCCTTGGTCATCGCGGCGATCTGCCAATAGTGGAAGACGCCGTGCTCGTTGAGCTTCTTGACGATCTGCGGGCCGACGCCGGTCAGCTTGGCGAGGTCGTCGGGCGCGCCGCGCGGCGCGGCGAGCAGCTCGAACCGGTCGGTCGAGGTCGCCGCTTCCATTTCGCCGGCGGCGTCCGTCTCGCCAGCGGCGGCGGTTGCTTCGGGCAGAGCCTCCGCGATCGGCGCTTCGGCCGCGCCGACGTCCATGCCCGCCGCGCCCTGACTGCGCGAGATGCCGTCGATCGCCGCGCGCGCGACGAGGTCGCAGTAGAGCGTGATGGCGCGGCTCGCGTCATCGTTGGCGGGCACCGGATAAGCGATGCCGTCGGGATCGCAATTGGTGTCGAGGATGGCGAAGACCGGGATCTTGAGCCGGTTGGCCTCCTTGATCGCCAACGCCTCCTTGTTGGTGTCGATGACGAAGACGAGGTCGGGGACGCCGCCCATGTCCTTGATGCCGCCAAGCGCCTTCTCCAGCTTGTCGCGCTCGCGCGACATCATCAGGCGCTCTTTCTTGGTCAGGCCCTTGGCGCCTTCGCCAAGCTGCTCGTCGAGCTTGCGCAGCCGCGCGATCGAGCCGGAGATGGTCTTCCAGTTGGTGAGCGTGCCGCCGAGCCAGCGCGAATTGACGAAATACTGCGCTGAGCGCTTGGCGGCTTCGGCGATCTCTTCGGCGGCCTGGCGCTTGGTGCCGACGAACAGCACGCGTCCGCCCTTGGCGACCGTGTCCGACACCGCCTTCAACGCCTGGTGCAGCAGCGGCACCGACTGGGCGAGATCGATGATGTGGATCGAGTTGCGCACGCCGAAGATGTACGGCGCCATCTTCGGGTTCCAGCGATGCGACTGGTGGCCGAAATGCGCGCCGGACTCGAGGAGTTGGCGCATGGTGAAATCAGGCAGCGACACTGCGGAATCCTTTCCGGTTGAGCCTCGGCGGATCATGTCGGCCGGGCGAACCCGGCCACCGGAGCGAACCCTTGAAGCAGGGCGCGCAAAAATCCGCCTGTGGAATGGCCGCGGCTATAAGGGAGGCGGCCGCGAAAGGCAAGGGCCGAGCACAGTTCGGTCAGCGAAGTGGCGATTTCAAAGCGTTAGGCGCCAAAACGCGCGCGGGCGCGCGATTGGGTCGCTTGCGCCGGCCATCCAGGCGCAATTAGACAGAGGAGCAATGTTCAATTGTCAAAACGAGCCATAGCCCACCGCTTCGCGGCGCCGCGCGCTTGTCGTCCGACTACGCCGCCAGCGCCAGCTTCCGCGACACCAGCTCGCGCAGCGAGGCGAGGTCCTTGGCGAAAGTGCGGATGCCTTCGGCGAGTTTCTCGGTCGCCATCGCGTCTTGGTTGAGCAGCCAGCGAAACATCTTCTCGTCGAGGGCGATCTTGGCCGGCGCCGGGCCGGGGGCCTGCGGCGAAAGGCGGCGCGCGAGCATGCCGTTGTCCTCGGCTAGCTTGTGCAGCAGGTCGGGCGAGATGGTCAGCCGATCGCAGCCGGCGAGCGCTTCGATCTCGCCGGTGTTGCGGAACGACGCGCCCATGACGACCGTCTTGATTCCATAGGTCTTGTAGTAGGCGTAGATTGACCGCACCGACGTAACGCCGGGGTCGGTGTCGCCAGTGTAGGGTCCGCCGCCCGCCTTGACGTGCCAATCGAAGATGCGGCCGACGAACGGCGAGATGAGGAATGCGCCGGCGTCGGCGGCCGCGACCGCCTGGGCGAGCGAGAACAACAGCGTCAGGTTGCAGTCGATGCCCTCGCGCTGCAGCGTCGCGGCGGCCTGCGCGCCCTCCCAGGTCGAAGCGATCTTGATCAGGATGCGCTCGCGGCCGATGCCGCGCTCGGCGTAGGCGGCGATGATTTCGCGCGCCTTGGCGATCGTGGCGGCGACGTCGAACGACAGCGTCGCGTCGACCTCGGTCGAGACGCGGCCGGGAACGATGCGCGTCAGCTCCGCGCCGAAGTCGATGATCAGCCGCTCGGTTGCCGCCGCGGGCGACACCCCGGTCTTGCGGCCCCAGCCGACCGCCTCGTCGAACAGATAGCCGTAGGCGGGAAGCTGCGCAGCCTTGTAGATCAGCGTCGGATTGGTCGTCGAATCCGTCGGCTGGTAGGCGCGGATCGATTCCATGTCGCCGGTGTCGGCGACGATCGTCGTCATGGTCCGCAATTGGTCGAGCTTGCTCGTCATGG
>JBEKVR010000196.1:0-7647 GCA_049513815.1 Roseiarcus sp. | reverse complement strand
TCGGGAGTTCCTTTCATGATGAAGGGAACTCCATGCTCAAGGCGCTGCCGCGCCTCGCTCAAGACTCTAGGGAAAACTCGCTACATTGCCCGCAGTAGCAATCCCGCGAAGCGGGTTCGTGCAAGGGCGCATCGCTGACGCCAAATGAGGTATCAGGCCTGCTCCATATTGTGAATCGGCATTGGGTCCGAACGCTGATCGGCGCGCTAAGCTTTTGATGACATTAGGTTGAGGCGGGTCAAATTGTCGAACTACTTCACAGGGCCCGTGACAAGCCACGCGCGAGCGCGGCGCGGCGAACCTCGCTCAATCAATCCATTGCCGCTACCGCCTCCGGGTCGCAGTCGTCCCTCCCGGCTTCGAATCACATCCACAAGACTTGCGGACCACCAGGCGTCCCGGCAAGCGGGTGTGCTGGGTCGGCGTCTCGGGCGCGCGTATGCGTTCGATAAGGCGCGCCGCCGAAAGCCGCCCAATCTCCTCGATCGGTTGGGCGATCACGGTCAGGCTGGGCTCAAAATCGCCTGCCCAGTCGAAATCGTCGAACCCAGCCAGGGCGATGTCCTCAGGAATGCGAAGTCCCGCCTGCCCGATGGCTCGGACTGCGCCGACAGTCGCGTGGTTATTGCCGGTGACCAGAGCAGTTGGCCTGTCGGCGCGGGCGAGCATGCCGGCGGCGGCCTGGGTGGCTTGGCTCCGATCGGAGGTCGGTGAGGCGATCAAGCTTTCATCGACCGTGAGACCGGCGGCTTGCAGGGCCCCGCGATACCCTTCGATGCGCTGGAGCGTGGTTTCAAAGTTCGGATGGCCGGGCACATAGCCAATGCGGGTGTGCCCGTGGCCGAGGATGTGGGCCACCAGTTGCGCCATGCTGACGCGGTTCTCAACGCCGATGCCGTCGAACGCCGGGGAGGAAAGGCGATCCACCAAAACGCAGGGTACCCGATCGGCTTTGAGGTAAGCGAGGGTCCGGCCCGTGGGATCGGGCGCGGGAGCGAGCAGGATGCCATCCACCCGGCGCTGGTGCAGCGCTTTGACCACCTCCAGTTCGCGCTCCGGGTTATCTTCCGTATCGGAAAGGAACACCATTAGCCCGGCTGCGTCGCACTCACGCTGCATGGCCTGGATGAGATCGCTGAAATAGGGGTTGGAGATCGCCGAGATCGCCAGTCCGACGGTGGCGCTGTAGGACCGGGCAAGCGAACGGGCAAGGTCGTTGGGCTTGTAACCAAGTTCGTCGATGGCCGCCTGGACCAGCCCGGCGGTCGTGGGGAGCACGCGGCGGGTTCCGTTGAGAACGTGAGAGACGGTCGACGTCGATACGCCAGCCCTCTTCGCGATATCGTCGATCGTTGCCAATGCGTCCCCTCACCGCTCGGCGCCCCGTCGTCCTCGTCGGTTCTCGGTTCGCCAAATCGTTCTTTGCTCAATGATATAGTTATCGAAGCGCTTGCGCAAGCGCTGCGCCGCGATGGGGTGGACGGCAGCCCTGCGGCGACGCCGAAGCGCAGCCACTGCCGCTCAGACGGGCGTTACTCCCTTCTTCAGCAGGATATTGCCGTATTTCCGCGTCTCCCCCGTCGCAACCACGGCGAAGGCGCGACGCGCGCGATCGTAGAAGGCGAAGCGCTCCATGAAGACGATCGGCGGCGCCGAGGGCGCGTGCCGAGCGATCGCTGCGCGACAGTCGGCAAGCAACGTCGGCTCCATGACGTCGCCGGTGACGGGCTCCACCATCACCAAAGGATCGTCGACGTAGGTGTCAATCGCGAGGAGCGGCAGGATGCCGTCGAGCAGCGCCGGAACGCCGACAGCGGCGACCCTCAGCACCGTCGCGTTCGACGAGAAGGACGGGAAATGGGCGTCCGCCAACACGATTTCGTCGCCGTGCCCCATATGGTCCAGCACCGCGAGAAGCGCTCCGTCGACGACCGGTGAGATGCCTTTCAACATATTCGTCCTCCATCTTTCGACCCGCGGGATCGTCCGCCTCAGGCGACGTCTTCCGCCCGCTCGCTTAGGGCGGCGAGCGACATGATCTTCTCTTCGTCGGCCTCCTCGCCGGACAGGGATCCGACCAGACGACCGTCGCGCATCACCAGGATCCGATTGGAAATCGCCAGCACCTCCGGGAGGTCGGAGGAAACGACGACGATGGCGAGTCCGGCGGCGGCGAGCTCGCGCAGGAAGGCGTAGATCTGCGCCTTGCTGCCGACGTCGACGCCGCGCGTCGGTTCGTCGACAATCAGAACGCGCGGCTTGGTGGCCAGCCACTTGGCCAGGACCACCTTCTGCTGGTTGCCGCCCGACAGCTGGCCGACCTTCCTGGCCGTGTCGGGCGTCTTGATGTGGAAACGCTCGACGCAGTCGTTGATCAGCCGCTGCTCGGCGGCCATGTCGATGAACCCGATCCGAGCAAGACGGGGGACCGCCGCTAGCGACAGGTTGACGCCGACCGGAAGGCCGAGCACCAGCCCCTGGCGCTTGCGATCCTCCGGCATCAGGCTGATGCCGCCGGCGATGGCCGTGGAGGCGCGATCGATGCGCACCTTACCGCCGTCGAGCATGATTTTGCCGCGGTCAGGCGGCGGCGAGCCGAAGATGCCCAGCATGACCTCCGAACGACCGGCGCCGACCAGACCGGCGAAGGCGACGATTTCGCCGGCGTGAACGTCGAAAGAGATGTCGCGATAGGCGGGCTCGCGGGTGAGACCGCGCACCGAGAGAACCACCGGCTGGCCGGGGTCGGCCGGCGCGGTGCGGCCGATGCCCGAGAGGTCCCGGCCCACCATCAGGCGGACCACCTCCTCCGGCGTCGTTTCGGACAGCGGCATGGTGCGGACGTGACGGCCGTCGCGCAACACGGTGACGTCGTCGCAGACGGAGAAAATCTCCTGCATGCGGTGGGAGACGTAGAGCATGGTGACGCCTGCCGCCTTGAGCTCGGCCATCACTTTGAACAGGAAGGAGGTCTCGGCGTCGGACAGGCTCGAGGTCGGCTCATCGAGAATGAGCAGGCGCGGGTTGTGAATCAGCGCCTTGCAGATCTCGATCAGCTGCTGCTGGGCGATGGCGAGGTCGCCGACGCGTGCGTCGAGATCGATGCCGACGCCCATGCGCGCGAGCGCGTCGCCGGCCAGCCGGCGCTGGCGCCGGCGATCGAGGAACCAGCGGCGCGTCCGCGGTTCGACGCCCAGGCAGATGTTTTCGGCCACCGTCATGTTGGGAGCGAGGTTGAGCTCCTGGAAGACGATGCCGATGCCCTTGCTCAGGGCGTCGCGCGTGTTGTGGAGGTGGATCGCCTCGCCCGCGAGGACGAGCCGGCCGGCGTCAGGGCGCTGGACGCCCGCCACGATCTGCATCAGCGTCGATTTCCCGGCGCCGTTTTCGCCGACGACGGCGTGGACCAACCCGGCGTTTACCTTGAAGGTGACGTCCTCGAGCGCTTTGACGCCGGGGAAGGTCTTGGTGACGGCGTCGATTTCGAGAAGCGCGGACATATCAGCCTTCGACCGGCGGCGGGAAGGTCGGCGGCGGCCGACGAGGCCGCCGCTTCTGGCTTCGACCGACGGCCGGAGGCGCCCGCGCGTCCGGCCGTCGCAGCGATCACTTCAGGAACTGGTCGACGTTCTTCGACGTCACCAGGTCGACGCCGGTGTCGACGACGTCGGGAACGGCGGCCTTCTCGGAGAGCTTCTCGAGAATGTCGATGGACTGGGCGCCCATGGCGTAGGGGCGCTGGCCGACCAGAGCCGTGGCGTAGCCGTCCTTGAGGAGCTTGAGCTGCGACGGCACCGTGTCATAGGAGACGACCACCAGCTTGCCCGACTTGATGTCGCCATGCCGGCTCTCAAGCGCCCGCGAGAACGCCTCGTAGGCGTACATCGGCCAGCCGCCGGAGAAGAACACCCCCTTAAGGTCGGGGGTCCGGACCAGAAGGTCCTGGATGATCTGGATCGCCCGGCTGGAGTCGTCGTCGCAGGGGGACGGCGAGCCCGAAACCTCGGTGAACTTGTCGTTGAGCGCCGAGCGGAAGCCCTTGATGCGGTCGTTCAGGTTGTCGGCTGCGAGGCCGCCGGTGATGATCGCATACTTGCCGCCGTCCGGCAGCGCTGCGGCAAAGGCCTTGCCGGCCTCGACGCCGCCCTGGATGTTGTTGGTGCCGACAAACAGCGTGCGCTCGGACTTCGGCGCATCGGAGTCAAAGGTGATGACCGGGATGCCCTTGGCCTTGGCCTCGGCGATCACCGGCGCGATCGAGGCGCCGTTGTTCGGGGCGATGGCCAGGCCGTCGACGCCCTTGGTGATGAGGTCGCGGAGGACGCGGTTCTGCTGGGCTTCGTCGGCCTCCGGCGAGCCGGTGAACAGGCACTTGACGCCGACCTTGGCGGCCTCGGCCTGGCAGCCCCTCTCGACTTCGGCATAGAAAGGAGCGCCGATCAGCTTGGGCACCAGGGCGAAGGTCTTTTCGGCGGCGAAGGCGCCCGAGGCGAGCATCGCGCCAGCCACCAGAACAGCGGCAGTCGAAAGCAGGAGTTTCTTCATGGCGTTTCCTCCAGTTGACTATTCCTGCACAGACGTTCTTGTCCGGCAGGTCTAGAATGCGAGCCCGTTCGGGCTATACTTATCGCACTATTTTCGCTTCCATACCCCCTTCCGCAGTTGGTCGATAAACACGGCGATGATGATGACGAAGCCGACGAACACGCCTTGCGAATAGGCGTCGGTGCCGATCAGCACGAGGCCGTTGCGCAGGATCTCGAGGATGATGGCGCCGAAGAACACGCCCAGGATGGTGCCTTCGCCGCCCATCAGGTTGGTGCCGCCGATCACCGCCGCGGCGATAGCGTTGAGCTCTTTGCCGGCGCCCTGGTTGGCGATCGCCGACGACAGGTAGCTGACCTCGACCAGGCCGGCGAGACCGGCGAACAGCGCCGACAGCACGTAGACCACCATCTTCATGCGGTCGACGTCGATGCCGGACAGGCGGGCGGCCTGGTCATTGCCGCCGATGGCGTAAAGGCGCCGCCCGAAGATGGTGCGGTCGAGCAGTACCCACAGGCCGGCCGACAACGCCACGAACAGGATGAAAGGCGTCGGAACGCCCGCGATCGAGCCGCCGCCCAGATTGAAGAAGATGTCGCCGATTGGCCGGAAATCGTCGATCGACCGGCCGCGGGTGATCATCAGCGCCGCGGCCCGGGCGATGCTCATGGTGGCCAACGTCGGCACGAAGGGCGGCATGCGCAGCCAGGTGACACAGAGCCCGTTGAACAGGCCGAACAGCCCGGCGACCGTCAGTCCGCCCGCCGCCGCGATCACGGTCGGCAACCCCGCGCTCATCAGCGCCGCCGATGCGACGGCGGTGACGCCCCAGATCGAGCCGACCGACAGATCGATGCCGCCGATGATCAGCACCAGCGCCTCGCCGAGCACGGCGATGCCCACGAAGGACATGTTTCGCGCGTTGTTCGACAGGTTGTCGGCGCTCAGGAAGGCCGGCGCCAACGCCGCCAGCACAATCATCATGATGACGATGGCGAGCCCGATGCCGGCTTCGCGCGTGCGCAGGATCAGCAGGATCATACGAACCAGGGAGCCGCCGACTTGGCGGACCGGAGCAGCGCTTTCGCCGACGGAGTCGTGGGCGTCGCTCATCGCGCGGCGGCGTAGTAGGAAAGGGCGATGTCGTTGGCATTGCGACCAAATTCGTCGCAGGCCGACGGGACCGATCCAACGGTCTTAGAGAACGGGCGGCGAGTTCCGTTGACGACCCCTGAGGCACCCGACGTGGATACGCCCACGCGCTTCGCGATGTCGTCGATCGTCATCAACGCGTCCCCTCCCCCGACGAGCCGCTCTGCCGTCGCTTTCGGCCGCCGGATCGGCGTTAAGCCGGCGGCCGCCGCATCGTCGTTAAGCGGAACGATATCTTCATCGAAGCGCTTGCGCAAGTGCTTCGATCAAGGGTGCAGTGGGGACGATTGCGTCGTGGAAGGTATAGGGGCAGAGTGATCTGCCTCCAGAGAATCGTTCCCCCGTCGTTCGGCCGGGGGGTAGCTGTGCGTTGGTTGTTTCTGTTGAAGTGTCAGCGCTTTGCGCCGCTAGATCCGCTTGATCCGGTTGCTGTCGACCATTCATCCCGACCGCGTCAGCAGCTCGGCGATCTCCTGGCAAGCAGTGCCAGCACACAAGCGCACGGGTTCGACGGTGTCTGCGGTGAGCCTGTCCTCGTCTCGCCCCTTGGCGATGGGGCTTTGCGCGGATCGGCGCCGCCAGAGCGCACGGCAAACCCGCCGCTTCAGCGGCTTCCGTTCGGATCGAGAGTAGTCGACGCAAGCTCAACGATGCGCGGGGGGCAGAAGTCTCCTTGGGGGGCCTGGGTCAAGGCATCTTGTTCAGTTACAAGTCGGGAACCGCTCGCCGCAGTCGCGCGCTCCCCGCCTCCTGATCCTTCCAATCTGGAGCCCGCCGGGGCCGCCTGACCAACTCCGTTCATGCCGTCAAACGGCACGTCGGCGCCGATGTTGCGGCGCCATCCTCTAGGACAGGATCGGCCGGGGTTTTTCGCCTCGACACGCCGGACGGGGTGAAGGCGCGGCCTACAGCTTCGCGCTCCAACCTGCCGGCGCCATGTGAGCATCAGCTTGCTGAAGGGGACGTCGCGTAAGGGCAGACCGGCGATGTAGAGGCCTTTAACGATTCACGCCGCGCTCTTCATCCAACGCGCCAGGGTCTGGCGGTCGACGACGAAGCGCCAGCCCGCCAGACTCTGCGTCTGGCGGTAGAGCGTCGACTGCCAGGCGTACTTCGCCGCGGCGATGCGGGCGAACAGCGCCGTCGTCGCCATGCCGCCCTCGATGAGCCGCGCCGGCGACGCGGTCTGGACTCGACGATCGGCTCCTCGCAGGTGCGGCAGGCGCATTTTGGCCGGATCGTGCGCAACACTCCCAGTCGCGCCGGAGAGCGATCAGGCGCCTCGCTGACGCCTTCGCCGATCCGATGCATCTGACCCGCGCAACACGGACAGCCTGTCGATGCCACACGGTGAGCAAGCCACGGCTCACGCCGCTGCAGCGCGCAACCTCCGAAACATTTGCTTCCGGTTCCTCGCTCGCCGCAACAATCCGCGCTTTCTCGCTCCCGCTCCCGCTCCGCCGGTGCCGATGGCAAAACTTCCGACGGCGAGCGCGGCCTCGGCGGCGCGGGCGCGCGCAAGCGTGATCGACGCCGATGGCTCGACTGACATGAAATGTTTCCCCAGATGTCGGATTGGCGCTGCGGCGGAGAACCCGCCGCCAATTGACGCCAGTATGCCCGGGACCGATTTCCCGATAAGCAGCTAAATTCGGAATGTGATCGCGAATGAACCGTGAGATCGCTATGCGAGTTCGTTGCCCAAAGGGTTCGAGCCGCCGTATGCGTTCCCTTCCGCGGCGGCGCGGCTTAGGGTCATGGCGCAGCGAGGGAGCACGACATGAGCGACCAAATAGGCGTCATCGGCTACGGCGCGGTCGGGGCGGCGACCGTCGAGCGGCTCGCGACCACGGGACGCGCGGTCGTCGTCGCGCAACGTCAGCCCCCCTCGAATCTGCCGCCAAGCGTCCAATTCCGCCGTTGCGACGCGCTCGACCCGAGCTCGGTGCG
>JBEKVR010000195.1:0-7681 GCA_049513815.1 Roseiarcus sp. | reverse complement strand
CATCACCGCAATCATGCGAAAGCTCGTCGTCCTCGCCAACGTCCTCATCAAAGAGGATCGCCCCTGGACGCCAATCCATGCTTGACCGCCAACACAGATGCTCATCCCAACCTTCTCCCCGCTCGCGGGGAGAAGGGACGCCGCCTCACTCTACGAACACCGTGACAATCGACGCCGTCAGCAGCGCCGCCATCGTCCAGTTGAACGGCCGCGCGACGCGCGGATCGGCGAGCGCGCGCCGCATCGACGCGCCGAGCAGCGCCCAGACGCCGCTGCCGGGGAAGGCGATGACGAAATAGGTCAGGGCGATGATGGCGACGTTGCGGGCATAATTGTCGACCACCGCGTAGGCCGTCAGCGCGCTCACCGCCATCACCCAGCCCTTGGGATTGATCCACTGGAACGCCGCCGCGCCGAAAAAGCCGAGCGGCGCGCCGCGCGCTTCGCCCTCGCCGACCGGGCCGGAGTTGGCGATCTTCCAGGCGAGCCACAGCATGTAGGCGGCGCCGAGCCAGCGCATCGTCGGCAACAGCGCGGGGACGCGCGAGAAGATAGCGTCGAGCCCGAAGCCGACCAGCGCCACCATCACGGTATAGCCGATGACGACGCCCATCAGATGCGGCAGCGTGCGGCGGAAACCGAAGTTCACGCCCGAGGTCATCAGCATCAGATTGTTCGGCCCGGGCGTGACGCCGGAGACGAAGCAGAAGGCGATCATCGCCGCGAGGACGTCGGTGCGCATCGGCCCCGGATAGGACGATCGCTCGGCGAAAGCCAGGGACGGCGCGCTGGCGCTGCGGTGAAAGCGTACCCGCGAAACGTCGGTACAGTGGCGTTCAGCGTTCGGGGTCGGCGCCGCCGAACAGCTCTTCAACCATTTCGACCTTCACGCACAGCTCCGGTCGCCCGAGCTTGCGGCGGGTAAGGAAGCGCGGCCGGCGCGCGAGAATGGTCTTGCCGCGCCGACGCGGCGCCGACGGCCTGACGGCGACGCGGCCGAGCAGTTGCTGGTCCGGTTCGTCGCCGCCTCCGGCGCGCTCGACCAAGGCTGGCAGGCCGAGCACGCGCGCCCACAGCCGCCATTCGGCCTGAATGTCGCTGTCGTCGCTGGTCTCGGCGAGCGCCACGCTGAGGTCGGGGTCGGCGTGGAGGAGGCGGATCTCGTAAGCGAAGCCGTTGTCGCGGCCGTCGATGACGCGCAACGCGACGCCGCGATAGGCGCTGGTGGGCACGGTGACGCGCATGAACACGCCGCCGACGACGCGATCGATGGCGACCTTGTCGCCGTCGAGGCGCACGAAACGTCGCCGTCCGTCGGCGCGCGGGTCGGGCGCGGCGAAGCGGCGGGCTTCGAAGGCGACGTATTTGGGCGCGGCTTGCATCGAGCGCGGTTTCCCTCAGCGAAGATTTCGTGAGGGAGAGAATGACGCGTCGCCGCCGCAAGGGGGCTAACGATCGTAGTTAACTTGCTCTGAAACCTGGCGTTTTCGCTAAGTTCCGCGCGACTTGGCGAGCGCCGCGTTTCGCCCTTCGCTCGAATTTGAGCGGATCGCGGCTAGGGCTGGCCGGCGGACCGCGGCGCCTCCTCGCCGCGCGCCCGGCGGCGGACCGCTTGGCCGGCGCGCCGGCCCTTGGCGCAGGCCGTCTGCGCCGCCGCGGCGAAGGGCGCGACGAACTGCTCCAGCCCCTCCACCGCCGCCACAGCGCGCTCGCCGCGCGTCAGCTCGCGGTCGAGCTCGGCCATCGTTTTGGACAGATCCGGTTCGGCGTCGTCGAGCCAGACGCCGACGATCCGCGTCCAGGCGAGCGCGAGGCCCTGCAATTTGATCGCGCCGGCGACGCCTTCGCCGTCGATGCCCGCCGAGGCCAGCGCGAAGCGCAGCGAATTGATCACCGAGGCGTTCATCGCCAGCGCCGCGACCGGATCGCGCTTCAGCCAGGCGACGATCTCGCGCAAGCCGTCGCGATAGGGCGCCATCGCGTCGAGCCGGCGCATCAAGGCGTCGAACAGCCGGTCGCGCTTGCTGGCGTCGAGGTCGGCGCCGCCGGCCGACAGCGCGGCGCGGTCGATGCGGCGGGCGAAGCCGCCGAGGATCGCGCCCTTGGACGGAAACGCGTCGCGAAAGTCGGCGAACGACACTTGCGCGCGTCCGGCGATGTCAGCGATCGAAATCTCTTCGAAGCGGCGCTCGGCGGCGAGCGCCAACAGCGCGTCAACGATACGGGCGCGAGGGTCTTCCTTCGTTTCGGGCTGTTTGTCCGCAACCATGCGCGCCTCCCGCAGCGAGCCTATATCTGTAGCCTGTTTCACCTTCTTCGCCAAAAAACGGGCGAATCGATGGAGGCCGCCATGCCGCAGCAATCGCGCCGAATCGCGCTCGTCACCGGATCGACCGACGGCGTCGGCCGTTTCGTCGCCGAACGGCTCGGCGCCGACGGCTGGGACGTCATCCTCCACGGCCGCGACGCCGAGCGAGGGCGCGCTGTCGTCGCCACGATCGCCGCCGTCGGCGGCGGCGCGCGGTTTCTTTCCGCCGACCTCTCGGACCTCGCCGCCGTGCGCGGCCTCGCCGAGCAGGTCGCCAAGGCCGCGCCGCGGCTCGACCTGCTGATCAACAACGCCGGCATCGGCGCCGGCGGATCGGGCGCGCGCCGACAGGTCAACGCGGCGGGGGTCGAGCTGCGATTCGCGGTCAACTATCTCGCCGGCTTCGCCCTGACGATGCGGCTGCTGCCGCTACTGCGCGCGAGCGCCCCCGCCCGCATCGTCAACGTCGCCTCGGTCGGCCAGCGCGCGATCGATTTCGACGACGTCATGCTCGAGCGCGGCTATTCCGGCGGCCGCGCCTACATGCAGAGCAAGCTGGCGCAGATCATGTTCACGTTCGATCTCGCCCAGCGGCTCGAGGCGTCGGGCGTCACGGTCAACTGCCTGCACCCGGCGACCTACACGGCGACGACGATGGTGCGCCAAGCCGGCGTGACGCCGTGGAGCACGGTCGAGGAAGGCGGGCAGGCGATTCTCCAGCTGGCGCAATCGCCCGTCGTCGAAGGCCGCAGCGGCCTCTATTTCAACGGCCTCGCGGAATCGCGCGCCGACGCCCAGGCTTACGACGCCCAGGCGCGCGCGAAGCTGTGGGCGCTGAGCTTGCAGCTCGCGGGGCTGACCGACGAGGGGATTTGAGGCTGGGGCGGACGGGCGCCGCCGTCGGCCGCGCCGACCTCCTACTCATCGTGAGGAGCGCCGTGCGAGCGGCGCGTCTCGGCCTGCCCTGAGTGAAGCGAAGGGACGAGGGGGAGCGGCGCTGCCGCCGTCCTTCGACTCGCCTGCTTGCGCAGGCGGCTCAGGATGGGGGGGGGGAGGGTGAGGAACTCGATCCCCTCATCGTGAGGAGCGCCCGCCTTGGCGGCGCGTCTCGAACGACGAGGGGGATTTGCCGCTTGCGCCTATCCCGCCAGTTCGCGCGCGCGGTCGCGCGCCGCCTTGGCGGCTTTGGCGAGCAGCGCCGGGTAGCCGTCGGGCGCGCGTAGGATCGCCAGCGCCGCGGCGGTGGTGCCGCCGGGCGAGGTGACGTTCTCGCGCAGTTTGGCGGCGGTGACGGCGGGCTCGCGATGCAGCAACTCGCCCGCCCCTTCAACCGTGGCGCGCGCCAGTTTCATCGCCAGCTCGGCCGGCAGGCCGAGTTTTGCGCCCGCTTCCGCCATCGCTTCGACCAGCGCGAAGACGTAAGCGGGGCCGGAGCCGGAAATCGCCGTCACCGCGTCGATCAGCTTCTCGTCGGCCAGCCAATCGAACTGGCCGACCGCGCTCATCAGGCTTTGCGCCCATTGGCGCTGGCGCGCGCTCGTCGCCGGGCTGGCGAAGGCGGCGGAAGCGCCGCGGCCGACGGCGGCGGGCGTGTTCGGCATCACCCGCGCCAGCGCGCGCGCGTTCGGCAGGCGCGCCGAAAGATCGGCAATGCGCTTGCCCGCCAGGATCGAAATGACCAGCGTCTCGGCGCCGGCGAGCGGCGCGAGGTCGGGCGCCGCCGCCTCCAGCGTCTGCGGCTTGATGGCGAGAAACAGAACCTCGGGCGGAGCGAGCCCGGCGAGCGGCGGATTGACCGCGACGCCGCGTTCTGTCGCCAGCGCCGCGATCGCTGGCGACGGTTTCGGCTCGATGATCGTCACCCGCTGCGGCGCGAGGCCGCCGGCGAGCCAGCCGCGCAGCAGCGCCTCGCCCATCTTTCCCGCCCCGACCAGGACGAGCGACCGCGGCCAATCCGACATGACAAACCCTCGCTGTGATAGTGAGCGCGTAACAACACCCGACGGGCCCAGGGCGCAAGGATGAAGGCGTCGCGGGGGCGGGACGAACGACCCTTTGTGCTCGGCTCAAGGCGGATAATTCGCCCGCACGTCGCGACGCTTAGCTCGAAGAGCGAGCCGAAATCAGCGACGGCGCTGTTGACAGAGGTTCCCTGTTCGTTCTATTCTATAAATCAGAAAGCGCAGAGATTGGCATGCGATGCGAATTGCGCTGAGGAGGAGGGGTTTTTCGGCTGCGAGTCGGGGGCGTCGAATGCGACGCCGATGGCCTGCGCGTTGCCGGCGCGCAGCTTCTCGAGTCGGTTGGCGCGTCTTCAGCCGTCCGCAATTGGCGGCCGCTGGCGCAGCCGGAAATCGACCGCATTCTCGGCGGGGCGTGCGAGGCCAAAATTTGCGCCAGCGACAAGCGACGAGGTCGGGCGGTCGTCGCCGAAGCGCTCGACAAAGGCGAATTGGCGCGCGCCCAGATCGCTGCCCTGCTGTTGCGATTGCCTGATCCCGTCTTGTCCAAACTCGATCCCGACGCTCGCGAGGAGGAACTTGCGAGCCTGCGAGAGAGCGGCCTGCTCGCCAAGGACTGGGACGGGGCAGATCATCCGCGAACCGGGACGCCGCCGAATCCGGGATGGTTCGCGCTGAAAGACGAGTCTGACGCCGCCGAACCCGCGGGCGGCCATCGGTCTGGCGGCGCGGAAAGCAGTCGGGGCAAGGAGTTCGCCTTTGCCGGCGAATTGATCGACAGGCGGTATGACAAAGTCACAAATATCACTCATTGCA
Source organism: Roseiarcus sp. (assembly GCA_049513815.1). Classification (GTDB taxonomy): domain Bacteria; phylum Pseudomonadota; class Alphaproteobacteria; order Rhizobiales; family Beijerinckiaceae; genus Roseiarcus. The sequence continues at coordinate 2,596 of JBEKVR010000195.1, read as the reverse complement.
TCTATCGAACGCCTTTGCGCGACTTCACCATCGCATTCCCCGGCAACTGGGAGTGTGAGCCGACACATCCTTACCCCTATACGTTCTGACGTCTTGCCGGGTCTATCGGGAAGTCAACCATGTCCGTCACGTTAACGAAGCACGCGGTCAACTTGATTCTAAGGAAACTCAAGGAACCCGCGACGGTCGCCATGCGAAAACAGAATTCGGTTGCAACACTGGCCTGGGCCAGTCGGGTTTACAGCACGGATCGCCTCTCGGGCGAGCGGACGGAACATGGGCCACACTTCTTCTTCTCCTGGAGCGACGCCGATAAACTCAAAGAATTCAACAGCCTGATTTACATGCTGCCCGACGACGAAAGTCTCGCGCTCGGACCCGGCGACTTCTTCCAGACCGGAACGCATACGATCGATGTGAAGGACGGTCGCCTCGCGCTGGTCGACGCGCCATAGGCCCCGGCGCGTCCGAAGGCGTCCCGCAACGCAGAGAGTCGCCGATGTCCTCCGTCACGATTTCAGACAGCGCGGCGAAGCTGATTATGGCCAAGCTAAAGCAGCCCGCTATTCTGAGCATGAAGAAAGACGATTCGATTCCGTCATTGAGCTGGGCGCAACGCGTTTACTCGACAGACGCGTCGGGCAAGCGCAGAGAGTACGGCCCCATGTTCCACTTCTGGTGGGTCGATCCACAAACGATCAGGGACTACGACTACCTATTCATCCCGCTACCCGACGGCAGCGATATCGCGCTGGCAAGCGGCGAATTCTTCCGCGCCGGGTCTTACGTCATCGACGAGAAAGATGGCCGGCTCACGCTGGTCGACGCGCCATAGCCGGCGCGCCGCGCCTTCGCTTCTTCTGTCCTTCTCGACCGCCTTACCGCAGCGACGCCGTAAACGTCTGGATCTTGTGGCAGGCTTCTTCGAGGCTCTTCAGCGACGCCGCGTAGGAGACGCGGAAGTTCGGCCCCTGGCCGAAGGCCGAGCCCTGCACCGTCGCGACGCCCTCGGTTTCCAGCAGTTCGGTGACGAAATCCTCGTCGGTGGCGATCGTCTTGCCGGACGGGGCCTTCTTGCCGATCGCCTCGGCGCAGGAAGGATAGACGTAGAACGCGCCTTCCGGCTTCGGGCACTTCAGATATTGCGCCTGGCCGAGCATCGACACGACGAGGTCGCGCCGCTCCTCGAACGCCTTGCGACACTTGGGGATGAAGTCCTGCGGGCCGGTCAGCGCCTCGACCGCCGCCCATTGGGCGATCGTGCAGGCGCCCGAGGTCTGCTGGCCCTGCACCATGTCCATCGCCTTGATCAGCTTGGTCGGGCCGCCGGCGTAGCCGATGCGCCAGCCGGTCATCGCGTAGGCCTTCGACACGCCGTTCACCGTCAGCGTGCGCTCGTAGAGCGCCGGCTCGACCTGCGCCGGGGTGGTGAAGGCGAAGTCGCCGTAGACGAGGTGCTCGTACATGTCGTCGGTCAGCACGTAGACCTGCGGATGACGCACGAGCACGTCGGTCAGCGCCTTCAGTTCGTCGCGCGTATAGGCCGCGCCCGACGGGTTTGACGGCGAGTTGAGCACGACCCACTTGGTGCGCGGCGTGATCGCCCGCTCCAGGTCCTCGGCCTTGAGCTTGAACGCGTTCTCCAGCGTCGTCGGCACGAACACGGGCTCACCGTAGTTGATCGCCACCATCTCCGGATAGCTAACCCAATAGGGCGCCGGAATGATCACCTCGTCGCCGCGGTTCAGCGTGCACAGGAAGGCGTTGTAGAGGACCTGCTTGCCGCCGGTGCTGACGATGGTGTCGGAGGCCTTGTAGTCGAGCCCATTCTCGCGCTTGAACTTAGCCGCGATCGCCTCGCGTAAGGGGGGAATGCCGAGCACCGGCGGGTACTTGGTCTCGCCGCGGCGGATGGCGGCGATCGCCGCCTCCTTGACGTTGTCGGGCGTGTCGAAATCGGGCTCGCCGACCGACAGCGAGATCACCTGCCGACCTTTCGCCTTGAGGTCGCGCGCCTTCTGCGTCACCGCAATGGTCGCGGAGGGCTTCACGCGGGAGAGGACGTCGGCGAGGAAGGCCATGAGCGGAGTTCCCTTAAGTCTCGGGCCGGATTTTCAAAGCGGCGCAACATAAGAGCGTCGGCGCCGCGCGGCAACCGATTTTGCTGCGTCGGCGCGTCGCGCGCCGCGCCTTGTCAGCGCGGCGGCGCCGGGCCCCTTCTCCCCGCGAGCGGCTACGGCATTCACGCATTTGAGTCGTTTGCGCTGGCGGGTGAGGGCGGGTTCTGATTCAAGGCCTCTGCGGTGTTCGGAGAGGCGGGGATGGGCGCTGGATTTTGCGGCGATATTCGGGTTTCGCGTCGGTTTGAGAAACTGCTCGAGGAGATCGCCAGTTCCGGGTCGCTGGTGGTTCGGAAGATTGGCGGGGATCGTGCGGGGGAGATCGGCGCCCATCGCTTTCTCGGCTCGGACCGAACGACTCCGAGAGCGATCGTGGACGAGGCCGCCGAGCGCACGGCGCGGGCTTGCCGCGGTCGGCGCGTCGTGGCGGCGCAGGACACGACCGAGATCAACTTTTCTGGGCGCGACAAGGGGCG
>JBEKVR010000194.1:0-7801 GCA_049513815.1 Roseiarcus sp. | reverse complement strand
CATTCCGGCGTTCCTCGCCGTCGCGCTGCTCGTCACGCTGGTCAAGGAGCCGGAGACGAAAAGCGCGCCGGGCGAAGCGCGGCGGACGTTCGATCGCGCTGCGCTCCGGCGCCTCGGCGGCGGCTATTGGCTGGTCGTCGGCGTCGCGACGCTGTTCGCGCTGGCGCGCTTCTCCGAGGCGTTCCTGGTGCTGCGCGTGCAGGGCCTCGGCCTCCCGCTGGCGCTGGCGCCGCTGACGCTGGTGACGATGAACGTCGTCTATGCGCTCGCCGCCTATCCGGCCGGGGCGCTGTCCGACCGGCTCGACCGGCTCACCGTCGCGGCGATCGGCTTCTATCTGCTGATCGCCGCCGATCTCGTGCTCGCCTTCGCCGGCGGGCTGGTCGGCGCGGCGCTCGGCGTCGCGCTATGGGGTTTGCATCTCGGCCTGACCCAGGGCGTGCTCGCGGCGCTGGTCGCCGACGCGGCGCCCGCCGATCAGCGCGGCGCGGCCTTCGGCGTGTTCAACTTCGTCAGCGGAATCGCCGCGCTGGTCGCGAGCATCGCGGCCGGCGCGCTGTGGGACGCGATCGGGCCGGGCGCGACCTTCCTCGCCGGCGCGCTCGTCTGCGCGATTGGCCTCGTCGCGCTGTCGCTCGCCGCGCGCTTCGCGCCGGGTCTGCGGGCAAGAGTGGGCGGCGCGGCGAAGAAGTAGGGGCGCTGCGCCCCTCGCCGCGCGCTGAGTTCAGGACTAACATCGAGGCAGGGTCACTCGATCGGCGCAGGTCGTCTGCGCCAATCTGCCGTCGCTCGACTGGGCCTCCGCAGCGCCGGCTGCAGTGGACATGTGATGGAGCCGATCCATGGATCCGAGCTTCGCTCTCAATCTGGCGCTGGCGATCGTGGCGCTGGCGCTTGTCGTTTTGGCGCTGCGCTGGTTCGGCCCGACGTTTTCGCGCGCATTTTCGCGTGGCCACGGCTGGCGGGAGCTCGCCGAGAAATTCGCCACGACGCGGAGCATGCCGGCAGATTCGCTCGACCGCCAATATGTCATGATCGGCGCCGTCCTCTTCAGACGCGCGATGCGGGTCGGCGCCGACGCCGCCGGGCTTTACCTCGAACCAGGCTTTCCCGTTTCGATCGCGCTCAAGCAACGCCTGCTCATCCCCTGGGGAGAAATCGCGAAAGTCGAGGCGAGCAACTTTCTGTGGAGACCGGCCGTGACGTTGTCGATCGGCGCGCCGACGCTTGGCGTCGTCACTTTGCCTGCGGAGCTGTTCAATCGCGTCTTGCGTCCGCATCTCGCGCCGCCGGGCGAAGAACTTCCAGCGACGCCTGGGCCTCGCTAGCCTTCTCTCCGCGCGCGGAGAGAAGGGACGCCGTCACCGCATATTGCCAGTGTGCCCGAGCGAGTAGCGCCCCGGTTGGGGCCAGACGGTGAGGCCGTGCGGCATGCCGCCGACCGGGATCGTTTTCACCGAGCCGTCATCGGTGTTGAAAGCGTAGACGACGCCGTCGTAGCGGCCCGACAGCCACAGATATTTGCCGTCGGCCGAGACGTTGCCCATGTCGGGGCTGCCGCCGCCGGGGATCGTCCAGTTGGCGACGATCTTGCGCGTGGCGAAGTCCATCACCGACACGCTGCCGTCGCCGTGGCGCTCGCCGCCGAGATTATGGGTGCCGCGGTTGGAGATGAACAGCTGCTTGCCGTCGCGGCTGGGATAGAGCCCGTGCGCGCCGACGCCGGTCGGGATGAAGCCGGTCTCCTTGAAGGCGTCGCCGTCGACGACGATGAGTCCATCCTTCAGCATGTCGGCGACGAAGAAGGCCGAGCCGTCGGGGGCGATGCGGATGTCCTGGGGAATGTGGCCGGGCGACAGCTGCAACATGCCGGCGAGCGTGTGGTGGACGAGATCGATCTTGGCCAGCGTGTCGTCGTATTCGCAGGTGAAGATCGCGTAGGACCCGTCGAGCGCGAAGTCGGCGTGGTTGACGCCGGCGCAGCGCGGCGCGGCGATGTAGCCTTGCAGCGCCATGGTGTGCGGGTCGCGGAATTCGAGCCGCCGTTTCGCCTCGGCGACGACGATCGCCGAACGGCCGTCGGGGGTGAAATACATGTTGTAGGCGTCGGGCAGGTCGATCGTCTTGGTGACCTTGCCGGTCTTGGGGTCGATCGCCGCCACCGAGGCGTGGCCGCCGCGATAGCTGATGTCGCCCGCCACCCACAGCGTCTGCAGGTCCCACGACGGCACGATGTGCTGCGGGCTGGGGATGGCGAAATAGCTGTCGACCACCTGGAACGTCTTGGGGTCGATGACGTCGACCTTGCCGGTGATGAGGTTGGGCGCATAGACGCGGTTGAGCGCCCCGGCGGTCGCCGGGCTGATGTCGCTCGTCGCGATCGACGCGTAGACGTTCTTCGGGTCGATCTGCGGCGGCATGTTCATGTTGGCGGGCGGCAGCTTGAACGTCGTCGCCGCCGGCCCGAGCTCGTAGGCCGCGCGCTGAATGAAATCGTCAGGCGTGCGGCCGTCCTCGACATGGGCGCGGCACAAGGCGGCGCAGACCTCGCCGTCGACGCACAGGCTGGGGATGGTCAGCGATTGCGCGCCGTCGATCTGCGAATCCGAACCGATGCAGACGGCGAGGGTCGCGGCGGCGACGCCGGCCAGGAATCGCGAATTCATTGTCTCCACTCAGGTCGCGTCGAGCCCGCGGTCCGCAGGCGTCCCCAACGAGGATTCTGAGGCATGGCAAATGAAGCGGGGATGAACGGCGGCGCAGGGGCTAAGTTCCCCGCCGTTCAAAGCCGTACCCTTTGGGCTGCTGCGCCGGACGACGCGAAGTTGCGCACTTGCAGTTTGCGGCCGCTCAAGGCCGGCGGCGCCAGAACGTCGATAACCAGAGTCGGCAAGCTTCTCGAGACAGAGGAAGGCGCGATGAACGGCATCATCCTTTTCGTCACTCCGGCGGTCGCAGCGCTCGGCGCTCTCGCTTCGCTGTGGCTGTTCGTCCAGGCGTCGAACGCCGCGAAAACGAATTCTTCCCGCGTGCGGGTTCCAGCTCGGCGTCCGCGTTCGCGCTAACCTCGTCGTCGCGTAGCGACGGGCCGCCAGGATTGCCGATAGGCCGCCTGACGGTTGAGCCTGCGCACGAGCATCTTGCGCAGGCGCAAGGAAAGTGGTCAGTGAATCACGATAGCGTGAAGCGTCCAGAGAAGACTCTCTGACAGGGGGGAAGCTGCGATGAGCGACATCATCCTATTCGCCCATCCGACGTTCGGGGTGCTGGGCATCCTGGCTGCGGTATGGGTGTTCGTCGAAGCGCTGAACGCGTCGGAAGCGAATCGATCGCGTATCCGGTTGGCGGCGTTCGTCGTCGCCGGCTGCATCGTGCTGGCGGCCGTGCTTGGCGGGTATTGGTACACGGTCTTCTACGGCCACGAGAAAGCGATCATCCTCAAGGGGCCGTGGCCGTGGGCGCATAACTTCGTCATGGAGACGAAGGAGCACCTGTTCTTCATTCCGCTGATTCTCGCGCTCTACTTGCCGATCGCCGCGGCGGGCAATCTCGCCAAGAACGGCGGCGCGCGCGTCGTGGTGATGGTGGTGGCCGCCTTCATCGTCCTCAACGGTCTGGCGATCGAAGGCGCCGGCGCAATCATCAACTACGGCGTCAAGGTCGCCTTCGTCCACACCGGCGTTGTAGGAGCCGAATGATGAGCGCCATTCCCACCTCCGAAGCCGGCGCCAAGGCGACCGACGATCTCAAAGGCCCCGCGGCCGGCTTCGGCCTCGCCGCCGTGATTGCGATTCTGTTCAACACCGCGCTCGCCTGGGTGAAGGACGCCTACGAGCCGCTGAACGCCTATATGGCCTCGCTCACCGGCCACCATTGGCGCACCCACGGCGTCGTCGACGTCGTCGTCTTCTTCGTCTTGGGTTATCTCTTCACCTTCCGCAATTTCCGCATCAGCGGTTGGCGCCTTGCGGCCCTGCTGGCGGCGGCTTCGGTCGTCGCCGGCGGCGGCCTCGCATTGTGGTTCGTGCTCGTCTGACAGGCGCGCCGGCGGCGCTCAGCGCTCCGTATAGGCGACGCGCCAGATCGCGCCGCCGGCGTCGTCGGTGACCAGCAGCGCGCCGTCGTGCGCGACGGCGACGTCGACCGGCCGCCCCCACACGCAGGCGTCGTCGGCGACGAAGCCGGTGAGGAAATCCTCGTATTCGCCGGTCGGCGCGCCGTCCTTGAACGGCAGCCGCACGACTTTGTAGCCGGTGCGCTTGGCGCGGTTCCACGAGCCGTGCAGCGCGACGAAGGCGTCGCCGCGGAGGCGGCGGGGAGTTGCGCGCCGTCGTAGAAGGCGATGCCGAGCGGCGCCGAGTGGGCCTGGATCAGCACGTCGGGGACGGTGACGGACGCGGCGAGGTCGGCGCGCCGCCCCTTGAGGCGCGGGTCTTCGTGGTCGCCGATGTAGAACCACGGCCAGCCGTAGAAGGCGCCGGGCTTGACGCTGGTGGCGTAGTCGGGCGGCAGGTCGTCGCCGAGCGAATCGCGCTCGTTGACCGCGCACCAAAGCGCCGCGGTCTGCGGTTGGACCGCTAGGCCGGAGCAATTGCGCAGGCCGGTGGCGAACACGCGCCTGCCGCCGCCGTCGGGATCGAAGGCGAGCACGTCGGCGCGGTTCTCCTCCGCGCCCCAGGCCGCGCCGAGCGCGTGCTTGGCGACGAAGGCGGCGAGCCCTTCGGTCGGCGCGTCGGGCATTGCGTCGGCGTCGTTGGAGCCCGAGCCGACCGAAACGAACAGTGTCTTGCCGTCGGCGGAGAAGGCGAGGTCGCGCGTCCAGTGGCCGCGGCCAGACGGCAGCGACGGGACGACGACTTCGGCCGGGCCCGCCGTCTTGGTCTCGCCGCTGCGGTAGGGGAAGCGCACGACGCGGTCGGTCTCGGCGACATAGACGTAACGCGGGTCCGGCCGCGTCGGATAGAAAGCAATCCCGAATGGGCGATGCAGCCCATCGGCGAAAACGGCGGAGGTCGCCGCCTTGGCCGCGCCATCGGCGGCGCTGAGCACAGTGACGCGGCCGGCGGCACTTTCGGCGACGAAGACGTCGCCGTTTGGCGCGACGCGCACGACGCGCGGCTCCTTGAGACCGGAGGCGAACAGGCTGACGGCGAACCCTTTGGGCGCTTTCGGCCACGCGCCCTCGGGACGCGCCACCGCCCACGACGGATTGGCGGCCGAGCGCGTCGCGCCCGGCGCCGGCATGTCGGCTTCCGTCAGCTTGCGGCGCACGCCCGGCGCGTCGCTGCGCCAGTCGCCGTAAGCGGCCGCGCCGATGCGTGTTCCCGCGTCGTCAGCAAGCGCCAGCAGCGACGAGCCGGCGATCAGAATGCAAGCGAGGACGAGAGGCGGTCGCATGCCGACGGCTCCCTGACGGCGCGGCGCGAGGCCTTGCGCGACAGAACCAGCATGCGCGCGGGTGGGCGGTGGTTTCAACCGCAGAACCGTGAGGATCGCGAGGATGTGACCGCCCCCGCCTAGCGCCTTCCTCGCGCCTTCAGTGCGCCTCGTCCCAATTGTTGGCGGCGCGCGCGTCGACGGCGAGGGGCACGCCGAGCTTCGCCGCCGGCTCGGGGGCCTCGATCATCACCTTTTTCGCCAGGGCGATTGTCGCCTCGACTTGGTCGTCCGGCGCCTCGAACACCAGTTCGTCGTGTACCTGCATCAGCATCTTGGCGTCGAGCTTCGCTTTGGCGAGCGCGCCGTCCATGCGCACCATGGCGCGGCGGATGATGTCGGCGGCCGCCCCTTGCAGCGGCGCGTTGATCGCCGCCCGCTCGTTGAACGCGCGCTCGGACGGGTTCGACGCGTTGATGCGCGGGAAATGGCACTTGCGGCCGAAGATGGTGCGCACGAAGCCGTCGGCGCGCGCCCGCTTCTTGGTCGTCTCCATATAGTCGCGGATGCCGGGAAAGCGCTCGAAATACTTCCTGATGTAGGCGCCGGCCTCGTCGCGCGGGATGCCGAGCTGGTTGGCGAGGCCGAAAGCCGAGATGCCATAGATGATGCCGAAGTTGATCGCCTTGGCGCGGCGGCGCACCTCGCTCGGCATGTCTTTGACCGGCACGCCGAACATTTCCGAGGCGGTCATCGCGTGGATGTCGAGTCCGTCGGCGAAGGCCTGCTTCAATGCGCCGATGTCGGCGACATGGGCGAGCAGGCGCAGCTCGATCTGCGAATAATCGGCTGAGATCAGCTTGCAGCCCGGCGCGGCGACGAAGGCGCGGCGGATCTTGCGCCCTTCCTCGTTGCGCACGGGGATGTTCTGCAAATTGGGATCGGACGACGACAGCCGCCCGGTGGTGGTTGAAGCGAGCGCGTAGGAGGTGTGGACGCGCTTGGTGCGCGGATCGACGAAGGTTGGCAGCGCGTCGGTGTAGGTCGACTTCAGCTTGGCGAGCTGGCGCCAGTCGAGGATGCGCGCCGGCAGCTCGTGGCCCTGTTCGGCGAGGTCTTCGAGCACGCCGGCCGACGTCGACCAGGCGCCGGTCGCGGTCTTCTTGCCGCCCGGCAGGCCCATCTGGCCGAACAATATGTCGCCGAGCTGCTTGGGCGAGGAGAGATTGAACGGCGCGCCGACCAGCTTCTGCACCTCGGCTTCGATCCGCGCCATCCCTTGTGCGAATTCGCCCGACAGGCGCGAGAGCATGTCGCGGTCGATCGACACGCCGCGCGCCTCCATCCGCGCCAGCGGCAGGATCAACGGCCGCTCGAGCGTCTCGTAGACCGTCGTCATGCTCTCGGCGGCGAGGCGCGGCTTGAGCGCGCGCCACAGGCGCAGCGTCACGTCGGCGTCCTCGGCGGCGTATGCGGTCGCTTTCTCGATCGCGACGCGCGCGAAGCCGATGAAATTGCGTCCCGAGCCGGCGACTTCGGAAAACGCGATCGTCTTGTGGCCGAGCCAGCGGTCGGACAAGGCGTCCATGCCGTGGCCTTCGTTGGTCGCGCCGGAGTCGAGCGCGTAGGAAATCAGCATCGTGTCGTCGTAGGGCGCGACTTCGACGCCGCGCCGGGCGAAGACGTGCCAGTCGAATTTGACGTTCTGGCCGATCTTCAGCACGCCGGGGCATTCGAGCAGCGGCTTCAGCAGCGCGATCGCTTCCGCTTCGCCGATCTGACCGGGCAGCAGGCCGCCGCCCTCGAACAGGCCGGGCTCGCCGGCGCTGTGGCCGATCGGAATGTAGCAAGCTTCGCCCGGCGCCACGGCGAGCGACACGCCGACGAGTCCCGCCTGCAGGGGGTCGAGCGAGGTCGTCTCGGTGTCGAAGGCGACGACTCCGGCGTCGGTGGCGCGGTCGATCCACGCCTGCAGCGTCGCGGCGTCGCTGACGGTCTGGTAAGCGGCGACGTCGAATGGAATGGCGCGCGCTTCCGCCGCGCGCTCGGCGGCGAGCGTCTGCGGCGTGGGCGTCGGCGCCAGAGCGGGAGCGGACGCAGCGGCGGCAGGCGCGGCAGGGGTGGGCGCGTCGGCCGAGGCCGCCGCTTCCGGCGCCGCCGGTTCGCCGTTGCGGCCGCGCCAGCCGCCGGGGCCGACGAAGCGCGGGTCGGGCGCGATCGCGTCGGCGTCGAGGCCGGCGAGGTCGGCGACGCGCTTGGTGATGGTCGTGAACTCCATCGCCTTGAGGAAGGCGATCAGCGGCTCGCCTTTGAGTTCGGGCGTTCCGAGCGCGTCGAGCGGCGCGACGACCTCGACGTCGCGCACCAGCGTGACGAGCTGCTTCGACAGGCGGATGAGCTTGACGGCCTCCGGGTCGGTCAGCGT
>JBEKVR010000193.1:0-7951 GCA_049513815.1 Roseiarcus sp. | reverse complement strand
CGTGCGCCCGAAGTCCCCCAAAGCCGCCCAAGCGCCAAACCGAACCTCGTCATGAATAGCAAGGGCTAGCTGCGATAAGGTTCCTAGCGTCAGCTCGATCGCCGATCAGACGGCGCGCAAGTTCCCGGCGACGCCCAATATCCAACCCTCGACTTGGGCAACGGTGCGCTCTGACCCGGTCAGGTCGGGTTTCAAGAACGCCGCGAGGCTGCCATCATGGTCAGCGCGCGATAGCCAAGCGGCGACGCAGTAGGCGTCGTGCTGGTCGGGAGCACGGCCCTCACGGGCGAAGCTCCGGCTCGACAGCGCCGGATAGACTTCGGCAATGGCGGAGCGCCCGGCTGGAACATCCCAACCATCGAAAGGCCAGAAGTGGACGCGCGAGCCGAGGCGTTGGCGGATGAACCGCAGCCAGGGAATGCCGGCATGCGTCGATTTCGCCACTGACCCCTGCACATCGAATTGAAAGACGCTCTTCGCGCCGCGAGCGCGCTCTTCGGTCAGACGTCGCCAACGCGGCTCGCCCATTCGTTCCGCGCCACTACCCACGATGCCATCGCGGACGAAGTCGACATAGACCTCCTCATCGGTCGGCCAATGGCGTTGAAAGTCGTCGAGGAAGGCGGGCCAATCGGGCTCGAGTCGATGGGCCTCGAAATAGCGCAGGGGAAATGAGAAGCCGTGGTCGATGCCGACCAGCGTCGGAGCGGGCTCGACAAGCCGCTCGACCAGCCATTCAGCGATGCTGCGCCGGGTCCAGTACTTGCGGGGCGATGGCGGCGGAGCGACTTCGATCGGCGGCGTATCGACCTCGGCCAGATAGACGCGCAGACCCTTCAGGCTCGCGCTCGGCGTTTGCGCTCCCGAATAGTCGATGCCGATGTACCGAGCGAAGGCAATCAACGATCGCCACCCACGCTCTTTTGGCCGATTGAATTCACGGCGGCATCCTGAAGAGGGTTGCTCGGCAAGCGCGCGCGGCTCGCCTCAATATCCGGAAATAGTGCGGACACGCCTACATCAGGCAAATGAGAATTTTGGCTAAGCCTTTGTTTTCGATGGTGGGCGCACAAGGGCTCGAACCTTGGACCCGCTGATTAAGAGTCAGCTGCTCTACCAACTGAGCTATGCGCCCATCGAAATCGCCGGGGCCGGGCCCCGTGCGCGGCCCGGCATGTAGCAAAGGCGTGACGGCCTGTCCAGCGCCGTCATCGCCGCGGCGCGCATTCAGTTGCGCGACTTGTCGACCAGCTTGTTCTTGCCGATCCACGGCATCATCGCGCGCAGCTTCTCGCCGACCGCCTCGATCTGGTGGGCGTTGTTGCGCGCGCGCGTCGCCTTGAACGAGGTCTGGTTGACCTTGTTCTCGAGCATCCAGTCGCGGGTGAATTTGCCCGACTGGATGTCGGCGAGCACGCGCTTCATTTCCGCCTTGGTCTCGGCCGTGATGATGCGCGGACCGGAGACGTATTCACCATATTCGGCGGTGTTGGAGATCGAGTAGTTCATGTTGGCGATGCCGCCCTCGTAGATGAGGTCGACGATCAGCTTCACTTCGTGCAGGCACTCGAAATAAGCCATTTCCGGCGCGTAACCGGCTTCGACCAGCGTCTCGAAGCCGTTGCGGATCAGCTCGACGAGGCCGCCGCAAAGCACGACCTGCTCGCCGAACAGGTCGGTCTCGCATTCTTCGCGGAAGGTCGTCTCGATGATGCCGGCGCGCCCGCCGCCGATCGCGCTGGCGTAGGAGAGGCCGAGGTCGTGGGCGTTGCCGCTCGCGTCCTGGTGGATGGCGATCAGGCACGGCACGCCGCCGCCGCGCTTGTACTCGGAGCGCACAGTGTGGCCGGGCCCTTTCGGCGCGACCATCAGCACGTCGAAATCGGGGCGCGGCTCGATCAGGTTGAAATGCACGTTGAGGCCATGGGCGAACATCAGCGCCGCGCCTTGCTTCATGTTGGGCGCGAGCTGGTCGCGGTAGATATCGGCCTGCAATTCGTCGGGCGTCAGCATCATCACGACGTCGGCCCATTTGGCGGCCTCGGGCACGCTCATGACCTTGATGCCTTCCGCTTCGGCCTTCTTGGCGCTGGCGGATTCGGCGCGCAGCGCGACTGCGATCTCCTTGACGCCGCTGTCGCGCATGTTGAGCAGGTGGGCGTGGCCTTGGCTGCCATAGCCGATCACCGCGACCTTCTTGCCCTTGATCAGGTTGAGATCGGCGTCGCGATCGTAATACACGCGCATGGAATGTCCTTCACTGCGTTTCCGCGGCTTCGCATGGGGAGCGGGCGGGGGAACCGACCGCCGGGCCGGTGGCGGCTTTCTAGTGAATGCGTCGGCGCCGATCAAGCGCCAGGCGCGCAAAACACCCGCCCGGGCCTTTTGACCCGTGGTCGAATCCAAGCTACGTTTTCGTCAAAAGAGAATCGGGGGCAAAAAACCCCAACGAACCCTTATCGCGCCTCGGAGGAAACGGCATGTGGCGAATCGTCGCAGTCTGCTGGGTCTTCACCGCGCCGGCTTTGGTTGGAGCGTTGGTCATCGCTGTGCTTGCGACGCCGCAACTCGCCGCCGACGCTGGGCTGTGGATCCCAATCGCCGCGCTGCTTGGCGCTCTCTACGGCGTGCCGGCCGCCCGCTGCATCGCCCGTTTCGTCGAGGCCCCCGCGGCGCCGCAGGCTGGCGCCCTGCGCTGGGGTTGGGGCCTCGCGGCCGCCGCCGTTCCGCCGCCGCGACCGTTGGTCGCGCGCCATGTCCGCGTCGTGATTTATTGACCCGCGTCAAAAACCCGCCCCCGCGCCAGCCGTCAATCTTGCATTGAAGCAATGCAAGGGAGGGGTCCGCCATGTGGAGGGTCGCTGCGCTATTCTGGGTCTTCATCGCGCCGGTCGCAGCCGGCGTTCTCGTCTTGGCGGCGCTGTTGACGCCGGCGCTGCAGGACGAACTCGGTAAGTGGATTGGCATAGCGGCGATCGCCGGCTTTGTGGTCGCGATCCCGATCGCCTGGACGGTCGCCAAGTCCTTCGCCAGCAATATCGCCTGAGACCGCCGACGTGGCGCGCCGTTGCAATTGCCAGCGCGCCGCGCGCTGTATACGGCGGGCCGCACGATGCGGCGGTTGAGGAGAAACGTCTGTGCCCGCCGTTCTCTCGCGCCTTCGCGCCATCGCTGTCGCCGTGCTGGCGGGCCTTACGCTCGCGTCCTGCGGCTACAACAATATTCCGACGCTCGAAGAATCCGCCAAGGCGCAATGGGCGGAGGTGGAGAATCAGTATCAGCGGCGCTCGGACCTCATTCCCAATCTGGTGGCGACCGTTCAGGGCTACGCCAAGCAGGAAAAGGACGTCCTGACGGCGGTGACCGAGGCGCGCGCCAAGGCGACCTCGATCCATGTCGACGCCTCGGATCTCACCGATCCCGAGAAGGTCAAGCAGATGCAGGACGCGCAGAACGCCTTGTCGGGCGCGCTCGGGCGGCTGCTTGCGGTCAGCGAGAACTATCCCGAGCTCAAGTCGAACCAGAATTTTCTCGCCTTGCAGGCGCAACTCGAGGGCACCGAGAACCGCATCTCCGTTGCGCGCAAGGACTACATATCCGCCATCCAAGCCTATAACACCGAACTTCGCACTTTCCCCGGCGTCTTCTGGGCCTCGACCTTCTTCCGCGCCAACAAGCCGATGGCGGAATTTGTCGCTACGCCAGGCTCTGAAACGGCGCCCAAGGTGAAATTCTGACCGGCGGCGCGAGCATGGCGGCCTGGGCGCAACATCTGCGGGCCTTCGCTGTCGCGCTGGCGCTCGCGCTGCTCGCCACGCTCGCCACATCCTCGTCTCGAGCGGCCGATCCGCCGGCCCTGACCGGCCGTGTGGTGGACGCCGCGCATGTGCTCTCCGCGGTCGAGCGCGCCAATCTCGAAGGCAAGCTCGCCGATCTCGAGAACAAGTCGGGGATTCAACTGGTCGTCGCGACCGTTCCCTCGCTCGACGGGCAGGCGATCGAGCCCTACGCCAACACGCTCTTCCGCGCTTGGAAGCTCGGCGAAGCCAAGAAGAACAACGGCGTCCTCTTCCTCGTCGCGCCCAATGAGCATCGGGTGCGCATCGAAGTGGGCTACGGCCTCGAGGGAACGCTGACCGACGCGACCTCGGCGATCATCATCGCCAACGCCGCTGCGCCGCGCTTCAAGGCCGGCGATTTCGACGGCGGCGTGGCGCGAGCCGTCGAGGACATCATCACCGTGCTGACGACGGACTCGGCGGACTGGCAGAAAAAGCCGGAGTTGCGCGCCGAGGACAACGCCTCGTCGCTCGACGCCATCACGCCGTTGTTGTTCATTCTGTTTATTCTGTTCATCTTCTACATGACGCGCGTGCGCGGCGCCGGTCTGCTCGGCAACGCGATGATCCTGTCCTCTGGCGTTGGACGCAGCGGCGGTTCGTTCGGCGGCGGCGGCTTCAGCGGCGGCGGTGGGTTCTCCGGCGGCGGCGGATCGTCCGGCGGCGGCGGCGCCTCGGGGAGTTGGTGATGCCGATCGACGCGCTCCAGCAAGCTGCGATCGAAGCGGCCTTCAGCGCCGCGCAACAGCGCACGCGCGCGCCGATCGTCTGCGTGCTGGCGCACGCCTCCGCCAATTACGAATTCTCGCCGCTGCTGGCGAGCGGCCTCTTTGGTTTGCTCACGCCGTGGCCGCTGCTGATGTTCACGCAACTTTCTGCGCAGCGCATCTTCCTCGCGCAGCTCGTGGTTTGCTTCGCCGTGAGCGCGATTCTGATGCTGAGTCCGCTTCGCCTCCGGCTAACGCCGCGCAGCGTGCGGCGCGCCAATGCGCATCGCGCGGCGCTTGTGCAATTCCAGCTTCGCGAACTCGATCGAATCGCCGAGCGCAGCGGCGTGCTGGTCTACGTGTCGCTCGCCGAGCGATATGCGCGCGTCGTCGCCGCGGAAGCGGCTACCCAAGCGATCGCGCAAGATCAATGGCAGGCCTTCGTCGACGCGCTCGTCGCGGACATACGCAAATGCGGCCCGGCGGAGGCATTGGCGAGCGCCGCGCTGCGCTGCGCCGATGTGCTCGCGTCCGCTTTTCCGCCGACAGGCGAGCCGCCTCAGCATCGCCAACATTTTCATGTGATCTGAAGCCGGGGCCACGCGACTTGAGGTTGCGTCGGTTAGTCTTTACCACGTGACGGCGCGACGCGCTTCGCGCGAAGCGGGGGCGAGCTTGCGGAGATGCTCGGAACGATGGCGTCAAAAGCGAATTGTTCGAAGCGGCTGCCCGCCGCGCTTCTGGTTTGCGCTTTGTCGCTGGGTCTCTCAGAAGCCGCGGCTGCGGGGCCGTCGCTTGTCGTCGACGTCGACAGCGGCCAGACGCTGAGCGAGAACAATGCGACCGAACCCTGGTATCCGGCCTCGCTGACCAAGCTGATGACGACCTATGTCGCGCTGCAGGCGGTGCGCGACGGACGCCTCACGCTCGACACGCCGCTGACGATGTCGGCGCGCGCGGCCGCCATGCCGGCGTCGAAAATGGGCTTCGCCCCCGGCGTCGAGGTGACGCTCGACAACGCCCTCAAGATGCTGATGGTCAAGTCGCCCAACGACGTCGCGGTGATGATCGCCGAGAGCATCGATGGCTCAGTCGAAGCCTTCGCCGCCGAAATGAACGCGACCGCGCTCAAGCTCGGCGTGCACGAATCGCATTTCGTCAATCCCAACGGCCTGCACGATCCCGCCCATGTCTCGTCCGCCCGCGACATGGCGATCGTCGCGCGCGCGCTGTTGCGCGACTTTCCCGAGCAGCTCGACCTCTATGGCATTGGCGCGCTGCAACTCGGCGACGAAATCATCGCCAATCACAACGGCCTGCTCGGACGCTATCCCGGCGCCGACGGGATGAAGACCGGCTTCACCTGTCCGGCCGGTTTCAACGTCGTCGCGACCGCGACCCATGGCGGGCGCCGCTTGATCGTCGTCGTGCTCGGAGCGCCCTCGCCGCTCGAGCGCACAATGGAGGCGGCGCGTCTGTTTGACGCCGGCTTCGCCAAATGGGGCGGCGGCGAAGGGCCGCCGGAGAGTCTGGCGGATTCAGCCGTACGCAGCGCGCCCGACATGCGCGGCGAGATCTGCTCGCGGCGCAACCGGGCCGCCGTGCTCGCCGCCGAAGAGGAAAACGAGGGCTCGCCGGCGAACGTCGCCGGGCAGGGCGCTCCCTACTCCGCCTTCATGCAGGCGCCGGCGATGACGATCGAGGATGCGAGAAAGCCGGTCCATTTCGACGCGGAGCCGATCTTTATCGGCCCCAAGCCGGGCTGGACCGGGCCGGTGCTCGCCGCCAAACCGACTGGCGCCGACGCGGGCGCAGGAGGCCCCAACGCAGCGCGCGCCTACGTCAACGACAAGCCGCCGCTGGCCGAGGGCGCCGAAGCGCAGGGCGCGCCGGCGGCGCTGAAGGGCGCGCTCAAGCCGGTGAAGCTCGCTCCGCTCGCCGCGCGACCGCACAATTCGATCGCCGCCAAGCTGAAGAAGCAGAGGGTCGCCGCCAAGGCGAAGAAGCCGGCCGCCGACGCGCCGCTTCCGCCCGCCCATTGAGAAAAGGGGCGGGCACACGACGGCGTGACAAATGCCTTGGTTTTGCCCGCTTGTGGTCAATCAGACGCCGCATCGGTCCGTCAAAAGAGCGACGAGCCGCGATGGTTCGGTTCGGCGCCGCGCTCGGTGTATTTGCCCCCCAGCCCCCGAGCGGCGTCCGGGCACTGAAATTGCCACGCAGGCTGGCGGATCGGGAGGCCCCCTCCTCGCCGATCCGCCTCTTTTTTTGCCTCGCGCGACGACGCCCAGGCGCCTTGAAATCGCAGAAAATCTTCGCGATATGAGCGCCGCTGGCGAGCGGCCGCGGTCGCTTGGGCCCATTTCACGATCGACGAGGCGAAATTGACGAACGACGCGCATGTTTCGGCGGGAGGGGAGACCAAGACCCAGAGTTTCGAGGCCGACGTCGCGCGCCTCCTGCAGTTGATGGTCCATTCGGTCTATTCGGACCGCGACATCTTCGTGCGCGAACTCGTCTCCAACGCCGCCGACGCCTGTGAGAAGCTGCGCTACGAGGCGATCGCCAAGCCGGAACTCATCGAGTCGGGCGAGCCGTTCCGCATCGAGATTGCGCTCGATCCCGAACGACACACGATCGCGTTCAACGACAACGGCGTCGGTATGACGCGCGCCGAGCTCGTCGAGGCGCTCGGCACCATCGCCCGCTCCGGCACGCGCGCGTTCCTCGACCGGCTCACCGCCGAAGACGCCGGCAAAGAGGCGACCAATCTCATCGGTCAATTCGGCATCGGCTTCTATTCGTCGTTCATGGTCGCCGCCGAGGTCGTCGTCGAGACCCGCCGCGCCGGCACGGAAGAAGCGTGGCGCTGGTCGTCGGACGGCCAGGGCGTCTTCTCCGTCGCGCCGCTGCCGCTCGCCGAAGCGCCGGCGCGGGGCGCGCGCGTGATCCTCCATCTCAACGAGGCGTCGGTCGACTATCTCGAACCGTTCCGCCTCGAGGGCATCGTCCGCGAGCATTCCGGCGCCGTCGCCGTGCCGATCGACCTCGTCGACAAGCCGGGGGCCGAGCCGCGTCGCGTCGCCGACGGCGCGGCGATCTGGGCCAAGCCGAAGAGCGAAATCGCCGCCGAGCAATACGCCGAGTTCTATCGCAGCCTGTCGGGCCAATTCGACGAGCCGGCGCTGACCGTGCACTGGCGCGCCGAGGGGCGGCACGAATATTCGGCGCTCGCGTTCGTGCCCGGCTCGCGGCCGTTCGATCTGTTCGATCCGGCCCGCAAGAGCCGCAATAAGCTCTATGTCCGGCGGGTGCTGATCACCCAGGACGCCGACCTGCTGCCCGGCTGGCTGCGCTTTGTCCGGCTGGTCGTCGACAGCGCCGACCTGCCGCTCAACGTCTCGC
>JBEKVR010000192.1:0-8177 GCA_049513815.1 Roseiarcus sp. | reverse complement strand
CGCCGCGCCTCAATGTGACAATAGTATGGATTGACGAGCGTTCGCTCCGCGTGTCTATTCTGTGAAATATTGCCGCCCTTTCTGGAGTGGGCCGCTTGGGCCGACCTGACGTCAGAATTGGGAACGTGAATAGGCGCCGCAGCGAGGCCCTTACCCGGCGGCAGTTAAAGAAATTAATCCGGAGCAGATCGGCGGCGGCCGCCATCCTTGGCGTCTTGTTCGGCTGCTTTATTGCCTTCAACTCGGCCGCCGAAACGCCGGCGCCGACGAGACTGCTGTTTCTTGGCAACCAGAATATCGCTCCGGTGGTCTATCTCGAAGATCACACGCCATCGGGAGTCGCGGTCGACCTTGTCCGCGCGCTTGCCCAGCACATCCCCGAACCGATTGAAATCAGGGCGATGGATTGGGCGCAGGCGCAGGCGATGGTCGCTCGGGGCGACGCCTCGGCGCTGATTCAAATCAACCCGACCGAAGAACGTAACAAGATCTTTGATTTTTCCGACCCGCTGCTCGAGTCGCAGTTCTCGATCTTTGTCCAAGCAAGTCGAACGGGAATATTGGGGATCTCCAGCCTGCGTGGCCTGCGGGTCGGGGTCGAAGAGGCGGGCCTGCCGCGCCAGACGCTGGCCGCCAATCCCGAGATTCACCTGACGATCATTCGCAATTTCGTTGACGGCTTCAAACTGCTGAGCGACGGCGCCGTCGACGCCGTGGTCGTGGATTACCGGGTTGGATCGTACGTCCTCAGCGTCAACCGGATCGCCAACATCAAGGCCGCCGGCGAGCCGATCGCGTTCTCCTATTCGGCGATCGCGGTCAGGAAGGGGGACGCGAAGCTGCTCGGCGAAATCAACGGCGCGCTACGAACCATTCGCGCCGATGGCGTCTACCAGAGCGTTATCGACAAATGGAAGCCGACCGAGGCGATTTTCGAAACCCGCGAGCAGATCGAACGAAGGAACTATTGGGCGGCGATCCTCGTCCTGGCCGTCGGGCTGCTGATCGTGGCCGTCTGGACGGTGACGTTGAAACGCAACATCGCCATGCGCCAGCGGGTCGAGGAGCAGCTCCGGCGCGTCAATCGCGCGCGCCGCGCCGTCGGCATGTGCAACCAGGCTCTGGTTCACGCCACCGATGAGGCGGCGCTGGTCCAGCAGGTCTGCCGGATCATCGTCGAGCAGGCGGGGCACCGGCTCGCCTGGGTCGGCTATGCCGAACAGGACGCCGCCAAGACCGTGCGGCCCGTCGCGGAAGCCGGGTTCAACCAAGGCTACGTGGAGATGGCCAACGTCACCTGGGCCGACTCCGAGCGCGGCCACGGGCCGACGGGGACCTGCATCCGGACCGGCGAAACCCAGACCGTTAAGAACATCGACACGGATCCCCGGAAGGCGCCGTGGCGCGAGGAGGCGCGCCGGCGCGGCTATGCGTCGAGCGTCGCCATTCCCCTGATGGATGCCGGCGCGCCGCTCGGCGCCTTGACGATCTATTCCTCGGAGGTGGGGGCGTTCGGCGACGAAGAAGTGAGCCTGTTGACCGAGTTCGCCGAGGATCTGGGCTACGGCGTCGCCTCTCTGCGTGCGCAGGCCGAGCGCAAACAGGCCGAAAAGCAGATCGAGCACCTCGCCTATTACGACCCGCTGACCCAGTTGCCCAATCGTCGCCTGTTCCTCGACCGTTTGCAGCAGGCGCTGGCGGGCTGCGCGCGCAGCGGGCGCAAAGGCGCGCTGCTGTTCGTCGATCTCGACAACTTCAAGATCCTCAACGAGACCGCCGGCCACGACGTGGGCGATCAATTGCTGGTCGAGGCCGCCCGACGGATCGGCAATTGCGTGCGCAACGGCGACACCGTCGCCCGCCTCGGCGGCGACGAGTTCGTCGCCCTGCTCGAAGACCTCAGCGGCAATCGCCAGGAAGCCGCAGCGGAGACCAACGAGGTCGGCGAGAGGATTCTGTCGGCGCTCGCCCAGCCCTTCACCATCGCCGGGCGGCTGCATCACAGCACCGCGAGCATCGGCGTCACGCTGTTCATCGACGCCGTCGACTCGCTCGACGAGTTGCTCAAGCAGGCCGACATCGCGATGTACCAGGCGAAATCGGCGGGGCGCAACACGTTGCGCTTCTTCGACCCCGAGATGCAAGGCGCGCTCGCCGCTCGGGCGGTTCTGGAATCCGCTCTGCGGCTCGCCATTCTCGATCGCCAGTTCATTCTCTATTATCAGCCGCAAGTCGACGACGCCGACGGCGTCATCGGCGCCGAGGCGCTGCTGCGCTGGCGCCATCCCGAGCGCGGCATAGTTGCGCCCGGCGAATTCATCTCTTTGGCCGAGGAAACCGGGCTGATTCTGCCGATCGGCCAGTGGGTGCTGGAAGCGGCCTGTTCGCGTCTCAAGGACTGGGCGGGCGACCCGCGCGCCCGCGATTTGCAACTCGCCATCAACGTCAGCGCCCGCCAGTTCCGCCAGGCCGATTTCGTCGACACGGTGCGTCGCGCCCTGGAACGCGCCGGCGCTCCCGCCGCCAAGCTGAAGCTCGAACTGACGGAAAGCCTCATCATCGACGACATCGAGGGCACGATCGAAAAGATGCGGGCGCTGAAAGAGCTCGGCGTCGGCTTTTCGCTGGACGACTTCGGCACCGGCTATTCCTCGCTGTCCTACCTGACGCGGTTGCCGCTCGACCAGGTCAAGATCGACCAGTCCTTTGTCCGCAAGCTGCCCGACAGCGCCAACGACGCGGCGGTCGTGCAGAGCATCATCACCCTGGCCAAGAGCCTGGGGATCGCCGTCATCGCCGAAGGGGTGGAAACCGAGGCGCAGCGACAGTTCCTCGAGCGCCACGGCTGTCCGACCTACCAGGGCTTCCTGTTCAGCCCCCCGGTCGACATCGCCGATTTCGAGCGGCTGCTGGGGTGAGATTTCCGCTCAGAGATGAAACCCTCAGGAGCGCGTCGCGACCGGCCGCGCCGCCGCCGCGGCGACGCCGCCAGGCTGGATGTCATGCGCGGCCGCCCTACAGAGACGCAGCGATCATCGGCTGAATGGTTGGCGGTCCAAGTCCGACGCCTGGCGCCGTCAGCGCATGGCGGAACCCGGTTCTTCGCAAGTCACGGCTCGAAGGGTCATATTGTTGGTGAATGACCTCCTCGGTGGACGGAAAGTCCGGTTCTCGACACCGACCGATCTTCATTGACGCGGATACGCCGTCCCGCACACCGACATGACTGTATCGCGCAGCCAGCGGTGCGCAGGGTCTGCGTCCACTCGAGGGCGCCACATCGCCGATATCTTGAACGTCGGCGTGGGAACCGGAAGTTCGAAGCTGTCGAGACCCGACGTTGCGGCGTGGTCGCTCGTCAGGCGATTGCCAAGGCAAGAACGCGGCGCAACGGCAATAAAATCCGATTGGCGCGCGATCCGCATGGCGTCCGGATATCCGGGCACGGCAATCGATACCGTCCGTCCAAGGCCAAGCTTCTTCAAGGCGGCGTCGACGGGCTCGATGACATCCCCTTCCCGCGACGCCACGACATGCTTACAGGCCGCATAGCGTTCGGGCGTCACGCCTGGGCCGGTCAGAAGCGGATGTCCCACCCGGGCTACGCCGACACGCTTGTCGCGGAAAAGGAATTGGGTGCGTATCTCCGGCGCCGACGTTCCAAGCACGCCGATCTCCAGATCAATCAATCCTTCCCGAAGCGATCGTGCATCTTTGTCTGGTTTTGGCGCAAATCGCAGGCGGATGCGCGGGGCGGCATGGGTGATGGCGGCGGCCACCGGCGCCGAAAGGAATTCCAGGAACGCTTCGCTGGCGCGAACGGTAAACGTTCGTTCCAGCGAGGCGACGTCCACATGATCAATTTGTGGCCGAAGAACCGCGCGCGCGTCGCGGGTCAGTTCGTGGACGCGATCGCGCAGCCCGGCAGCGCGAGGCGTCGGCACAAGCCCGCGCCCGGCGCGCACAAGCAGCGGATCGCCTGTCGCCGTCCGAAGTCGCGTCAGCGTCCGGCTCATTGCCGAGGAACTCAAGCCGAGGCGACGGGCCGCTCCCGTCACGCTGCCTTCGGCAAGCAGCGCATCGAGGGCGACGAGCAGATTCAGGTCCACGTTCTCCATGAGCCGAGCGTAGCGCACCGACTTCATCTGACATAGCGTCAGACGCAACGATTGTTTGCATTTGATGCGTCTGGCGCCAGCAGCGCGGCTTGCTCATATTCGCGATCACCCTCGCCAACGAAAGACATTGCGCCCATGCCAACAGCCATTTTGAACGATCCCGCAGGCGCCATCCTGCTCATTGGAGCGTCACGGGGTCTCGGCCACGCCATGGCCGCCGAGTTCTTGAAGAAAGGCTGGAACGTCGTCGGCACGGTCCGGCCAGGCGGAACCCGAACAAAGCTGCACGACCTGGCGGACGAATTCGCAGGTCGCGTCGAGGTCGAAGTTCTGGACATCTGCGCGCCGGACCAGATCTCGGCGCTCCGGCGCCGCCTGTCAGGCAGAATGTTCGACATGCTGTTCGTCAACGCCGGCGTCACCAACAACGAGAAGGAAACGATTGCGGATGTGGCGACGGACGAGTTTGTCAGGGTCATGGTCACAAATTCGCTGAGCCCGATGCGGGTCATCGAAAGCCTGCAGGATCTCGTCACCCCGACTGGCTTGCTCGGCGTGATGTCATCCGGACAAGGCAGCGTCAGCAACAACGAGACCGGTCTGCGGGAAGTGTATCGCGGCAGCAAGGCCGCCCTGAACATGTTCATGCGCAGCTTCGCGGCCCGCCACGCCGGGACGGCGCGCGCCCTGGCGCTGCTGGCGCCAGGCTGGGTCCGCACCGACATGGGAGGGCCGGACGCACGTTTGAGCATCGAGGACAGTGTGCCGAACCTGGTTAACGTCCTTCTCTCGAAGCAGAGACGACCCGGCTTGGAGTATCTCGACTATCTCGGCCGCACTGTCCCGTGGTGATCCGTTCGACGCACGCCGTCTCTGTTGGAGATGGCCGCGAAGCGGCCGAACACGAATGCACGGGTTTGGCCCAGAGCGGAATGACGGCTACGGACAATCGATATGTCGAAGCGGACGTTCCGCTCCTGCATAGCGTCGAGCCGTTCTCGACCTTGAACGGTTTTCGCGATCATGACGGCGCGAGCCTTCACGTCGAGCGGGCGCTGTTAGCGGTTAGGCCCTACGGGCGTTTGCGGCCTGTTGCCGTTCGGAATCATGGCGATCGGCGACAATCGGCATCCGCTCGCGAACCCGCGCCAGCATTTCCCAATGGCTTGCGAGGCGCGCCCATTCGTCGGCGTGACTGTCTTTCAGCCTCGCCCTCCGAACGCAGCCTTCCGGGCGTTTGCGATAGACGGCTATTCGGTCGTCATGCATGGGCCCCGCCCTCCCTGCATTGGCTAAGCGCGTCACGGGGCGGAGGCCGAATGTGAGCGGCTGTCGAGCCTCTCACAGGTCAAATTTGAGGCGCAACTCGGGCGGCACGCCGCCGCGGATCGGCGCGTCGCGGAATACGATCTCGCCCCAAGGAAATGCCCGCCCGTGACGCGGAATAGGTAGAATCCGATCCTTTCGCGCGAGCGCCGTTTGCCGCTTTCCGGGATGCACCGAGCGCAGGTTCTTGCCCCGCGAGAAGCATCGCCAGCGCTCGCGTACGGGCGGTCGCCGACTACCCCGCAACGCGACCGCCCGTCTTCTTGTCGCGTTCACGAGATCAAGCGCCACCCACTGCGTCTCGCGACGCCAGCACGAACGGCGGACGCGCTCCATGCAAATCTACGTCGCTCGGCTTAACATCGAACAGTTCCGACGACAGATCGCCGCGGAAACCGGCCCCAAGAAGCTGGAAATCCCTCGTCGCCTCTTAGCTGAAGAGGAGGCGAAGCTAGCCCGGCTAGTGGCCCGAGGCGCCACGCTGTTGTGAAGCGGCTCGGAGGTCAAAGCGGCCAGAATTTGGGTGTCTCAGTGTGAAAGTCGCCCAAACGGATTCTTTTCCCGCGCCCAAATGGCGTAGATGCGAGCAATTTGATTTCTTGCGATTGTATCGGTGAGCGGCCCCGTGCCGACACCAAAGACGTCGCAACCCTCGTCGATGAGATGGCAGGCCGTCTCAATCGCGGCCTCGGGGGTCGGAGCCCTTACGATGTGGTCCGATCCGCCCTTCCGATATTGGACGTGCCATGTCATACGCGGCCCGATTGAGTCATGTGCGGCAGGATTGATCCTGTCTATGGAATCCGCAACTGACGGATTCTACTCATACTGTCGGCGAAGGCGCCGCGTGGGCCTGGCGGCGGCTTTCGACCATCGCCGCATTGGCTCCGGCCGACGGTGACGGTAATGGGCGCGAACCGGCCGAAGGCGAATGCCAATTCTGGCCGAGTGCCAACCGGCGACTCACGCTTCGGCGCATAGCGCCGCGACGTGGTCCGCCACCACGCGCAGTCTCGCGCTGTGCCGCATCGCGGAATGCCTGACCAGCCAGATGTCCTGATCGAGTTCTGCGATGGCTGGTACGACGCAGGCCAGATTCGGCGCGGCGTCGGCGGCAAGGTGCGCCAGCACGCCGAGGCCGGCGCCGCCGACGATCCCGTCACAGACGCCGAGGCCGTAGCTGCAGCGAAGGCTCGGCGTCGGCGCCCCGGGAAGCGACCGGATCCAGCGCTCGGTCGCCATGTGCGCATGGGCTTCGTCGAGGCCGACAAACGCCAACGACGACCAGTCGCGCGCGGAAATCTCTGCGCGATGCGCCTCGACATAGTCACGCGCGCCGAAGAGGCCGAAGCGTAGCCGTCCGACACGCCGCACGTGAACGTCTTTCTCGTCGGGACGATGCGTTCTGAGCACGATGTCGGCCTCGCGCCGGGCGAGGCTCAGCGGGGTCTGGGAGGTGAGGACTTCCAGCGCGAGATCGGGATAGCGTCGCCGGAGATCGCCCAGGCGCTTCATCAATAGGTACGACAACCACTCGTCGGCGTTGATGCGCACGACGCCGCGCGGCCCCGCCGAGGCTTCGGCCGCGCCGCCGATCTCCAGGCTGAGATCGTCAATGCGTTCCGCCGATCCCAGCACGCGGTCGCCGAAGGGCGTGAGCAGGCATCCCGTCGACAGACGATCGACAAGCCGCTCGCCGAGGTCCCGTTCGAGTTTTTCCAATCGGCGCGAGAGAGTCGCCGGGCTGAGGCCGCAAGCTTCGCCCGCGCGTCGCAGGGTCCCGTGTCGGGCGATCGCGAGAAAGACGCGGAGGTCATCCCAGTTGAAGGTTCGCATCGAGATTCTAATCGGCGACCATCGCTTTTTCGACGGCGAGAAGCGTTTCATTTATGAAACGCAGATTTCCATATCTTACAATTCCGTTCCATTCCTCAATATGGGAAAAGGCCATCGCCTCAGCAAAAGGAATTGGGCATGCGGGTCTGTGTGTTTTGCGGCGCTTCGCCGGCGGTCGAGGCGAGCTTTCTTGAACTCGCCGCCGAGATGGGCCAAGCGCTCGCCGCGAAGGCCGAGCACGTCGTTTTCGGCGGCGGCGGGGTTGGCATGATGGGCACGCTGGCAAGCGCCGTTCTCGCCGACGGCGGCAAGGTCATCGGCGTGTTGCCACGGTTCCTGTTCGAGCGCGAGCCGCCGCATCCCGGTGTCGCCGATATTCGCGTCGTCGACACGATGCATGAGCGCAAGGCGATCATGTATAGCGAGGCCGACGCGTTCGTCATTCTTCCGGGAGGCTTCGGGACCCTCGACGAGACGCTGGAGGCCGTAACATGGCGGCAGCTCGCTCTGCACGCCAAGCCGGTGTTTTTCGTCGGCGGCGATTTCTGGCTTGGCTTGCGGCAGCAGTTCGACGCCATGCACGCACACGGCTTCCTGTCCGACCGGGACCGCGGGCTGGTGTCGTTCTACGAAACGCCAGCTCAGGCCGCGTCGGCTCTGGCCTCTCCGTGACCCGCATCAGAGCCGCTGGCACAACGATCCGTGTCTTCATGGCGGGCCCGTTGCATAAACAACGTCCGCTTAAGAGGCGCCGCGACCTTCGGCTGAATGGCTGAGTTGGCGAAGGTTTTCGGATGCCGCGAGGCGTACGAAAACCGCCCAAGCACGAACCCGCGGGCGTGCGGCGCGGATCTATGGCGATTTCGGGTTTTGGCCGAGCGCGATGATGGCGGCGTG
>JBEKVR010000191.1:0-8381 GCA_049513815.1 Roseiarcus sp. | reverse complement strand
GAGGTTGAAACAGCAGGCGGCTTCCCTGCATTCGGCCGGCGAGAGACTGCGCGCGTATTTCGCGCAGGCTTCGACGTCGTCTAGGTCGAGTCCTTCCGGCGGCGGGAGCTTGTCGAAGTCGAGCATGAGGCGGTATTGCGCGACGTCGGCGTAATAGTCCTGCCCGCGCGGCGCCTTGCGCGGGTCGATCGCCGCGCCGTCAAACTTCGCCTTGAGCTTGCCAAGAATGAAGACGTGGCCGGGGAGTTGCCCCGCGCGAAAGATCGCATCTAGGATGTCGTCTTCGCTCTTGATTGGAAACTCTTTCACGTCGACCGTATCGGCCGCGGCGGAGCCTTTGGTCGTCGACCAAACGCCATTCTCGCACGCCAGGTCTTTACCCATGACGCGGTTCGGCTTGGCGATCGTGATAAAATCAAACGGCTTCTCTTCGACGGCGACGGAAACTTCTTGAAACTCGGCGCGCGCGTTCATATTTAGAATCCTGTCTCGAAGGAACTTGGCCCCCGAAGCGTTCGACGCGCTTCGAGGGCCTTCTTGTTAGTGAAGCGCGGCGCCGCCGACGATCGCCGCAAGCGCGCGATTGGCGTCGCGCCACGCGGATCGCGCTTCGTCTTCTTTGACCACGTCGCGCAGCCGTTCGACGGCGCTCCAGACGCAGGCTTCGATCTCGGCCAGCTCGTCGCCATGCAGGAAGCCAAGAGCCGCCAGCAAGCGGACCAGCTCAGGCTTGTCCAGTTCCGGGCGAACGGTGATCAGCGCGTCGACCGCGGTGGCGATCGAGTCGCGTTTCATCGCATCGGCGACCGCGGGAGCGGGGCGCTGCGCGGGCGCCGTCAGGCGGATAAATTCGTCGTAAATTTCGGCGCGGTTGTCCATGTTCAGTGACTCCAAGTGAGGGCGAGGGCGGCGAGTTGCCCGATCATGACGCCGCAGCACAGCGCCACAATCTCGGCGACGTGACAATTGATGAAGGCGACCATCAGCGGCGCGCCTCGGGCTTGCGGGCCGCCTGCGCGATGATCGCCGCGCCTTCGGCGAGCGCGTCGTCGGCGTCGGCGAGCGCGGCGTCTGCGGCGCCGATTGCCCCGGCGGCAAGCGCGCGCTCGGCGCGGGCGAGCGCGTCGTCGGCGTCGTCGGCTGCGTGACGAGCGCAGGTCGCCTCGAATTGTTCGACGACGTCCGGCGCCGCCAAAACGCGGGTCCGATTGCCGGCGTCGTCGACTTGATAGATCGCGATGTCCAACGGCGCCGGGTTGCGCGGCACATCGGCGACCGGCCAATTCATGAGCGCGGCCACGGCCTCGGAATCTGCGATCTCGCGGCGTCGCTGCGCGAGCGACTTCGGGGCGTCACCATCAAGCCGGGCGGCAAGGTGCGCCATTAGCGCGCTGTGGCCTCGGGGCGCGCCAGTGAGCACGTCCAGGCGGGCGTATTCGCTTTCTCGCGCTTGGTCGGCGATACGCTCGGCGGCGGCGTCGATCGCGCCTTCGATAGAGTCGCCGACGCTAGCGGCGGTGTCCCCAATGGCGGCGACGATCTTGTCTTCGAACATTGATGGATTCCTTGATAGTTGGTTGCGTTACGCGACGTCGTGCAATTGCCCGCCGGTCGTGGCCGGCTTCCGCGGCGACAAGCGCCGCTCCAGCGCATCGGCGACCAGATTCCACGCGGCCATGACGCCGAGCGCGCCAGCGATGTCTTGCGGCGGGCGTCCGCGAAGCTGTGAAACTGTCCAGCAGAAGGACTGGACGTCGTACGGGCGCCACTCGCCTTTGATCACGTCGCGGACGCGCGACTCGATCCTTCGGCGCTCGGCTACCCGCTCAGCGACGACGCGGGCGACCGCGAGTTCATTGCCGCCGACCGCGCCAATCGACTCGGCCAGACCGGCGTCGACCGCGTCGAAGCTGGCGACCGCGGGCAGCCGGCGAACGTCGGCATCGTCAAGACCGCCGCGGCTGGCGAAGTCGCGCAGGATGGCGGAAAATTCGGAAGTCATCAGTTCAGGTCCTTTGGTTTATTGGCGCGCGAAACGCGCCGTTTGGTTTTGGGAAGGTTGCAAGGCGGCGCGACGGGTCGCCCAAGCCGCGCCAGCTCGTCAGGAAACAACTCGGCGATGATCGTCATCGGGTCGACGCCGCGCTCGCGGGCGAGCTTCTGAACGCGCCACAAGGCGACTTGGCTGGCGAGCGGCGGCGCGTTGGCGTCGTCTTCGTCATCGCTTTCGTAGTCGAAGTGGTCGACCAGCCACTCGGCGGCCTTCGGGTCGCACGCCATGGCCGTCAGTCTTTTCCGCCGCTGATGCAGGCCACGGCGTCGGCGGTGGCGCCTCGGGCGAGGCGGCCGATCGACAGGTCTTCGACGATCGGCCGTCGGCCCATCACGCCCGGCGTCTTGCCGGCGGCGAGGTCAGACAAGACGGTCGACGGCCAGCGCCGCGCGCCACCGAGGTCGAGGGGTGGCGGAAGTTTGCCATCCTTCACCATGCGCCGGATCGCGTGTGGGCTCTTAAGGCCGAGCGCGCTAAGGATTTGAGATTGCGAGAGGAATTGCGGAAGTTCGGTTGCCATACATTTTTCTCCACAAAATGGCTTGACGGATGGTGGCGATCGGCCTATTTTCAAATTGCCTTAGACAGTGCCGGGGCGGAGCTTTGTCGCATACTTTACGCAAATGGGCGCGGACGGACTCCGTTTCAAGGGGACCGGCGCGAAAATGTGCGTCCGTACGCTATCCGCGGCCAAATGTGCTAGGCGTATCAGTGCGTTATCGCGCTGAAAATAGTTCGACGGGCTTTATGGACTGAGGGCGCGAAGCGCGCTCCAGGCGCGTAACCTCGAAAAAGAATCACTGAACACGACCGGGAGGGCTCTTGACCGGGAAGCCGGGCGGGTCGACGGTGCGCGGCGTGTTCACTGAGTCGAGGTCGCCATGGCCGCCGAAGCCGCTGAGATCGTCAAATTCCGCGGAAAGTATGCGCTTTACTGGCGGGAGAACGGCCAGCCGCGGCGCCGCAGCCTCGGGACGGCGGACCCTGCCGAAGCCCGCCAGAAGGCCGCCGAGCTATCGCAGCAGGCGGCCGACGTCCGCCGGCCGCTAGTGACGTTTGAGGAGTTGTGGGAAGCCTATCGGCTGCACCTGGGGGACCGTCCCGCCGCGCGCACGATGCGCTTTGAGGCGAAAGCCGTCCTGCCCCACTTCGGCGACTTGCTGGCGGCGGAGATCAACGAAGCGACCTGCCATGCCTACATGGCGAAGCGCCGTGAGGAGGGCCGCAAGGACGGCGCGATCTTGACCGAACTGAACCGCGTCTCTGCGGCGCTCGGGCATGGGCTCAAACATCGCCTGATCGAGCGCAAGCCGATCTTGGCTTTCCCGCGAGCGCCCGAACCGCGCGACATTTACCTGACCAAAGAGCAGGCGCGGCACTTCCTCGAAACGGTCAAGGCGCCACACCTGCGCTTGTTCGTGATCCTCGCGCTCGTTACCGGGGCGCGCAGCGAGGCGATTCTCCGCTTGACCTGGGATCGCGTCGACATTGCCGGCCGGCGGATCGACTTCCGGGAGAACGTCGGCCACCGTCCGAAAGGGCGGGCCGTCGTGCCGTTGAATGACCGCGCAATCGAGACGCTGATATTGTCCAAGGCGGCCGACTGCGACCACGTCATCAGCTATCACGGCGCCCCGGTCCGATCCGTCAAGAAAGGTTTGGCGCGTGCGGCGGCGGCGGCGGGGTTGCCGGGCGTCGGCCCTCACGCCTTTAGGCACTCAGCGGCGCGGTGGATGGCTGAGTCGAACGTGGCCATGAGTCAGATCGCGCAGTTCCTTGGGCACTCTTCGACGCGCGTAACGGAAAAGGTCTACGCCCGGTTCAGTCCCGCGTATCTGGCCGGCGCCGCCGCAGCCCTTGAATTTTGAGTCCCGGATTGAACATGACACGGGAGCGGTCGCGTGTTCAATTGAACACGAATCCCCGCTTCCCCCCGCGCTAGAACGCCTGAAAATGCGCATCGGTTAGTGCTGTATCGTGGCGTAATTTTAACTTCGTCAATGAAATCAACGCGAATTTTACTGGCGCGATCGCGAGCCCACTTTTCACACGGGAGGGGTCGCAGGTTCGAACCCTGCATCGCCCACCATTCCGGCTGTTGCGGTTTGAAGTGTGGCGCTGCGGCCACGCTTCGACCGTTTCTCTGCCGCGGCGCCGCAATTTTGGCGCCGAGCGATTGCGCGAATGGCGCGGTTCTACGATTGTCCGACGTTGCGTGAGTCGCCGTAGGGGCTACGATCAGCGGACCGCGCTACGGGGGTTGCCGCATGCGCCGTTCAGTCTTGCTTTTCGCCGGTCTGGCCGCCGGGTGGGCGCTTACCGTGGTCACGGCCGCTTCGGCGATGCCCGCTTCGCCCAACATTTATTCCGCCGCGTTTTCCGACGCGCGGCCGCTCGCTTCGCCGGTTCCGCGTCAGACGGTGCGCTACGACGGCCCCTACGCGCCTGGCACGATCATCGTTTCGACCAAGGAGCGGCGCCTCTATTTCGTCCTGCCTGACCATCAGGCGCTCAAGTACGGCGTCGGCGTCGGCCGGCCCGGCTTCACCTGGTCGGGCGTGACCATCGTCGCCAACAAGCGCGAGTGGCCCGACTGGACGCCGCCCTCGCAGATGTTGCTGCGCCGGCCTGACCTGCCGCGCCACATGGCGGGCGGGATCGAAAATCCGCTTGGCGCGCGCGCGCTCTATCTCGGCGGCACGCTCTACCGCATCCACGGCTCCAACGAGCCCGACACGATCGGCGAAGCGGTGTCGTCCGGCTGCATCCGCATGACCAATGACGACGTGACCGACCTCTACGGCCGCGCCACCGTCGGCGCCAAGGTCATCGTCGAGCGCTGAGGTCCGTCGGCGCGCCCCGCCTTTCTTTCGCGCCTATAGACAGTTATCGTCGCGGCATGAACGCGCACGCCCCGACAGTCGCGCCGGCGCTGGTCGATGCTTTCGGCCGGGCGATTACCTATGTGCGCGTGTCGGTCACCGACCGCTGCGACTTCCGCTGCGTCTATTGCATGTCGGAAGACATGACCTTCCTGCCCAAGCCGGAGGTGCTGTCGCTCGAAGAGCTCGATCGGCTGTGCTCGGCCTTCGTCCGGATGGGGACGCGCAAGTTGCGCGTGACCGGCGGCGAGCCTCTGGT
The DNA here is from genome assembly GCA_049513815.1 of Roseiarcus sp. Lineage (GTDB taxonomy): Bacteria > Pseudomonadota > Alphaproteobacteria > Rhizobiales > Beijerinckiaceae > Roseiarcus. The sequence goes on along the minus strand of JBEKVR010000191.1, from coordinate 3,187 downwards.
CCGGCGCGGGATCATGACCTTGTTCCGCTCGCTGTCCCGTCACCTCGACAGCGGCGCGCTCGACGAGCTGACGCTGACCACCAACGGCTCGCAGCTCGCCCGCTTCGCCGGCGAATTGGCCGATTGCGGCGTGCGGCGGATCAACGTCTCGCTCGACACGCTCGACCCCGACAAGTTCCGCGCCGTGACGCGCTGGGGCGACTTCGGCAGGGTGATGGCGGGGATCGACGCCGCCGACGCCGCTGGCCTGAAGATCAAGATCAATGCGGTGGCGCTCAAGGGTTTCAACGACGGCGAGGCGTCCGACCTCGTCGCCTGGGCGCATGGCCGCGGCTTTGACCTCACCTTCATCGAAGTCATGCCGCTGGGCGCGATCGAGCGCGACCGTTTCGACCAGTTCCTGCCGCTGACCGAATTGCGCGCGGGGCTGGAACGCCGCTTCACATTGACCGCTTCGCCGCACGCCAGCGGCGGCCCGGCGCGCTATTACGACGTCGCCGAAACCGGCGGCCGGCTCGGCTTCATCACGCCGCTGACCCACAATTTCTGTGAAAGCTGCAATCGCGTCCGCGTCACCTGCGTCGGCCGGCTCTATCTTTGCCTCGGCCGCGAAGATTCCGCCGATCTGCGCGCCCCGTTGCGCCGTTCGGAGGGCGACGAAGCGCTCGAGGCGGCGATCCGCGCCGCGATCCTGCGCAAGCCCAAGGGCCACGATTTCATCGTCGCCCGCGCCGGCAGCCACGCTTCAACCAGCCGACACATGAGCGCGACCGGCGGCTGAAGGCTGGCGAGGCGCGCCGGGCTGATCTATATGAAGACGCTGAAGACGGGGCCTTGACCCCCGTTCCGGAAAGGTCCGAGTGATGGCGAACGTCCAAGAGCGCATCCAGAAGCTGATCTCCGAGAACCCCGTCGTGCTGTTCATGAAGGGCACGCCCGAGTTTCCGCAGTGCGGGTTCTCCGGCCAGGTGGTGCAGATTCTCGACTATCTCGGCGCGCCCGTCGTCGGCGTGAACGTGCTCGAAGACGCCGAAATCCGTCAAGGCATCAAAGAGTTCGCCAATTGGCCGACGATCCCGCAGCTCTACGTCAACGGCGAGTTCGTCGGCGGCTGCGACATCGCGCGCGAGATGTTCCAGTCGGGCGAGCTGCAGGCGATGCTGACCGAGGCCGGCGTGGCGATCAAGCAGCCCGCCAAGGCGTGAATTCGGCGTTACGCTCCTTATTAACAGCGGCTAAATGCGTTACGCCGGTCGGCCCCGCCGGGCGCGGATGACGCGCGCGTTCATGGATGGCAACGAATTTTGAATGAGCCGGGTCGGATAATCGGCTATTGGAGCAATCCGCGAGTCGACCCGGGGGTTTCGTGATGGCGCGCAAGTATTTCGGCACCGACGGCATTCGCGGCCGCGCCAACGCCAGGATCACCGCCGATCTGGCGATGAAGGTCGGCCAGGCGGCCGGCCTGCTGTTCCAGCGCGGCGAGTATCGCCACCGGGTCGTCATCGGCAAGGACACCCGGCTGTCCGGCTACATGATCGAATACGCGATGGTCGCCGGCTTCACCTCGGTCGGCATGGACGTGCTGCTGCTCGGTCCGACGCCGACGCCGGCGGTGGCGATGCTGACCCGGTCGATGCGCTGCGATCTCGGCGTGATGATCTCCGCCTCCCACAATCTTTACGAGGACAACGGCATCAAGCTGTTCGGGCCCGACGGGTTCAAACTGTCGGACGAGATCGAGGCGAACATCGAGGCGCTGATCGACGGCGACCTCGCCGGCCGGCTCGCCAAATCGCCGCAGCTCGGCCGCGCCAAACGCATCGACGACGTCGCGGCGCGCTACATCGAATACGCCAAGCGGACGCTGCCGCGCGACGTTTCCTTCGACGGCCTGCGGGTGGTCGTCGATTGCGCCAACGGCGCCGCCTACAAGGTCGCGCCCGAGGCGCTGTGGGAACTCGGCGCGGAAGTGATCAAGATCGGCGTCGAGCCGGACGGCCTCAACATCAACCAGGACGTCGGCTCGACCGCCCCCGAGGCGCTGGCGCAGAAGGTCCGGGAGATGCGCGCCGACGTCGGCGTCGCGCTCGACGGCGACGCCGACCGCATGATCATCGTCGACGAGAAGGGCCACGTCATCGATGGCGACCAGATCCTCGCCGTCGTCGCCGAGAGCTGGCAGGCCGACGGCCGCCTCGCCAGGCCCGGCATCGTCGCCACCGTGATGTCGAATCTCGGCCTCGAACGCCGGCTCGCCGAGCGCGGCCTGGTGCTGGAGCGCACCGCGGTCGGCGATCGCTACGTGCTGGAGCGTATGGTCGAGAAGGGTTTCAACGTCGGCGGCGAGCAGTCGGGCCACATCATCCTCACCGATCATTCGACCACCGGCGACGGCCTCGTCGCCGCGATGCAAGTGCTGGCGGTCGTCCATAAGCAGGGCAAGCCGGTCAGCGAAGTGTGCCGCCGTTTCGAGCCGCTGCCGCAGGTGCTGCGCAACGTCCGCTTCAAGAGCGGCCGGCCGCTCGAGGACGAATCGGTGCTGAAGACGATCGCCGCCGCAACCGCGCGGCTCGGCGATCATGGCCGCTTGGTCGTGCGGCCGTCCGGCACCGAGCCAGTGATCCGGGTGATGGCCGAGGCCGACGACCGCGCGCTGGTTGACGCCCTGGTCGACGACGTCTGCGCGGCGGTCGCCAAGTCCGCGGCCTAACAACGCGGCGCCGTGGACCTACAAACGCGGCGCCGGCGCCCGAATTCCGAGCTTTCAAATTGGACGAATCACCTTATTCTCACTCGGGTCGTCAACTACCCGAAAGGAGGTGATCCAGTGTCTCATTGTCAATCGCCATGCGAGTCTGGCAGGGCCTGGAACATTGTCCGTGCGCAGGTTTACCGCGCATCGTAGACGCTAGGCGTTCCTGAACCCTCGAGCGATCTCTGCGTGGTCGCGACAATGGAAGGGCCGCTCCTCACAAGGGGGCGGCTCTTCTCATTTGTGTGATCTGCGGCTCTCGCTTGTGTGATTCGCGCCGCCGACGCGCCGCGCTACACCTGCCAGCCCCGGTCCCGTCGCGGAGGTGGTTGGAATTGGGTTGGCGTAGTCTCCGGGTTGCTCAACCCAAATGATTCCGGCGTTGGCGCGCTGGAACGGAGACCACGCCATGACGAAGGATACCACGAAGGA
>JBEKVR010000190.1:0-8473 GCA_049513815.1 Roseiarcus sp. | reverse complement strand
GCCGCCGAATCCACTCCCTCTCGATCCCGCCGGCGTCGTCATCAGGTGTCCACCAAATCGCAGGTGGACACCTAACCGACCCCAATCGCATCCCGAAAGGCGGCCGTCCGGTCACGCTTACGAGCGCTATGACGCTCTCCGCCAGACTACGGAGGCGCGCCATGCGTCATAATCCGGCCAGCGGCGCCATCGTCATCATGCTGCGCAGCCTCAAAATGCACGGCATGGCGCAAGCCGTCAGCGAGCTGACCGAACAGGGCTCGCCGGCCTTCGAGGCGGCCATGCCGATTCTGTCGCAACTCCTGAAGGCAGAGACAGCCGAGCGCGAGGTCCGATCAACCGCCTACCAGCTCAAGGCCGCTCGCTTCCCGGCCTACCGCGACCTCAACGGCTTCGATTTTGCCAGCAGCGAGATCAACGAAGCGCTCGTCCGCCAGCTCTATCGTTGCGAGTTTCTTGAGAACGCTCACAACGTTGTTCTGGTCGGAGGTCCTGGCACGGGCAAAACCCACATCGCCACGGCCCTCGGCGTCCAGGCCATCGAACACCACCACAAGCGGGTTCGCTTCTTCTCAACCGTTGAACTCGTCAACGCCCTCGAACAGGAAAAGGTCCAGGGAAGGGCCGGACAGATCGCCGGGCGGCTCGCCCACTCCGATCTCGTCATCCTAGACGAACTGGGCTACCTGCCGTTCAGCGCCTCGGGCGGCGCCTTGCTCTTCCACTTGCTCAGCAGGCTCTACGAACGCACCAGCGTCGCCATCACAACCAACCTCAGCTTCAGTGAGTGGGCGACCGTCTTCGGCGACGCCAAGATGACCACCGCGCTGCTCGATCGCCTCACCCACCACTGCCACATCCTGGAGACCGGAAACGACAGCTTCCGCTTCAAGAACAGCTCGGCAAAGGCCGACAAGCCAACCAAGGAGAAGACAAGGAACTTGACCGCTACCTGACCCACCAACCATCATCGAGGCGGGTCAGTTCTTGGTGGAAAGCCCGGGTCAGCTCTCAACGGAAATCAACACTCCAGCCTTCCTTTGATCAGATTGCCTATGCGAGCGAAACTCTCGCGCGGCAAGGTACGTCAGCGTGGGCCGACAAGCGGGCGTGGACAGTTTGTCGCACGCGGCGCGGCAAGGATTATCGGCTTGTGCTTGGCGCCGAAGTCTGGCCGCCATTTGTCTTAGCCGTCGAATTGGATCACTTACCAATTATGTTCCTCATAGTGGCAGCATCATCTGACCCGGGATACTGTCGCGCTTTTTCGCCGGGGCTCCCTTCAGACATGCTTGAAATAGGAAGTCGAGGACGGGCCATTGGCGATTAGCCTGATAAAGTCCGCTGATCTCCGGAAGCTTCAGCGCAAGCTCCAGGGCGCGGCGAAGGCTGTCTGCGCGAATTCCGCGAGAGTAAGCCGTGCGCTACGCCATGAAGTCTGTCGGAGAGCCGGATTCTGGAAATCCGCACGTCCGGTTCGATGAGCGGGGAAGGGAAACGGGGCCGTTGGCCAAGCCTCAATGCCACCGAGCCCTTTCTCGACTCTACTCAATCGTGCCGACCGCTGAATGCGCGGCAATCCGTTCATCCTCGTCAACCACCACCACGCCTCGGCGCTCAAAGGTCTCTCCATGATCCCACCTCGCCACGGCAGGGCGAGCGCCGCAGCGGCCTTCCTTCCGGCCTGGCGTCGCGCGCGACCGCCGGCTGAAGCGGCCTCGTCCCTGTTCAGCCGCCGAAGATTACTTTACGGAAGCGCGACATCGCGAGCGCGAAATAGGCGGTGCCGATGATCAGCATGGCGAGGAGGTCGAACCAGACGATGGTGAAGTCCGCGCCCCGGAACAGCACCGCCTGCGAGAAGGCCACGAAATGCGGCGTCGGACTGATGGTCTGCATGACATGCTGGAGCCAGACCGGCATGCTTTCCATCGGCGTGCTGCTGCCCGACAGCAATTGCGTCACCATCAGCACCGGAATGGCCAGCAGGCCGAACTGCCCCATGTTCGTCGCCAGGGTCCCGAGCAGGATTCCTAGCGCGGCGACAACGAGCGAATAGAGCGCCCCGCCCAACAGGAACAGCATCGGCGACCCCTCGATCGGCGACCCGATCCACCAGTGCACGACGAATTGCAGCGAAAGCATTGCCGCCGCCAGGATGACGAGCGCGTTGGCGACCATCTTGGCCAGCATGATCTCCGCCGGGACCACGGGCATGACGAGAAGATGCTCGACCGTCCCCTGCTCGCGTTCGCGGATCAGCGCGGCGCCGGTCAAGATGACGGTCAGCATCGTGATCTGGTTGATGACCTGGGTCATCGCCGAGAACCACGACCCTTTCAGATTCGGATTGAACTCCGCCCGCATCACGAGGTTGATCAGCGCCGCTTGCGCGGCGGTCTTGCCAGAAAGGAATGTCTGCATCTCGTTGGCGATCGCGGTTTTGAGATAATTGGCGCCGTTGCCGGCCTGGGCGACCGCCGTCGCGTCCACGTTGATTTGCAGCGAGGTCCTGCGCTGCGCCCGAACGTCGGCCTCGAAGTTCGGCGGGATCTCGACCACAAACATCAGGTTGCCGTGGTCCATATTCTTGTCGATCTCGTTCGCCCGGATTTGCACCGGCGGTTGGAACGTCGGCCGCACCAGCGCCTCCGCGATCTGCCGCGACAGCGACGAACCGTCCTCGTCGACGATGCCGACCGACAAGTTCGTCGCCTCGGTGACGGCTCCGGTCGCCACGGTATTGACCGATATGCTGAAAGAGTAAGCCACCAGGACCAGCATTGTCGGATCGGCGCGGATGCTGCGCAGTTCCTTGATGACGAGCCGGAAAATGTTGAGGATATGGTCAGCCAGCGTCAGCGGACGCGCCTCGGCGAGGCGAGACGCGGAGCCGGCTTGCGGCGTCTGGGAGCCTGGGGTCGTCGTGGGCGCCGTCACTTCAGACCTCCTGTTTGCGAAGGAACAGCAGCGACAACGCGAAGAATACGAGTGCGATGATGGCGATCACCGCGAGGTTCGGCCACAATTCCCCCACGCCCAACGCCTTCGCGAAGACGCCGACGGTCACGGGCTGGTACCAGGCGGACGGGAAGCTGAGGCCGATCACACGCGCCGAACCGGACAGTGACGAGATCGGCGCGAACATGCCCGAGAAACTGACCGCCGGCACAATCGAGAGAATGGCGGTCGCAAACACCGCCGCCACCTGCGTGCGGGTGAAGGAGGAGATCAGCTGGCCGAAACCGGTGGTCGCGATCACATAGAGGAGCGTAGCGATCAGGAGCAAGAGGAACGGCCCCTTGAGCGGCACGGCGAACACGAACAGCGCGATCAGGAGCAGGGAGAAGAAACTGATGATCGAGACCGCGATATAGGGCAGCTGCTTGCCGAACAGAAATTCGAAGCGCGTGATCGGGGTCGATCGGAAGTTCGCGATCGACCCGGTTTCCTTCTCTCGCACGACGGCGACCGCCGACATGATCGCCGGAATGAGGCACAGCATCAGCATGAACACGCTGGGGACAATCGCGTTGACGCTGAGGAAGGCCTGGTTGTAGCGAAAGCGCAGCTCGATGTTGTCGTCGCTCCAGGCGGTGGAGTTGGCGGAGCGGGGGCCCTTCAGCTGCTGCGCTTCCGTGTGGATGACGCCGTTGACGTAATTGCGCGCCGACTCGCCCCGGAACGTCATGGCGCCGTCGATCAGCGCGTCGACTTCGGGCTGGCGCCCGGCGAGCAGGTCGCGGCCGAACCCGGCCGGCACTTCGACGACGACTTGCGTATCGCCGCTGCGCAGGCGTCGTTCCGCCTCGGACGCGGACGTGACCGGCGGCTGGACGGAGAAGTAGCGCGAGCCGTCGAACCCGTCGAGCAGCTGCCGGCTTTGCGGCGTGTCGTCTTGATCGAACGCCGCCATCTGCAGGTTCTCGATATCGAACGAGATGCCCCAGCCGAAGGCCAGCATGAGAACGATCGGCCCCAACACGGCGAAGGCGAGGCGGATCGGATCTCGCAGGAGCTCCAGGGTCTCGCGGCGCGCATAAGCCCAGAGCCGCGCGAGATCGAAGGACTTCGGCGCCGTCGGGGGCTTCGCTTCTTCCGGCGCGGCGCCGGGCGGCGGCGGTTCGATCTTCTTCGTTCGATCAATGCCGGCCGCCTCCGCGAGATAGCCGACGAATGTGTCTTCGATCGAATCGCTGCCACGCTCCCGCACGAGATCCATGGGGGCGCCGACCGCCAGCACCTTGCCCGCGTGCATCAGCGAAATGCGGTCGCAACGCTCGGCCTCATTCATGAAATGGGTGGTGATGAAGATTGTCACCCCGTCGTCGCGCGACAAATCGATCAGCGTGCGCCAGAAGGCGTCTCGCGCGATCGGATCGACGCCCGAAGTCGGTTCGTCGAGTATGAGAATGGAAGGCTCGTGCAGCACAGCGACCGCCAGTTGAAGCCGCTGCTTGATGCCGAGCGGGAGGCTGTCGGGCCGCGCGTTGACGAAAGCGTTCAGATCGTAGCGCTCGAGCAGTTGCTCGATGCGGTTCGGGATCTTGTCCTTCGGCAGATGATAGAGATGGGCGTGCAGCTCGAGATTCTGTCTGACCGTCAGCTCTCCGTAGAGCGAGAATGCCTGCGTCATGTAGCCGACGGTGCGCCGTGCCTCCATGTCGTTCGAGCCCATGGGCTGCCCGAACAGCTTCGCCCAGCCGCTCGTCGCCGGCAGGAAGCCCGTCAGCATCTTCATCGTGGTCGACTTGCCGCAACCGTTCGAGCCGAGAAACCCGAAAATTTCGCCCCGTGGAATCTTGAAGCTGACGTGATCGACCGCGATAAAGTCGCCGAACTGCCGGGTGAGCCCCTCGGCTTCGATCGCCGGCGTCTCGTCGGGCGAGACGACGCGCGGGCGCACGACGACCTTATGGTGCAGGGCGCGCTTGGCCTCGGGCATCAGCGCGATGAACGCGTCGTCGAGGTTGGACTCGCCGGTCCTCTCCAGCAGGTCCTTCAGCGTTCCCTCGGCGATGATCCGACCCTCGTCCATCGCCATCAGCCAGTCGAAGCGCTGCGCCTCGTCCATATACGCGGTGGCGACGACCACGCTCATACGCGGCCGCCGGGCGCGGATGCTGTTGATGAGATCCCAAAACTGGCCACGCGAAAGCGGATCCACGCCAGTCGTCGGCTCGTCGAGGACGAGGAGATCGGGATCGTTGATCAGGGCGCAACACAGGCTCAGCTTCTGTTTCATGCCGCCCGACAGTTTGCCTGCCGGCCGCGCCTCGAACTTCTCCATCGCCGTCGCGGTCAAAAGTTCGGTGATTCGCTCGCGCCGCTCCTCCGCGCCCTGACCGAACAGCCGGCCGAAAAACTCGATATTCTCGAACACGCTGAGGGTCGGGTAGAGATTGCGTCCGAGGCCCTGCGGCATATAGGCGACGCGCCCGCGGATCGCCCTGAGCCGCTGGCGTTCGGCGATGTCGCCGCCGAACACCTCGACCTTCCCCACCTGGATCTTCCGCACGCCTGATATCAGCGCCAGCATGGTGGATTTGCCGACCCCGTCGGGCCCGATCACGCCGACCATGACGCCGGCGGGAATGTCGACGCTGACATCGCCGAGCGCAACGGTGGCCCCATAGCGGTGCGATACGTTCGTCAGCCGCGCGACGACCGACTCGCTCATTGCGCCGGCAGCTTGACTTGCAGATCGTCGGGCCAGCCAGCGGCGGTGGTGCGCACGAAGCCGAGGCCGCGGATCCCGGTCTTGACCCGCTTGTAGAACGTCGTCAGCACGTCCTGGTCGATCTTCAGCTTGACGCGGAACATCAGCTTTTCGCGCTCGTCCTTGGTCTCCACCGTCTTGGGCGTGAACTGCGCGTCCGCGGCGACGAAAGTGACCGTGGCGGGAACGACGTATTGAGGAATGGGATCGAGCACCAGGCGCGCCTCCCCGCCGATTTCCAGCTTGCCGGCATCCGCAGCCGGCAGGAAGATCGTCATGTAGACATCGGTGAGATCGAGGATGGTCAGGATCGGCGCGCCCGCTGCAACCACCTCGCCGGCCTGCGCGAGCTGATACTGCACCCGCCCGTTGCGCGGCGAGGAGAGCGTCAGATCCGCGATCATGGCCTGAAAGCGCTCGACTTGAGCCTGCGCGGTCTTGACCTGGGACTGCGCGGCGTCGCGCTGCGACATCGTCGACTTCAACGCCGCTTCCGCCTCGTCGGCATTCCGCTTGCGCTGCTCGAAGTTCACTTGGGTGATCGTGCCGCTCTTGATCAGCTCGGAGCCGCGCTCGAACTCCGCCTTGGCGTAGTCGCGCGTGCTCTCGTGGGCCTTAACGTCCGCTTCGGCCGCGGCGTCCGTCTGGATCGCGCGCTGCGCCTCGGCCTCGGCGGCCTGGAGTTGGGCCTCGAGTTCGGGAGAGGAGACTTTGGCGACGATCTGGCCGAGCGTCACGGACGAGCCTTCCTCGACCGACACCTCCGACAAACGCCCGGCGTATTTGGACGAGACGTCGACCTGGGTCGCCTCGAGCCGCCCGTTGGATTTGACGATGCCCGCGGGCAGCCTTTCGCCGCGCAGCTTCTGCAACTTATCCTTGACCCGCTGCTCGGCGGACGCGGTCGACGCCGAAACGCCGGAGCTGTCATAGAACCCGACCGAGACAAACAACGCGGCCGCGGCGATCCAAACCGCCAGCCCACGTCGCGCGAACCCGCGTGTTCTCATCGCATCCCCCCTCCGCATCGGCCGCCCGCCGCCGGATGCGCAACTACCCTAAACCCTTTAGAACTACGGGATTGCGAGATGGAACTTTTGATCTCTCGCAAAGAGTCGCGCGACTCTCAGAAGGGGGATTGGCCCGCCGCCGTCGGCTGATCCAGGATTAATGTTTGTGCATCTGACCGCTCGCGGCAATGATTGGGATCGGCGAGCGCGAGCCCCCCACGGCAGACGCGCTCGCCCACGGCGCGATTGAGCCGGGTCGCGAGATGATCGCCTCGGGCGCCGGCGGTCGGTAGCCGAGCGCGCTGTGCGGCCGCACGGCGTTGTCGTGGATTCGCCAAGCCTCGATCAGCGCGTCCGCGCTTTCGCCAAGCTGTAGACGATATCGCGGTTGAGCGCCTCACACGCCGACGCCGGAGGTTTTCCGCCTGAAAACGACTGCGACCTGTGCGTGATCGCACTGGACGGACGAAGAGAAGCGGCAGATCGTCGGCGCGAGATTCAGCTGGCCGCGACGCGTTTCGGCGACAGCGCGGCGATACAGGTTGAAATGAGAGTGGAACCGTGCCCTCGAGGGCCGCATAAGGCAAGCCTTCATCCTGTTTGGCCGAAAGCGACGGAACGGATGGAACTCTCAATTGCGATCAGCTTGGGCGAGGAGGAGCCATGAATTCCGTTCTTACGGCGATGCTTGTATTCGCGCTTGCGCTCGTCGCCGGAGGCGTGGGGCTCTGGTTGCGTCTTCCAGAGACGCATCGATCCGATGCGACGCGAGACGTTGTCGGCCAGATCGCCGGGCTTGTCAGTCTTCTGCTGGCCTTAGTGTTGGGTTCGTTGATTGGTTGCAGCTATTCGTACTACACAACTCAAAAAACGGAGTTGGAGACCCTCTCGGCCGAAACTCTCAGATTCGACCAGATGCTCAAATCCTACGGCCCCGAGACGAGGCCCCTGCGCGAGAAGATGAATGCGGCGCTTGCGCGCGCACACGATGCAATCTGGGAAAACGACGACCGGCAAAATATGGATCATTCTGTCGGCCTTGCGTTGAACTCCTTTGCCGAACTTGCTCGGTCGCTGGACGAATTGAAACCCGAGACCGACGCCCAACGTCAATCCCTTGCATCAGCCAAAAGTTTCATCGGCACTCTCGAGCAGTCGCGCTTGTTGATGTCAATGCAACTGACAAGCTCACCTGTATCTCTGGGCATGGTGGCGATCTTGACGTTCTGGATTGTAGCGCTATTTTTCAACTATGGACTATTCGTCGAGCCAAACCGCGTCATTGTTTCGGCCATGCTGCTCGGCGCGTTGTCGGTGGCGCTTGCCGAGTTTCTCGTCCTTAACCTTTGTACGCCTTATTCGGGACCGCTAAGGCTGTCGCCACTCGCCATCGAGCAGGCGATTGCGTTTACGGCGCAGTGAATTTCTAATCACACCTCCACGCAGGCAAGTTGATCCGGTGCCGCGTCGTCCCGCATCAGGGGGCAACGTCCAGCGGTGCACTGACGCCACTATCGCCACCGGTGTCGATATGACATGGTCGACCGGATGGATCCGATGGCGGCTCCGTAGCGCGACACAGAACACTACAGCGAGATTTCAATGACATGGGTGTCGGCATTGTAACCGGGGCAGATTTCCGGGCGGAGGGGGAGTCAGATCGGACAAACTGTGATTCTCATGTCCTTTTTCAAGGGCGCCGGCCGAGTGGGCGCGTTCCGCGGCGGCGGTTGTAGGAATGCAA
>JBEKVR010000189.1:0-13655 GCA_049513815.1 Roseiarcus sp. | reverse complement strand
CAAAAGACCTGAACCTCGCAGGCGGCCAACTCTCAATCCAGCGGCCGCCTGGAGCAAAGTCTCACTCGCCGCGTCCCTGTCGGCGCCATCGCCGACCCCACGCCGCCATCATCGCGCTCGGCTAAAACCGAAATCGCCATAGATCCGCGCCGCACGCCCGCGGGTTCGTGCTTGGGCGGTTTTCGTACGCCTCGCGGCATCCGAAAACCTTCGCCTTTGCAGCCAGTCACGGTCGATGCGGCGGTTCTCGATAGCGGACGCACAGCAACACGCTCTGTGGAGACCTCAAACCGGCGTGATTTGGAGGCTTTTGAGGCATCGTTGCACCCGAAACTGACGCAGCCGGAACCGCAATGTTGCCGCAGGTGAAGCCATCTTCTCAATTGTCTTGACGGTCATTCACGGTTTCAGCAAGTTCTTAGCTGCAAGAGCGCGTTGAGCGTCTTCGTTGCCGCCTTTGGCCGCGGCTTGATAGAGCTTTCTCGCCTGATCCAAATCCCAAACGACGCCATCTCCTTTTTCATAGAGTTTTCCGAGACTGAATTGCGCGTCTGTATCCCCCTGATCGGCCGCCATCTTGTACCACTTCGCAGCGACGGAAGAATCGGCGTCAACTCCATGCCCGTTTGCGTACATCACGCCAAGATTGAATTCAGCGGAGGGGTTTCCCTGTTTTGCAGCCATCTCGAACCAAGTCCGCGCCTTGCCGTAATCCTTTGTGACGCCTAGTCCGTTGTCATACATCCACCCAAGGTCGGTTTGAGCTAGGGCGTTCCCGTTGACTGCCGGTTGCGTCAACAGTTCGAAGGCCTCCTGGTAGTTCTTTGCGTCGATGGCTTGAGCTGCGTCCGCCAAGGCATCCCCCGTGGCGGCGGGTTTCGGCGGACTAATCGCAAGGACAAGGCCGAACAAGAGCACAGCGACGGTTCCGCACACCGCTGGCCATCCCAGTGGGGGCTTTCCCTTCTCGGGCTCCCTGTTTGTGAGGAGGATTGCTGCTGCGACGACGACTCCAACTGAAAGTCCTCCCAGGTGGGCCGCATAGTCTATGACCGAGTTGGCACCGATATGTTGGGACGGAATGAGCGTTGGAATGATCATTTGTAGCGAACGTAGAACGAGTACGGTGCGCATGGGGCCATTCGGGAATCGAAACGCCGTGACGAAGGTGGCGCCCAATAACCCCATGATCGCTCCAGAGGCGCCTACGCTGAAAGTGGTCGGAGGGTTGAACAGCAAAGATGCATAGGCCCCGCCGATCCCGCAAAGCGCGAACAAGAGTGCAACCCAACGCGAGCCAATGACGGATTCTAAGAGAATGCCTGTGACGAATAGAGCAAGGCAATTGCCAGCCAAGTGGGGCAGACCACCGTGGATGAGCGGTCCCGTGAGCAACCGCCACCATTCGTGGTTATGCCAGATGCGTTGCCCTTGAATTCCGAATGATGTGACGAGGTTTATGGCGTTAACGTCTGGATGGGAGGCCGCATAGAAAGAAAGACCGAGTTGAGCGCAGGCGATTGCCGTCAGAACGCCGACTAGCGACACAGTCACCGGCGACCTGGCTGCGCTGAGTTTGAGCGTGCCGATGGTCGTGAGCTTCTTGCTGCCTTTGTTTACAAGAGGGTCTGCGGATTCCGCCACGTCAATCTGCCAGTGAGGTGGGCCTATTTGGTTCTCATCATGCGGTGCATCTTCTGCGCATGTTCAAGGATCGTCGGGCACCGCGTCGGGAGTCCCCGCAGCGTGGCCCCGAGCGGTCGCAAAGGCACACACGCAAAGAATCGAGAGCAGATCTCTCGAATCGCGTCAATGCACCGGCCGTTATATTGCGGACACGCTGCTTGATCGCTTAGAGGTCGAGGAACGATCGATCGTAGCAGTGTCGCGAACTCCGACATCGGTTCGAAATATGCGGTTCGCGTCTCCTCCATCGAACGTCGACTCTCCTTTCTTATCGCTCGGAGCCGTCTGTCCGTTCGCGGCCAATCATTTCAGCTTCGCGCCCAGAACAGCCGTTCAGTTGTCGATTGCTGCACCTCGGAAGCGGACAATGAGGCAGTGGGGCCGGCTCAGTGCAGTGGGCGGAGAGTGAATATTTCCCGCGGTAAGGGAATAATTCAACTTCCGATCTTGGTCCCGCAAATCGGGCAGTACATATACCTGGGGCCACGTCGTGTCCGTTGGGACACTTTCCGACGAGATTTCCCCAGCCTATTCGATAGGCGCTGGTCGCTACCGCCAAACCGGCAGAATAGAAGGCCATCCAGTGCCCGGAAAAGCCGTGCCATACCGATGGTGGAGGGCCTCCTCCCGGCAACTTTCCGTAGGGTGCGGTTAGGAAGAAAATAAGGAAATTGACACCCGCGTAATTGAAAAAACCGTAGGTCATGTATTTCATCCAAGCTGGGCAGTCTCTCAAAACAACCTTCCAAAAATCTTTCCTCATTTGAGCGCCATTGAACATCTTACTAATGGGCAACATAATAAAAAACCAAAGCGGAAAGATGCCGGCGTGAAGCGCGAAAAATATTCCATTTCCGGCAGGCTGAATTCCCAAAATAGACAGCACATGTACGCATAGGCTTAGCAATAAGCCGATTGCGGCATATGCCATAGATAACATGAGCAACACTTGCATGTCATTCTCTCACGTCGAAATCCTGCGAAATCATAACCCGGAGTCTTTGGAACCAGTAAGAGAATTATTCCGTTAGCTCGTCGGATTGGAACATCAAGAAGATCGACCCGCCGACTTCGTACTCGTCGTTCAAAGGCGGTTGCATCGGTGCAGTCGCATCAAAACATACTCGCGGCCGCGCCGTGTAAAATTGAGACCGTTTGTCGCGGGAAACAACATCGATTACGCGTGGATAAAAGTGCGTTGCTTTCCGGCCGCTTTGCGCATCGTGCCGGTTGAACTTTGCAGCCCTCTCGAACGTCCGCTGTCGGCCAGCATAAGCCGGTAGCAGCCCGACGGCATCGCGCCCATTGCGGCCAGTCACGGTCGATACGGCGGTTCTCGATAGCGGACGCGACGCCGGCGAGGTGCTTTCGGAAGTAATTGAGCGTGGGGTCCGAACGCCGATCGGCACGGGAGCAATGCGTCAATGAGCCCGAGCGCTGGCGCACGCTTCCCCGCGCCGGCGACCTATTGTCATTTGGGGACGCTCGCTACGGGGCTTCAAGCCCTTACCCGGTAAACGCCGCCCAAGTAATCCAGAGCCCGAGCGCCAGCACGACGACCATCCAGACGTGGAAGAACCGTTCGAAGCCGGCGCCTTTGTAGGCGTCGGCCATGCGCTCGGCCGGCACCAGCAGCAGCGCCACTCCCTTCAGGAGCGCCGCCCAACCTGCAATCGTGACTGCAATCGCCAAGGCGCCGCCGCTCCAGACGTCGTGGGCGAGCACCACCGCCAGGCCCGCGGCGGTGGCGACCATGCCGGAGAACAGCATCCACGGGCCGCTGCGAGCCATCTCGTCGAGCGTCGCCACTGTGCGGCGCCGGTGGACGAGCATGCTGACAGAGATCGCGACGAGGTAGAGCCCGAGAAGTCTTCCCAGGAATATGGTGCTGGACATGCTGACCTATTGGGAGCGCTGTGTTTCAGGAGCCGGCCGCCGAGCGCGATCGCCAATACACGACGACCTCGCTGTCATTCGTGCAGGTACTCGGCTCAATTAGCGTCGTAAACTCTCGCCCACTAAGGGTATGAGCGGGTCAAAGTCCGCGGCCGATCAACAGACCGCCGCAGCATTCTTGCCATCCTCAGTCATCACGTCGTCAATCTCAACCGCAACGATTCGCGCAATCATGACGGCGCTGGCGTTTACCGATCTCGACGGGCGACGTTCGCAAGTCGAGAGGAGGCGAACTCAATGAGCGGCTGACCGAGCCAATTTCGCCTCACTGCGTTGCCGCCTCCGCCGCGAGCCTTCCCGCAACTCTCAAGCGTCGCGAATATCCAGCAGCGCGCGTCGTGCAACGCGCTCCAATCGGGCTATAGCCGACCGGTCAGCGCAAGTATGACGAGGACGATCAGGATGACGCCGATGACGCCAATGCCTCTATGGCCATAACCATATCCGTAGCCGCCAAAGCGCCCGCTGAACCCGCCAAACAAGAATATGACGAAGATGATGACGAGTATGAGTCCGATCGACATGAACATCCTCCGATCGTTATGGACAATCAAACATCGAGACAGCTGACGCGATGATCGACTTGCCCATCTAGGTCAGTTATCTAAACTTCATAGATCGCTGGAGCGGGCGAAACCCTACGCCTCGCCCGACGTTGGCGTTAGCGGAGGCGGACGCCGTCTCGACCGCAGACAGTCACTTGGCGTATTCGAACGCCGGCAGCATATTCAGCCCGTCCTTTGACCCGCCCGGCAGCACAATCGTTTGGTCGACGAACTTGAGGCTGTCGTAACGGACGACCACCAGTTTGCCGCCCACGCCGATAAAGCCGCCGATCGAAAGGACCGCGTATGGCTCCTTTCCGTCGCGTGTCACAAGGAGATCATCAATCTTCCCGATCGTTTCGTTCGCGTCATTGAGGACTTTGCTGCCGATGACCTTGGAGGCCCGATAGCCACCCTCCACCGTCTGCACATCGACCTTGGCGATCTGGACCGGCTGTTGAACGCCCTGCGCATTGAGATGAAGCGCCAACGAGGCGACGCCGATCATGACGACGCCGGCAAGCAACGTTGTTTTCTTCATGACCACCCTCCGCCTTTAGCGCCGCCCCTTTGGCGAATATTCGCCGCCCATCGCTTGGAGACAGGGCCTTGAGATGATCTGCCTACGCCGAACGTTCGTTGCGCAAGAGACTCGGAATCTACTTAGGGTCAAAATCGAACATGAAATCGCATGTCCGCTGAGCGCGGGCGGCTCGTCGTAAACTCGCTGCCATCGTGTCCGGCTACGACGGAGATAGCGCCGACGCGCTGTGCGCCATCCGCGAAGTTGGAGGCGTGGCATTCGCCCGGAGACTTTAACCGTCGGAGCAAGAGGCGACGCCCAAAAGCGCAATCGCCGGCGGGTGCGTCGTCTTCGCTTGGCCGCCTGAGGGGGTTCGTCGTGGCAGTCGTGAAGATCGCGCGGCGCGATGATTTGGACGTCGTCCAAACTGTGCGCGGCAAATTGGCGGCTTATCCCGCGGAGCGCGACGAAGACAACCGAAGCCTCACCTGATCCGCTGGCAGGATCAAATTGCCCTCGCGATCCTCGATCCAGATCAACTCCGCGTCCTCTTCCAAGATGATGTCGGCCGCGCGAAGCGCGGCCTCGACTGTCGGATAACCGAACTCGCTCCCAGCAGCTGTCCGCCTCGTTGCCGAGGTCAGGAAGTAGGTCTCCGGCTTCGCCGACATTTCTCATTTCTCCAGCTTGATCAGCGTTATCCGCGAACCAGGAGAACGATGATCACGATCACTAGCAAGAGGCCGAGTCCACCACCGAACAAATGGAATGGCGGCCCCAGGTAAAACCCGCCGCCGCCGAAAACGAGAACAAGGAGAATCAAAAGCAGAATTAGGCCCAAGTTCGTCATCCCTTCGGTGCAGAGGCGTGGACGACGGACCATGCGTACGGTCGCGCCGGCGGAACAGCGTCGGAAAATACCTACGGGTCGCGCTGGTCAGCATCGGTGACGAGCGGAAGATTGCTTCTCCGAGCCGCGACGCGGGTGTGAGTGGTTTCCGAGGCTGTCGCTCAGCGACGATACGGCTACTGTTAGCCTTTGGCGCCGTGATGGAGACCGTTCCGGCTTCCGTTGCTCCGAGCCACTCGATTGAACGGAGTTCTGAGATGGACAAAGATCGTGTCGTCGGATCGGCGAAGGAACTTAAAGGCAAAGTAAAGCAGACGATCGGCAAGGTGGTCGGTGACGCTAAGTTGGAGGCGGAGGGCAAATCGGACAAGGTCGAAGGAAACGTGCAAAACGCTGTTGGCGCCGTGAAAGACGCCGTGCGAGAAGCTGTGAAGAAGTAGCTGAGGTCCCGGCAGGGCCGGAACTTGATCAAGCTCTGCCGGGCGATTTACGCCTGAGGACCGTTCTTATCATTATCGTACTGGTTCTTATTTTCGGCTGCGGCGGCGGGTGCTGTGCGCACGGTCGCTGTGGGATTGGCTGTGTTTCGGCGCGACAGGCTAACCCCGCCGATCGGCGTTGGGACCCCATATGTGGACGGCCGCCTCCTCGCAAGGATGTTTGTGCAGTGCTCTGATCAGATCGCTTGCGTCCATATGTCCGGCCTCTGTTGTCGCGCTCGCACATGAACGCTGGCCAAGATGGTTTCCGCGACGCGAGTTCCAAACACGCCGGCGACCTTTGCGGTCAGTGGGGTCCACGGAGTTTCACGCGTCTTGGATCGATCGATCACACCATCTGCTCGTCACCCTGCAAGTTCTGGCATCGGCTCAGCACGGTTGCAGTTAAGTTGCTCCCCGTGTCTGGCTGATCTCTATGCCGCGCTCGCCACAGCGGCGGGCGCGGACGTTGTGGCGTAGCTGTCGCCTGTGACCATCAGTTTCCAAGCGATGCGGGCCATCTTGTTGGCCAACGCCACGGCGGCCAGCTTCGGCGGCTTGCGCTTGAGAAGGTCGAGGAGCCAGGGCGACCCACGTCCGCCACGCCGAACATGCTGGATGACGGCGATAGCCCCAACTACCAGCACGCTGCGCAAAGCCTCGTCGCCGGCCCTTGTGATGACGCCGAGCCGGACCTTGCCGGCCGTCGAATGATCCTTCGGCGTCAAGCCGATCCAGGCCGCGAACTGCCGCCCCGATCGAAACATCTCAGGCGCCGGGGTCTTCATCATCAACAGCGCCGCGCCGATCGGGCCGACGCCAGGGACCTTGGCGAGACGTCGGCTGCATTCGTCAGCCTTGTGCCAAGCCATGAGCTTGGCGTCCACTTTGGCAATTTGCGCTTGCAGCTGCGTATATTCCTCAGCTTGAGCCGCGAATAGCTCGCGAGCCAGGTCAGGCAAACTCTCATCCGCTTGAATGCGATCGAACAGCGGATCGAGGTGCGCCATCCCCTTGGCTGCGCTAACTCCGAACTCGGCGGCATAGCCGCGAATGGCGTTCGACAACTGCGTGCGATTGCGGATGAGCCGATCGCGCAGGCCGACCAGCATCAGGGCCGCCTGTTGTTCAGCAGTTTTCATCGGCACGAAACGCATCGTTGGCCGGCTCATCGCCTCGCAAAGCGCCTCGGCGTCGGCCATATCGTTCTTGCCGCGCTTCACGTACGGTTTGACCAGTTGAGCCGCGATCAGCTTCACCTCATGACCGAACGACCGCAAGTGCCGCGCCCAATGGTGCGATGCGCCGCAGGCTTCGATCCCGATCACCGTCGGCGCAAGCTTCTCGAAGAACGCCATCATCTCCTTGCGCCGCAGCTTCTTGCGCAAAACCACCTTCTCGGTGGCGTTCACCCCATGAAGCTGGAAAACTCGCTTCGACGTATCCATGCCAATTCGGCTAATCTGTTCCACGGACGGTCTCCTTTGTCTGAGATCTCAACAACCTCATTCTGGCACAATCGATGCCGTCGGAGGCCGTCCACACCAACACGCCGAACAACACTATGGTTTTGGGCATTCGGGAAGAGCGAGAAGATTGTCCGGCGTTACCCCGTCCGCCGCTGTCTTGAGGTATTTGTTTCCGGCCGCAGACGTGGCGATGATCACGTTGACGGTATTTTGGCCAACGTGGACGTAGAATTCCCAGTCGCCTCGCTCGATCCCCTCGATTGCTTCCGTTTCAGAAATCTTCCATCGCGAACCGCTATCGTTGAGGCCACCGACGTTGAGAATGCGTTCGTGAGAGTTCTTTCGGTCGCTCTTGTTGATGCATTGGATACGTTCGCGCGTAGCCATCGTTTCTCTCCCCCGGAAAGCACCTCTGCGGATTGCGCAGCTATGGCCGATCCGCAGATCGTGACGACGCTACGCCGCAAGCGCGATGAGATCGAATCGGCGATCGTCACATATCGCGCGAAGATTCAGGACGCGGAGCGTGACGGTGCGGGGCTCCGACACATGCCGATTTCAGGACATACGCACGTGTCGGAGGCTGACGCGCCGGCGCGGCGGATTGAGATTTTCGCCGGCGCAGGGCGGCGGGGCGCTTGATGACGCTTATCGTCGCCAAGCGAAACGTTGAAGATCGGCTAAGTAGTCGCCCGTGAAGAATCCTGAGCGCCCTTGATTGGCTGGGGCTTCCGCCGGCTTTGAAGTATTCGATTTCGCCGGAATGATTGGCGCGAGGGGCGATTATCTTGCAAATTGAAACGTCCATCGGGTCGTGATTCTCTCATCGCGAGGTGCGCGATTGGGAGATTCGCGATGCGGCCGATGGAGCGTCGGGACAGCGGACAGAAGGACCTCTTCTGCGCCCGCCTGGATCAGATCGTCGACATGGACCATCCGCTGGCCAAGCTCGCCCGGTCGGTGGATTGGGGGTTTCTGGAGGCGCGTTTCGGCGCGGTCTATTCGGACAAGCCTGGGCATCCGCCGCTGCCGACGCGGCTGATGGCGGGTCTCGCCATCCTCAAGCACATGCACGACCTCTCGGACGAGGCGTTGTGCGAGCGCTGGATCGAGAACCCCTATTTCCAGTTGTTCTGCGGCGAGGAGTTTTTCCAGCACAAGCCGCCCTTCGATCGCTCGTCGTTGACGCGCTGGCGGCAGCGCATGGGCGAAGAGAAGCTCGTCGCGATGATCCAAGAAAGCCTCGCCGTTGCTGCGCGCACAGGCGCGGCCAAGCCGGCGGACTTTTCCAAAGTGATCGTCGACACCACGGCGCCCCCGAAGGCGGTGGCGTTCCCGACCGACGCCAAGCTGATGCATCGCGCGCGCGAGCGGCTGGTGCGCCAGTCTTATGAACGGGTCGGCAAATACGCGCTGATCGCCCATCAGCGCTACGCCCACGCCAAGCAGTTCAAGCGGGCGAACCGGGCGCTGAGGACTCTGCGCACCTATCTCGGCCGGATCGCGCGCGACATCGTGCGCAAGATCAAGGGCGATGCGGCGCTGAAGAGCGTGTTCGCCGAGCCTCTCTCGCTCGCCTGGAGGGTGCGCGATCAACGTCAGAACCAACGCGGCCGGAAAGTCTACTCGCTGCACGCGCCCGAGGTCGAATGCATCGGCAAGGGCAAGGCGCATCGGCCCTACGAGTTCGGCGTCAAGGTCTCCGTGGCGACGACGCTTCATCACTCCCGTGGCGGGCAGTTCATCGCTCATGTGAAGGCGTTGCCGGGCAACCCCTATGACGGCCATACGCTCGGCGTCGTGTTGCCGGAGATGGAGGCGCTGATCGGCGCCAACCTCTCACGCATCGTCGCCGACCGAGGTTATCGCGGCCACAACGCCCCGCCCGAGCACAGGTTCAGGGTCTATATCTCCGGCCAGAAACGGCGCGTCACCGAGGCGATCAAACGCGATCTGCGCCGCCGCTCCGCGGTCGAGCCGTGCATCGGCCATCTCAAATCCGAGCATCGCATGGGCCGCAACCACCTCCCGGAGATTGCTGGCCTGGCTGAGGATATTTCTGCGCGCCTGGCTGGCCGCCATCATCGCCACCACCAGACCGAATCTCGTTCAAACCGCCACCGCCTAATCGGCGTTCTTCACGGACGACTGCATCGTCGGCTCGTCGAGCGTGGTCGCGAACGCCTCGTGCTGCCGCGAGCTCTCAGCGCCGCTCCAACAAACCTCGGGCGGCCTGCGCGTCGGTGATCAGAACGTTGGCGAACTTGCCTTTGAGGGCGCCGACAAGGGCGTCGACCTTGTCGACGCCCCCGGCGACGGCGATCCGCGTGGGTATCTGCCTGACTTCATCAAGCGTGATGCCCATCAGCCGCTCGTCGAGGTCGCCGGTGATCCACCGGCCTTGCGCATCGAAAAAGCGCCCCGCGATAACGCCGACGGCGCCGTTGGACACGAAGAACTTGCTTTCGTCGGGACTGGTCAGGTGACTCGCGAACACCAAGCTATTCTCCTTGACCGTGCAGACGCCAAACAGGATCTTGTTGCAGGAGCGAATCCGGTGGAACTGCTCCTGAATGATCGGCTCGCGCGACAACGTCTCGCGCAGCGCGCGATTGCTCAGCACCGCCGGCGCGTGGAGGTTGGCGGTGCGGCCATGGAGCTTCAGCGCAATCAGCGACGCGCACTCCTCTGCGCCGAGACCGTCATAGGCGCCGCGCTGGCTGCCCATCAGCTGAACGATGGTGACGTTCGGGACCGGTCGGTCAGCGAGGTTCTCCGCCGTCTCCAAGACCGTCCGCCCCCAGGCGACGCCGAGGACATCGCCTGGGACGACGGTCTGCTCCATGTATTGGGCCGCCGCCTTCCCGATCCGCTCTGCCGGCGAACGCAGCCCGCCATCGTCGGGAATGACCATGCACTCCGCGAGGCCAAAAGCCTCCTTCATCTCCGTCGCCAACTCGACGCTGCCCAAGAGTTCGGTGCGGACGGAAACCTTGACGTAGTGGTTGGCCTTGGCTTGCTGAAGGTAGTTGACGACTGTGGCGCGGGATACGCCCAGCAGATCGGCAATCTGGCTCTGCGTCATTTCGTCGTGGTGGTAGAGCCAAGAGACCCACAGAAGCGGATCGCACTGATACGTCGCAGGTATCGCGACGCTGTTCCCGCTTCGTGATTTCGCCGCAGGCCTGCCCTCCCCCTGCCGCCTGGTCGCCGCCTTCATTGAGGATCCAGCTCCGCTCGCCAAAACGTCAAGTGTCAACATATACCATCAAATAACGATACTCACCGCATCCCTTGAAAAAAGCCATCTGCGGCTCAGGTCGGTCGTCATTATTGTCATTTGACATGTTAAATTGACAATTGTCTAAAGCACATATAATGCTGTCGCCAACATACGTAACCTCGACGCATGGAGGGGGGAGCGACTATGCGCAAGACGCGCGGCGCCGCGGCAGAACCGGCGTTCGTCAGGGCGTCAGCCGGGGACTCGTGGACGACCTCCCGTCGCTCGGCGCCTCAAGCCGTCGTCGCTCGCTCAGGGTTTGTGCGCGGCTGTCTGCACCATCGTTTCAGTCTGAAAGCCGACGGCGCGGCCGCCTGAAGGCGAAGTATTCTCGCACGTCGACGGCTTCGCTTGGAGGTGAAGGACCATGGCTTTCGATGTCAGCGTCGTTGGGCTCTATATTCTCGATATCCTCGGCCGACCGGTGGACGGCATCCCGCCGGGCGGGCAGCTGCGTTTCATCGAGGAAATTCGCTTGACCGTCGCCGGGACGGCCGGCGGCACGGTGGTCGATTGCGCGAAGCTCGGCCTCAAGGCGCGGGCAGTGGGCGCGGTCGGCGACGACGAGAAGGCCGACTTCGTGCTGCACACGCTCTCGACTTTCGGCGTCGACGTTGCCGCGATGCGCCGACTCGCTGGCGTGCCGACGTCGGCGACGATCCTCAACGTCCGACCCAACGGCGACCGCCCCGCCTTGCATCGTCGCGGCGCCTCCGACGCGTTCACGCTGACCAAGGCCGACTATGCCGAGGCGCTGGACGCCAAGTTCGTCCATGTCGGCGGCATGCCTCTGTTGGCCAAGTTCGATGGAGCGCCGACCACGGCGTTGCTCAAGGCCGCCAAGGCGGCCGGCCGGGTCACCACCTTCGATCTTCTATCGGCCACGCCTGAAACGACCAATGTGTTGCGCCCTTCGCTGCCCTACGTCGACTATTTCGTGCCAAGCATCGAGGACGCCTCGGCGATGAGCGGGCTTTCCACGCCAGAGGACTCGGCGCGCTTCTTCCTCGACCTTGGGGCCGGCAACTGCCTGCTGACCATGGGCGGCGACGGCTGCCTAGTAGCGACAGCCGACAACATGTTCCGGCTGCCGGCCTTCGACATCGACGTGAAAGACACCACCGGCTGCGGCGACGCTTTCACCGCCGGCTTGATCGCTGGCCTCAGCCATGGCTGGGACATCGAGAAATCGGCGCGCTTCGCCTCGGCCTGCGGGGCGCTGGTGGCGACCGGGCTCGGCTCTGACGCCGGCATCGTCAGCTTCGAAGAAACTGAGAAGCTGATGCGCACCGCCCGTACCCGGCGTCTCGCCAACTGACGGACGCCGGCGGCGGCTAGCGACCGCCGAAAGAGATCAAGCGAGGGGCGAAGCCATCGCAGGAAACACAGGGACGGTTCGGCGCGCACATGCGCCGGACCGTCGCGGCGCCGCCTATGTCTCCACACGCAGATCCGCGTTGTCTCCGGAACGAAAGGTGAGAAGATGGACGAGATGAGCCTGCGCCACGAGATGATCGCGACCTGCCGCCGGATGAATGAGCTGGGCATCAATCAAGGCACGTCCGGCAACTTGTCGGTGCGCCACGGCGACTACATCCTGATCACGCCGACGTCGCTGCCCTATGACGAGATGCAGCCGGACGATATCGTCCGCATGGATTTCAATGGGCAGTATGCCGGTCGCCGTCCGTCGTCGGAGTGGCGCTTCCATCGCGACATCCTCGCCGCGCGGCGCGACGTCAACGCGGTCCTGCATTGCCATTCCACCTTTGCGACAACACTCGCCTGCCACCACCGCGGCGTACCCGCCTTCCACTACATGATCGTCGTCGCCGGCGGCGCCGACATCCGCTGTACGCCTTACGCCACTTTTGGCACCCAGGCGCTATCGGACGTCGCAGTCGCCGCGCTCGCGAACCGCAAGGCCTGCCTGCTCGGCCAGCACGGTCAGATATCTCTCGGCGGGACGATGAAATCGGCCCTGTATTTGGCTGTTGAGGTGGAAACGTTGGCGCGGATGTACGTCCAAGCGCTGTCGCTGGGTGAGCCGCCGATCCTCTCCGACGAGGAGATCGACAGGGTGATGAAGCAGATGCAGGACATCCGCTACGGCCCCACGGCGGCGGCAGAATAGGCGCCGGAAATTCGGCGTCTCAGAGAAACGGGGCGGTGTCCCTCCCTCTCCGCCAGCGACCTCTCAATCGCCCCGAGAATCCTGGAAGCCGCGGGTTTTTGGCGACGACCCCTGTGCTACTCAAGGGCGCTACACATGCTCTGACGGCTTCGGCATCCCTGCTGGCCTCCGCCCAGCCAGCAGGTTGAATCAAAAACGCGCCGATTCGGGAATCCCACCCCGATTCAACCCAAAGACAGGACGCTCTAGTGACCGCGAGTTCCATCGTAGTTCAGGGGCGGGCATGAACTCTCGTCGCGGGCGAAGGGAGCCCGCTACCGAGAGCGAAACACGCAGTTATTGCAATGGGTTCAAGGAGCATCCCCTCGCGCGATATAATCAGCGTTATAATTAATATTGTTCCCGATTCTCGATGGTCCCTTCGGCCCTTTCGATGTTTCGCGGACGGAGGCTACCGGGGACGCGCTGTTCCAGCGACGGGCTGCTGCGCTCCCACCGACATCGCCCAACCGGTCGGCCCATCCCGTCAGCGAAGCGACGCGGCGACTGACCATCCTGAGTTCGAATCTCTAGCGGCGCGCCATCCCGGTACACATCTGCGAACTACGCTAGTGTTCTGTCTCTGACGGTTGATTCACAAATTGGTGCGGGCGTGCGAGTCTGCGCTGATGAGCAGGATCGCACCGATCACGATTACCGCGGCGGGTCGCGATGACTTGGAACGGCTGGT
>JBEKVR010000188.1:0-8512 GCA_049513815.1 Roseiarcus sp. | reverse complement strand
GCGCCGCGGTTCGGCATGATCCCCGGCGGGATCGCCCATATTCTCGCCGCCGAGACGCTCAAGCAGGGGCGTGCGATGCACGACCTGCCGCCCTATGACGCGCCGCTGGTCGTGCTGGCCTTGGCGGCGCTGGCGACGCTGGCGTCGCGGCGCTTCAGCGGAGCGCAATTGCTCGCCGCGACGCCGGCATTGCTGGTCGGGCTCGAAGGCGGAGCGCTGCTGCTGCAGCAGCACTGGATGTTGCGGACGCCGACCGCCGCCATCGACTTGTCGATTTGCGCTTTCGCGCTGATCACGGTCCTCGACGATTTGCGCGTGCGTCGCCATCTGCTGGCCGAAGCGGCGCAGCAGCGCGACGAAACGCGCGCGATGCTGAGCCAGGCGATCGCCGACAATTTCGATGGGATCGTCGTACTCGACGAGACCCGCCGCATCGTTCTCGCCAGCCGGCTCGCGCAGGGGTTCATGAGCCCAGCCTGCGGGACGGCGAAGTCGGCGGCGGCGCTGCCGCCCGCCTTGCGCGCCGAGGTGGAAGCTGCGCTCGAGGCGGCGAAGTCGGCCGGGCCGCGCCAAGTGACGACCGGCAAGACCGTCGTCTCCATCCCCGGCGGCGGCCACCGCACCGTCGAATATGTCGTCACGACGTCCTCGATCGAAGGCGAGAATGGCCGTCGCGTCGCCTGCCTGACGTTCCGCGACGTGACCGAACGCCGCGCGCAGGAGGCGCGCCTCGCCTATCTCGCCAGCCACGACCCGCTGACGGGCGCGTTGAACGGCCATCGCTTCGTCGAGGCGATTGGCGAGCGCGTCGGCGCGCTCGACCCGCCCGAACAACTGGCGATCGTCTCGATCAATCTCAGGCGCTTCAATTCGGTCAACGAGATCTTCGGCCATGCGGCCGGCGACGCGGTGCTCAAGAGCGTCGTCGCGCGCCTGCGGGAAGCCGGTTTCGCGACGATCGCTCGCCTCGGCGGCGACAATTTCGCCGTCGCGTTGAAAGGGAAGAAGGGCGAGCTCGACATTCGCCGAATCTGCGAGGCGCTCGCCGCGCGGCTGGGCGAGCCCTACCCGATCGGCGGCGGCGCCGTTCTCGTCGGCGCAAACTTCGGCGCGGCGCTGTCGGGCGACGACCGACCCGAACCGGATCGGTTCATCGCCCAGGCCAGCATTGCGCTGTCGTCGGTGAAGGCGAAGCAGGGCGACGCCTTCGCGATTTTTACGTCGGCGATGGAAGACGCGTTGCGCGAGAAGCAAGGCCTGGAAGCCGACATGCGGCGCGGCGTCCACGAGGGCCAGTTCTATTTTGCTTATCAGCCGCAGTTCGACCTCCGTTCGCGACGCCTGATCGGGGCGGAGGCGCTGATGCGTTGGCGCCATCCGCGCCTCGGCGACATTCCGCCCGCGACGTTCATTCCGCTCGCCGAGGAGACGGGCGTCATCGCCGAACTCGGACGCTTCGCGCTGGAGAGCGCCTGTCGCACCGCCGCCGCCTGGCCGGGCGACCTGCGCGTTTCGGTCAACGTTTCACCGGCGCAATTCCTGCTGACTGACGTCGAGCGCGAGATCGCCGCCGCGCTCGCTTCGTCGGGCCTGGCGCCGTCGCGCCTGACGGTCGAGATCACCGAGAGCCTGTTCGTGAGCGGCGAAGCGGGAGTCCCGGCGCTGCTCGATCGGCTACGCGAGCGCGGTGTCGCCGTCTCTCTCGACGATTTCGGCACTGGCTATTCGTCGCTCGGCTATCTCGGCCGCATGCCGGTCGATGAAATCAAGATCGACCGCAAGTTCGTGATGGAGCTCAGCGCCGGCGGCGCGTCCGAAGCGGTCGTGCGGGCGATTCTGGCGCTCGCGCGCGCGCTGGGCAAATCCGTGCTCGCCGAGGGCGTCGAGACGTTGGAGCAGGCGCTGTTGCTGACGGAGATGGGCTGCCCTTCGGTTCAGGGCTATTTCTTCGGCCGCCCCATGCTCGCCGAGGCGTTCGACGCGCTCGCCGCCAAGCCGGCCGCTCCGTCCCCGATCGCCAAGGCCGGCTGAGGACGCCAGCCCGACTTGTCGGCGGCCGCCGCGACGGCTAGCACTCGCCCCATGACGCCGGAAGAGATGCAAGCGCGGTTGCTCTATCGCGACGGGCTGATGCTGGTCATCGACAAGCCGGCGGGCGTCGCCGTCCATCGCGGCCCCAAGGGCGGCGCCAATCTCGAAGACGATTTCGACGCTCTGCGTTTCGGCCTGCCGCGCAAGCCCGCCCTCGCCCACCGCCTCGACCGCGACACGGCCGGCTGCCTGGTGCTCGGGCGCCATCACAAGGCGCTCGAAAAGCTCGGCCTCCTGTTCAAGCAAGGCAAGATCAGCAAAGCCTATTGGGCGATCGTCGTCGGCGGGCCGACCGAGGAAGACGGCCTGATCGACAAGCCGTTGGGGCGGCTCGACGCAGAGCGCGGCTGGTGGATGAAGGTCGACGCGAACGGCCAACCGGCCAAGACCGCCTGGCGGGTTTGCGGCCGCGGCCAATGGCGCGGCGCGCCGATCGCCTGGCTCGAACTGAACCCACTGACCGGCCGCACCCACCAATTGCGCGTCCATTGCGCCAGCGAGGGCTGGCCGATCCTCGGCGACGCGATCTACGGCGCGCGCGCCGACTTGGCCCTGCAACTGCTGGCGCGCCGGGTCGAGGTTCCCCTCTCCAAGAACCAGCCGCCGATCGTCGTCGAGGCGCCGACGCCGCCGCACATGCGCGAGGCGTTGGCGGCCTGCGGCTTCGCCGGCGAGCCCGCGCCGGCGACGGCGCCGGCCGCCTGAGCGGCGGATCTGCCTCACGGTTCAGTGAGCGGCGAACGTCGGCAATCGCTCCGATCCTGCTTGACGAATCTGCAGCCTGATGATTCCATTGACGAATCAGGCGCGCCTAGGAAACGGCGGGTTTGCGAGCCACGGACTCTCGCAGCGCCGAACACAGCAGTCGGAGGACGCGCCGGGCGCAATTGGCCCGCATCTTGCCTATCGGATGCGACGGCGGTGTGGACGCGAACCGCCCGCTTCGGCGACGCAGTCCTCGGCGGAGCGGTCCTTCGCGTGGCGTCCGTACATTTGCGATTGGCGAAAAAGGAAGGAACCCGCGCCCGAGCGAGGCCTTCGGCACGCGGCTTGAACGCATCTGAGCGCCTCGAGCGTTCGGCCGCCAACAGGAGCGGTTGACATGCTGAAAGCACTCCTAAGCGCAACACTCGGCGGCGCCTTGACGATCGCGCCGCTTTCGGCCCCCCGCGCCCACGACATATACACCGGCGTGCACGGCAAAGACGGGCGTCTGTGCTGCGGCGGCAATGATTGCGCGGCGACTTCGTATCGCGAGCAAGGCGGCGCGTTCGAATTTCTCACCCGCGAGAGTCGCTGGGTCACGATTCCCCCAGAGCGCATCACCTTCCTGCCTGTCCCCGGCGATCCGCCCAGCGACGATTCGCACCGCGCCCATCTCTGCTACCGGCAGGCGAACGACGACGACCGCGTTGGACCGTATTCCACCAACGTGTTCGACAACATCTATCTCTATTGCGCGTTCATCCCGCCCGGTTCGATCTGAGCCCCGCAGCGCGGCGGCGGCCTGTCACGCCGCCGCGCTCGAGCGATCGGTCAGCGAGACGCGGATCGCGTCGGCGAGCGCCTTGGTCTCGGCCGAGGCGCGGCCCGGCGCGAAGATCAGGCCCATGCTGGTCGACGGCAGGCTGGGTAAACCAAGCTCCGCGCCGATCGGCTGCAAGTCGTCGCCGACCATGCCGATCGGCAGCGCGGTCGCCGCCAGCCCGGCCCTGACGACGGTGATGACGGCGCTGTAGTTCTTGGAAAAGAACAGCGGGTGGGTCGGGCGCGGCCAGTCTTGCAACGCCTCTTCGGTGACCTTGCCCCACAGGCACACCGGGCTGCCCAGCGCGAGCGGGATCGGCGCGCCTTCCGGCGGCTTGAAGCGCTTGGAGGCGACCCACAGCAGCGGCTCCTCGCGCACCAGCTCGAAAGCGCGCAGCCCTTCGTGATCGGTGACCAGCGCGAGTTCGATCGCCTTGGCCTGGACCTGAGCGGCGAGTTCGGCCGAGTTTTCGCAAACGACCGAAACCTCGACCAGCGGGTGGCGGCGGTTGAACAGCGTCAGGATGTCGGCGAGGAACGCTTCGGCGTAGTCGTCGGGAATGCCGAGCCGGACCGCGCCGTTGAGGCCCTTGCGCGAAATCGCCGCCATCGCCCCCGCCTCGACCTGGATCATCCGTCGCGCGAATTCGATCAGCCGCTCGCCCTCGCTCGTCAGCCGCGCCGACCGGCCCTGGCGGACGAACAAGGCGCAGCCCAATTGCTGTTCGAGCCGGCGAACGTGCATCGACACCGCCGATTGGGTCTTGTTGACCCGCTCGCCGGCGCGGGTGAACGAGCCGGTGTCGACAATGGCGATGAAGGAGCGGAGATGGTCGGTGTCGAGCATGATCGATCTCGATTCGCTATTGATTATCGAAAAAACATTTGTTGGACCAATCGGTAACTTCTTGCCACGCTCAGCGGCGTCACGAGAGCCTGCTTTCCCGCAACGCGGATGCCTCGACCGCCAACGGGGAGAGCTTTCGCCCCAAGGAGATGACGATGCTCGATTGCTCGCCCTCGCCCCGTCGCCGCGGCCGCCTCGGCGCCGTCGTCCGACGCGCCTTGAGCTGGCCGAGCCGCGTCGCCGAAGCGCGGCGCACCCTCACCCCGCTCGGTCGAATGACCGACCCGGAGCTCATCGACATCGGCTTGCTGCGATCCGATCTCGCCGATTGCGCCGCCCTGCCGCTCGACGAAGACCCCAGCCACAAGCTGGCGCAGCTCCGCACCGCTCGCGCATGGTTCGCCCCCGGCCGGTCCGCGGCGCCGCCGGCGTTCGCGACCCTCGTCGAGCGCGCGTCTCGCCGCGGAATCGACGATGGCGATGAAGCAGCGGGGCTGGACGACGCCGCGCATGGCGATCAATCTCGGTTCCTGATGGATTACCCTACAAACATTCGTTTGACCGATCAATAGCGAATCGCGATAATACCGTCAAATAGTGAGAGATTTCGGGATCCGGCGCGCCGCTGAATGCGGCTTGTGCCGGGTTTCCGTCCCAGGAGACACCCATGCTTGACGTATCTCAAGCTTTTCAGCACCACAGCGATCTCAGCGCCAAGATCTGGCATGCGCTCACTTGGCCGGCGCGCGTCGCTGAAGCCCGCCGCACCCTGACCCAGCTTGCCCAGATGTCCGACCGCGAGCTCAGCGACATCGGCCTGCTGCGGTCGGATCTCGCCGACGCCTCCGCCCTGCCGCGCGACGAGGACCCCGGCGAGCGCCTCGCGCGCGCCCGCGCGGTCCGCGCCTGGTATGGTCACGCCCATCACGACCAAGCGGCCTGAATTCGTCCGCCGCGGGGTTTCTTTCGCCCCGCGGTGAAAGACCTTATCGAAATCGCGACGCGCGTTTCCTTGGCGGGGGCGCGCGTTTTTCGCTAGGGACAAGGCGACGCGCTTTCTGCGTTCGCTCGAGGTCCGTGCCATGACAGCCGCCGCGCCCGTTTCCGGAGTCGAGATTCGCGCCGCCGCTTCGCCGCGCGCCGACGAAATCCTCAGCCCGCCGGCCCTCGCCTTCCTCGCCGACCTGCATCGCCGCTTCGACGCGCGCCGGCATGAGGCGCTGGCGCGCCGGGCCGAGCGGCAGAAGCGGTTTGACGCCGGCGAGTTGCCCGAATTCCTGATCGAGACGCGGGCGATCCGCGAGGGCGGCTGGAAGGTGGCGCCCATCCCCGCCGACCTCCTCGACCGCCGGGTCGAGATCACCGGCCCCGTCGACCGCAAGATGATCGTCAACGCGCTCAACTCGGGCGCCAAGGTGTTCATGGCCGATTTCGAGGACGCCTCCTCGCCGGCTTTCGCCAACATGATCGAGGGCCAGGCCAACCTGCTCGATCTGTGGAACGGCCGCATCGACTTCACCGACGCGACGAGCGGCAAGCTTTACGCGGTCAAGCCCAACCCGGCGGCGCTGATGGTCAGGCCGCGCGGCTGGCATCTCGACGAGCGCCACCTGCTGGTCGACGGCAAGCCGATGTCGGGCTCGCTGTTCGACTTCGGCCTCTACGTCTTCCATAGCGCCAAGCTGCAGATGGCCAAGGGCTCGACGCCGGCCTTCTACCTGCCCAAGCTCGAGAGCCATCTCGAGGCGCGGCTGTGGAACGACGTCTTCGCCCATGCCGAGCAGACCCTCGGCGTCGCCAACGGAACCTTCAAGGCGACGGTGCTGATCGAGACGCTGCCGGCCGCGTTCGAGATGGACGAAATCCTGTTCGAGCTGCGCGACCACATCGTCGGCCTCAATTGCGGCCGCTGGGACTACATCTTCTCGTTCATCAAGCGGCTGGGCAAGAATCCAGCCTTCCTCACCCCTGACCGCGCGGCGATGACGATGGGCAAGGCGTTTCTTGCCGCCTATTCGCTGCTGCTGATCAAGACCTGCCACCGGCGCGGCGCCTTCGCGATGGGCGGCATGGCGGCGCAGATCCCGATCAAGGGCGACCCGGCGGCGAACGAGGCCGCCTTCGCCAAGGTGCGCGCCGACAAGGAACGCGAAGCCTCAAACGGCCACGACGGCACCTGGGTCGCCCATCCCGACCTCGTGCCGGTCGCGCAAGCGGTGTTCGACCGGCTGATGCCGCAGGCGAACCAGCTTTCCGTCCTGCGCGACGACGTCAAAGTGACGAGCGCCGACATGATCAAGGTGCACGACGGCGCGCGCAGCGAAGCGGGCCTGCGCGAGAACATCCGCGTCGGCGTGCAATATCTCGAAGCGTGGCTGCGCGGCCGCGGCGCCGTGCCGCTCTACAACCTGATGGAAGACGCCGCGACGGCGGAAATCTCGCGCGCCCAGGTGTGGCAATGGCTGCATCTCGAGGCCAAGCTCGACGACGGCCGCGTCGTCACGCCGGACCTGTTCAAGGCGACCTTCGCCGACGAGATGGCCAAGGTGCGCGCGGCGCTCGGCCCCGAAGTCTACGACAAGGGCCGCTTCGCCGAGGCGACGAAGCTGTTCGAAGCGATGTCGCTCGCCCCGACCTTCGAAGAATTCCTGACCCTGCCGGCGTACAAGCTGATCGACTGACGCTCTTCCCCTCTCCCGTTCGGGAGAGGGGCAGGGGTGAGGGTCCTGCACGGGCATTGGAGTCGCGCCCTTGGCGCGACCCTCATCCGGCGCTTCGGACCACCCCCGACGTCACGCCGCCAGCCTCTCCTCCAGCAGCGCCGCGACCGGCCGCTCTTCGTCGCGCGGCAATTCCGCCGTCACGGTCGCGCCGCCGCACGGCGTGCTGAGGACAAGCGCGAGCGTCGCGACTTCATCATTGGCGGCGATGCGCCACGTCTCCAGCCGCGCCAGCGGGCAGAAGGTCGCGACATAGCCGTATCGGGTCGCCTTGATCACTTGCATCCACCAGCGCGCCCGCCGTTCGGCGACGCAGATCAACTCGCGATCGGTGAGCATCAGCATCGCCTGCGGCGACCGCTCGCGCTGCCGCCAGCGGAAGCGGCCGACCATCGCCGCCCGCCAGTGGCGCACGGCGCGCACGCGCTGCGCCGGCGGGCGGCACGCGCGCGCCGCGCAGCGGAACTTGAACGGCGCGTTCTTGAGCAGGCCGTCCAGCCGCTCATCGGCGATCGCCGCCGGGCCGACCGCGCCCTCGGCGCCGTCCAGCACCATCCGCAGGGCCTCGCGGTAGGTTCGCTCCATCACCGCGTTGAACACGATGACGGCGGAACGCGTTCCGCCCTCGCTTGCGTAGTCGAGCTTCAACTGGCCGAACAGCAGGACGCTGGTCAATTCCGCCGACAGCGTGTCGGCGAAGGGCGCGCGGTCGACGCGCGTCCCCGCCGCGCTCAATCCGCTGACGACGATCCATTCATCGTCGAGCACGGCGAACAGCGTCGCCTTGTCGGCGCTCATTCCGTGAAAGCCCGGACTGAAGATCAGCGTGCGAATCGCCGCCCCCGGCGCGAGCGCCGCCGACATGGCGACGCGCATCGCCGCCGGCGCCTCGTCGATGGTCTTGAGCTTGCGGGCGAAACGATAAAGAGGGTCGTCGATGTCGATCGACCCCGTCGTCCGAGCGGCGGTTCGACGCCAAAAGGCGAACTGCATGTCGCGGGCTCCCCCCTGCGCCGCCGACGCGACGGCGCTGAAGCGATCGCCGCCCATGCCCGCCCGGAGGGATCGTCAGCGCCCCTTCTAGGCCTCAACGCTTGGCGTCGGCAGCGGAGGACGTGCGCGAAAACGGAGAACGGACGATGAGAGCCGTGCTGGCTGGTCGACTGACGTGGCGCCCCTTCTCCCCTTGCGGGAGAAGAGGGCGCGTGTGCAGCCCGGCTAGATAGGTGACGAACTGGACCGGGATGATGGGTGACAGTTTTCTGTTGGCTGGGGGACCAGCCAATGCCTTGGGAAGAAAACTGCGCGATGGATCAGCGGCTGCGTT
>JBEKVR010000187.1:0-8512 GCA_049513815.1 Roseiarcus sp. | reverse complement strand
CGGCCTTCTGCGCGGCGTTCGTCGGCATCCTGCTCGCCATGCGCATCGGCATCGGCAACCCGACCCAGGGCGACGGCTGGGAGCTGCAGGCGATCGCATCGTCGGTCATCGGCGGCACCAGCCTGTTCGGCGCGGTCGGCTCGGTGCACGGGCCGCTGATCGGCTCGTTCATCCTGACGACGATCAACAACGGCGCCAATCTGCTCAACCTCAATCCGTTCTGGCAGCGCATCATCACCGGGCTGCTGATCATCGTCGTCGTCTATTTCGACACGCTACGCACGCGCAAGCGTTGAGCGGTTCGATCTGACCGACGCCCTCGCCTGTCGCGACCTGCTCGCCCAGCGCCGCTACGCCTACGCGCAAGCCGCGGCGGCGGAGGGCGACTGGCGCGCCGCCGCCGAGATGCTCGAGCAGGCGCTGGAACGGGCGCCGAACTGGCCGCCGGCGTTGTTCGCGCTCGCCGAGGCGCGCGCAAAGTTTGGCGACGCGAACGGCGCGGCGGAAGCGTTTCGCGCCTCGCTCGCCGCCGATCCCGCCGATGCGCAGGGCGCGGCGGGGCGGTTGGGGTTGCTCGACCAAGGCGCGCCTCCCCATGACTTGCCGCGCGCCTATGTCGCTCGGCTGTTCGACGACTACGCCCAGCGCTTCGATCGCCATCTCGTCGAAGACCTCGCCTATCGCGGTCCGGCGTTGATCGCCGCCGCGATCGACGCCGCGGCGCCGGGCCGCCGGTTCGTCCGCGCGCTCGATCTCGGGTGCGGCACCGGCCTTGCTGGCGCGCCGTTGCGGGGGCGAGTCGAGCGGCTGGAGGGGGTCGATCTCTCCCCTGCGATGCTGACCAAAGCGCGCGAGCGCGGCCTCTACGACGCACTCGACGCCGCCGACATTGTCGACCATCTGCGACATTTCCGCGCGGCCTTCGATCTGATCGTCGCCGCCGACGCGCTCGCCTATTTCGGCGACCTTCAGCCGGTCTTCGCAGCGACGGCGGCGGCGCTTGCGCCGGGCGGATTGCTCGCGTTCACCGTCGAGACGTTCGCCGGCGAAGGCTATCGCCTCGGCGAGACGATGCGCTTCGTCCACGCGCCCGCCTATGTCGAGGCGAGCGCCGCCGCAGCGTCCCTGAGCCCGATCATCGTCGAAGCGGCGTCGGTGCGGCGAGAAAAGGGCGTGGACGTTGCCGGCCTGACGGCGGTCTACGCCGGCTGATCGCCGCCGCGTTCAGCGGCGATGCAAAGCCGCGAGACTCGCGAGCATCGCCTGCCGCTCCGGCGAATCCTGATAGGCGCGCACGATCTGCTCCGCTTCGCCGAGCTCCGCCTCGGCGTCGCAGCCGTGGCCGGCGAGCCATTGCAGCGCCGTCAATGGCTCGCCGGCGCCGAGCCGCTCAAGCAGTTCGCTGTACGGGCGCGGATCGTCGACCGCCGGGCGATAGGCCTTGTCGAGATCGTCTTCACGCACATGAGCCAGCGCCGCCGCGCACAGCCGCGGCGTCGCGTCGAGATCGAGCAACGGGATGGCGGCGACGAGGACGAAGATTCCCGGCCCCCAGTTCTTGTCCTCGAGCATCTGCACCGCATCGTCGGTGCGGCTGGCGACTTGGCGCGCGCCGGCGATCGCGGCGTCGTGCGTCTCCGGCCGGTCGGCAAAGCCCAACCATGCCCACAGCCGCGCCTGCGGGCCGAGCTGCGAGAATTTCTCCGGCGAGTCCCTTAACGTCCGGCCGAGCGCCTTAGGATCGCGCAGATCGGCGAGTTCATGAGTCGACCAGCCCGGGTCGCGATAGCCCTCGGCCATCGTCTGCCAGGCCCGCGACTCGGCGTCGACGGAGCAGCCGTAGCCGACCAGCCAAGTCATCGCCGCCACAGCGGCGTCGACCTTGTCGGCAACGTCCGAATAGGGCCGCGCCTGCGGCTGGGCGGCGACCAACTGCGCCGCTTGCGCCTTCAGTTCCGCTCGCGCGCCCTCGCACACCGCCGGCGTCGCGTCGAGGGCGAAGCGGTTGAGGTAAGCGAGCGGGAAGTCGCCGCGATCGAGCATCGTTTCGGCGTCCCCCTGGCGCCGGTCGAGGTCGCGAATCTTCGCGATCACCTCGTCCTCGGCGTAGAAGCCGAGGCCGAGCAGCGGCGTCCATCGCCACAACGGCGCGTCGGCAGGCACGGCGTCGACTTCGGCGCGCCATGCGGCGAGCGCATCTGCCTGCTTCTGCAGGACGGCCGCGCGCATCGCCTGCATCGGCGCGACCGACAGAGACAGCGCGAGCACCGCGCCCCAGACCGCAGCCGAGACGACGTTGGCCGGCAGCCGAGCGCGCAAGGGCGGCGCGACCGCCCACAGGCAAAAGGCGACGATCAGCGGCGGTGGCGCGGCGAGCGCGACGATCGGCCACAGGTGGGGCGGTAGCTCCGTTTGCGCGAGCAGCTCGAGCGCGCCGATCGCCGCCACGCCCGAGCCGGGCACAAGCAAAACCGCGGCGAGCGACGCCCACGCCGGGACCTGCCCCTTGGCCAGGCAGAGCAGAGTGAGGATCGCCAGAACGACCCAGAGGACGATCGCCTGCAGCGCGGCGAAGCCCTGCGACATCGCATTGCCGGCCGCGTCGCTGCTGTCGAGACTCCCGAGGCCTGGCAGCAGGATCAGC
Source organism: Roseiarcus sp. (assembly GCA_049513815.1). GTDB lineage: Bacteria > Pseudomonadota > Alphaproteobacteria > Rhizobiales > Beijerinckiaceae > Roseiarcus. The sequence continues at coordinate 5,868 of JBEKVR010000187.1, read as the reverse complement.
CAACCGAGGAACGCGACGGCGGCAAGGACGTAGGCGGCGGCGACCGCGCCGTTCGACGTTGGCTTCTCCACGGCTCCCTCACTTTGCGCGCGCCCGCTCCGCTTACGGTCCGGTCGTCAGGGCGCGGGCGTGGCCCGGCTGAGACGCCGCCCTTCGCGCGCGCGCATGATCGCCGCGTTGAGCGCGCCGCCGAAGACAAAGATGGCGGCAAGCGTGTAGAGAAACGCCAGCGCGATCATCACCGAGGCGAGGCCGGCGTAAGTCGACACGTAATTACGCGCGAACTGGCTCAAGTAGAGGCCGAAGATTTCGCCAAAGACGATGCTGCTGACGAAGCTTGCGACAACGCCTGGCGCGATGTCGACGAGGCGCAGCCGGGCCGCCGGCAGCCAAAGATGGGCGAAGAACATCGCCGCCGCGAGCAGCACTGTCGCGACGCCGAGCCGGGCGAACGTCACCGTCGATTGCATCGGCGCCAACGCCGGGAGGTAGGCGACCGCCGTCGCCCAGATCAGCGGCCCGAGCACAACCAGCAGCGCCAGGGCCAGCAGCGCCGCGGCGCCGACGATCATGAAGGCGAGCGATTGCAACCGCAGCAGCCACCAAGGCCGGGTCTCGGGGCAGGCGTAGGCGCGGTCGAGGCCGACCCGCAGCGCCTCGATGGCGTTGGAGGAGAAGTAGAGCGCCAGCGCCGCGCCGGCGGTGAGCAGGCCGCCGCGCGGCGCGGTCAGCACGTCGCGCACCTCGGCGGCGATCGGCCCGGCGACCGTCGCCGGCCAAGCGGAGAAGATCAGCCGCGCGACTTCGTCGGCGAGATCCTTCGAGCCGAGGAAGCCAGCGATCGCCGTGACGAAGATGAGGAAAGGAAACAGCGACATCAACGCCGACAGAGCGATATGGCTGGCGATCGCCCAGCCATCCTCGGCGAGGAAATGATTGGTGGCGTCGAAGGCGATCGTCCAAACCCTGCGCAGCATCTCGTCCCCTGCCCGCCCTGCGGCGTTCGGCGCTCGGCCGCGTCAGTCTACCGGCGGCGGCGCGTGAACGCACGGCGTGGCGGCGTGCGCCCAAGAACGCAATCCCTTCGCCGAAAGGGGCATTGCCTCGGGTCATGCGCCGAAGCATTGTGCAATGCAACATTCCGCCTGCGGGAGCAAACTGTGTCGCCTGACAAACTCGCTGCTCAAGCCTTACGCGCCGTCGAGGATCTGCTCGCGCGCGCCGTTGAGGGGCTGCGCCCGCGCGTGAGCGATGGCGACGCTCTCAGCGCGGAAAAGCTCGAGCGCGAACAACACGCCGCGCACGGGCTCGCCTGGCTCGCGACCTATGTCGAGGCGATCCGCGAAACGGCGGGCTATGCAAACCGCATGCAGGCCGAGGGGCGTTACGGCGAGACCGAGGCGCTGCTGACGCAGATCGGGCTCGGCGAATACCTCGCCCAGATCTTCGGCGGCGTCGCCATGAACCAGGGCGAGATCGTTCGCCTCGCCGACTTCGGCCTCTCCGGGGCCGAGATTGCGTCGGCCCGCACGGAGGCCGTCGAAGCCCTGATCGCCGAGGGAACCGCGCTCGAAGCGCGGGCGCGGCTGGCGACGGCGATCGCCGAGGCGCATGCGGGGACGATCGGCGACCCCGGCCTCGACGAGACCTTCGAAGCCATCCGCGTCGAAATGCGCCGCTTCGCCGACGCGGAAGTCGTCCCTCACGCGCAAGACTGGCACCGCGCCAACGCCTATATCCCGCTCGATGTCATCGGCGGCCTCGCCGAACTCGGGGTTTTCGGCCTCACCATCCCAGAGGAATATGGCGGCCTCGGGCTTGGCAAGGTGGCGATGTGCGTCGTCTCCGAGGAGTTGTCGCGCGGCTATATCGGCGTCGGTTCGCTCGGCACGCGCTCGGAGATCGCCGCCGAGTTGATCCTGGTGGGCGGCACGGAAGCGCAAAAGCGCCGATTCCTGCCGAGAATCGCCAGCGGCGAGGTCCTGCCGACCGCCGTGTTCACCGAGCCCAACACTGGCTCCGACCTCGCCAGCTTGCGCACGCGCGCGACGCGCGAGGGCGACAGTTATGTCGTCAACGGGGCCAAGACCTGGATCACCCATCCGGTGCGCGCCGACCTGATGACGCTGCTTGTTCGCACCAATCCCGACGCGCCCGGCTACAAGGGCCTGTCGATGCTACTGGCCGAGAAGCCGCGCGGCGACGAGTCCAACCCGTTTCCGGCCGAAGGCATGTCGGGCGGCGAGATCGAAGTGCTCGGCTACCGCGGCATGAAGGAATTCGAGATCGCCTTCGACAACTTCCGCGCGCCGGCCGAAAGCCTGCTTGGCGGCGTCGAGGGTCAAGGCTTCAAGCAACTGATGGCGACCTTCGAGTCGGCGCGCATCCAGACCGCGGCGCGCGCCGTCGGCGTCGCCCAATGCGCGTTCGAACTCGGTCTGCGCTACGCCAAGGAGCGCGTGCAGTTCGGCAAGCCGATCATCGCCTTCCCGCGCGTCGCCGACAAGCTGGCGATGATGGCGGTCGAGATCCACATCGCTCGCCAACTCACCTACTTCGCCGGCCGCGCCAAGGACGCCGGGCGGCGCTGCGACCTCGAAGCGGGCATGGCCAAGCTGCTCGCCGCCCGCGTCGCCTGGGCGGCGGCCGACAACGCGCTGCAGATCCACGGCGGCAACGGCTTCGCGCTCGAATATCCGATCTCGCGCGTCCTCTGCGACGCCCGCATCCTCAATATCTTCGAGGGCGCCGCAGAGATTCAGGCGCAGGTGATTGCGCGAAGGTTGCTGGAGGGCGGAAACTAGCCCCCGGCTCGGGGGCCCTACAGCGTCTCCAGCCGCACATGCACGACGCCCGCTTGGCGCATGCCGAGCACTCCGGCGGCGATGGTGGAAACATCGATGATTCGACCATGGGCGAAGGGACCGCGATCGACGATGGTGACGACCGTGCTTCGACCGTTGTCGAGATTGGTGACGCGCACGTGCGAGCCGAAGGGCAGCGTGCGATGAGCGGCGATCAGACCGCCATGCCAAGGATTGTGATAGTAAGTCGCCATTCCGTATTCGTCGGCTTTGGCTTTGGCGCCAGCAGCGCCGGTCAGTGCTACCGAAGCGACGAGAATATGTTTAATCATGGGTGCCTCGATTGGTTCAGCGTTAGCCTCCCCAGACTTCGCCCGACGCGGGACTTCGCTTTAGAATTTGTCTAATTCGTGACCGTCGCACTTCTGACTTATTATCTTCGTGAATTCATGGGCTGGTCGGCGCTGCGGGGGTCCGCGACGGGGCCGCAGCGGAGGAAAGGGCTGAATCGATGCGCATCCTCGTCACCGGCGCGGCGGGCATGATCGGGCGGAAGCTATGCGCCCGACTGGCCGCCGACGGCGTGATCGGCGGCCGGCCGATCGAAACCGCCCATCTGATCGACGTCGTCGCCCCCGCGCCGCCCGCCGGCGCACGCTTCGCGACGCTCTGTGAGGCGCTCGACGTCGCCGCGCCGTCGACCGCGATGAAGGCGATCGCGGCTCGCCCCGGCGTCATCTTTCACCTCGCAGCCGTCGTGTCGGGTGAGGCGGAGAGCGATTTCGACAAGGGCTATGCGGTCAACCTCGACGCAACGAGAGCCCTGTTCGAGGCGATCCGCCACGAACGCGACCGCTCCGACGGCGCCTATCGCCCGCGTCTGATCTACGCCTCGTCGATCGCCGTGTTCGGCGCCCCCTTCCCCGAGACGATTGACGACGATTTTCTCGCCGCTCCGCTGACCAGCTACGGCGCGCAGAAGGCGATCGTCGAACTGCTGATCGCCGACTATTCGCGCCGCGGCGTCTTCGACGGCGTCGCGCTGCGCCTGCCGACGGTCGTCGTCAGGCCGGGCCCGGCCAACCGCGCCGCCTCCGGCTTCTTTTCGTCGATCATCCGCGAACCGCTCTCCGGCCGCGAAGCAATTCTGCCGGCGCCCGAGACGACGCGGCTTTGGTGCGCCTCGCCGCGCGTAGCGGTCGGCTTCTTCGTCCACGCCGCCGCGCTCGACCTCAACCGGCTAGGCCCGCGGCGCAGCTTGACGATGCCCGGCTTTTCGACGACGGTTGGCGAGCAGATCGAGGCGTTGCGCCGTATCGGCGGCGACGCTGCGGTCCGACGAATCCGTCGCCAGTCCGACGAGTCGAGCGCCCGAATCGTCTCTGGCTGGCCGGGCCGTTTCGAGGCTCGGCGCGCTCTGGCGCTCGGCTTCGCCGCCGAATCGAGTTTCGACGAGATCGTTCGCGTCTATCTGGAGGACGACCATGTCCCTGCTGTCGCCTGATCAGGCGGCCGCCAGACAATCGACGCCGGCGCTGATCGACGCGTCCGACGACGCACTTGGCGCGGGCGCCCCGCTGCGCCGCCGCTCCATCGGCATCGCAGGCCGACTTCTGCTGCTGACGGTCGGCTTCGTATTGCTGGCGATGGGTCTCTTCTACGCCTCGCGCCTGACCGCCTATCGCGAGAACTGGCTGCGCGACCGATTGATGGTCGCCCATACTGCGATGATGTTGTTCGGCGAGACCGGCGAGGAGCAGGTGCCGCCAGAGCTCGCCGACAAGATCCTCGACACGGTCAACGCCAAGTCGATCGTCGTCACGCTGCCGGATGGGCGACGGCTGGTCGCCGAGCCCGACAGCCCGCTAGGCGCCGTCGCCGAGACGGACGAGATCGGCGATTCCTCCTCATCGACGCCGATGCTCAGCCAGGCGGCGTTCCGCACGCTGTTCGCCGCGCCCGGATCGCTGGTGCGGGCGATCGGGCGGTCGCTGAGCGACGGCGCGACGATCGACGTGACGCTCGACGAGTCGCCGCTGATCGACGCGATGTGGCGCATTTCCCGCAGCTTCCTCGTCCTGTCGCTGATCATCTCCGCCGTGGTGACCTGCGTCCTGTGGGCGACGCTGTGGTCGCTGGTGATCCGGCCGGTGCGTCGCCTGACGTCGAGCATCATCGCCTTCGGCGAGCGGCCGCAGGAAAGCGCGCGCGTCATCGCGCCGAGCGGCCGCGCCGACGAGATCGGCCGCGCCGAGGCGGCGTTGGCGACGATGCAGAGCTCGCTCGCCCACGAGCTCAGGCAGCGCAAACGGCTTGCCGAACTCGGCATGGCGGTGGCGCGCATCAACCATGATCTGCGCAACATGCTGTCGGCGGCGCAGCTCATTTCCGACCGTTTGTCCGCCATCCCCGACCCGCTCGCCCAGCGCCTCGCGCCGCGGCTGGTTGCGACGCTCGACCGCGCAATCCTGTTCTGTCAGTCGACCCTCACTTACGGCGGCGGTCGCGAGCAGGCGCCGGCGCCACGGCGCTTCGACCTGCGCGAGTTGGTGCGTCAGGTGGTCGAGACCGCCGAGGCCGAACGCGCCGGGGCGGTCGTCTATGCGATCGACATCCCGCCGAATTTCGAGCTTCTCGCCGACCCCGACCACATCCAGCGGGTGATCGAGAACCTCTGCCGCAACGCCGCCCAGGTTCTGGTCAGCCGCGGCGCACAGAATGGCCGGCCGACCGCGATCCGGCTGGCGGCGATCCGCACCGACAATGTCGCGCTGATCGAGATCAGCGACACCGGGCCCGGGTTCGCGTCCGAACAGACGGCGCACATTTTCCAGCCGTTCCATCTGACCACCCGCGAAGGCGGGACGGGCCTCGGCCTGGCCATCGCCGCCGACCTCGTCACGCGCAACGGCGGCTCGATCAGCCTCGCCGAAGCCAAGAGCGACGATTTCTATTGCGGCGCGCGTTTCCTCATCACCCTGCCAACGCCCGACACGCTCGGGCGGCGCGGGCGCGCGCCAGCGCCGGCCCGATCCTCCGCCTGAGCCTCGAGCCTGCGGCGACC
>JBEKVR010000186.1:0-8546 GCA_049513815.1 Roseiarcus sp. | reverse complement strand
ATTCCTGATGACATGGTGGTGGGCGAGGACCCGGCACTCGACGCCAAGCGCTTCCGGCGCACCGAGAACGGCGTCACTCTGATCACTCAACCCATGCTCGACAAGCTCGGCCAATGACCGCGCTGGCCGCTCTGTCGATCGCCTCGGAAATCTACCCGCTGAAAAAAAAGTCATCATGCCTCTGTCGGCAACGCAAAGGAAGCCGTTGATTCAGCGCAAGCCGCGCATGGTATTCTTGTGCTATTTTTCACAAAAACAATAAGGTTGTCACGACGAACATACCGCATGAATTGCAAGATGAGTTTCATCACGAAACCGTGCTCATTGCGCGATCAAGAGAAATCGGTTGTCTGTTCAGGCAAGTGGCGAGCCGTTGCGATGAGGTCAAGCCGTGATGTTGCCTATCATTCGCATCGTGACGGCGAGGGACGGCGATCCAGGCGGGCGCGCGGGTTCGCACGCGCGCATGCATACATGATTGTTACTTTTACTGCGTCAGCGCAATCACCGCTTTAACTGTTGGAATAGATGGTGTCGCAGATAAGCGCAGGAGGAGACGAAGAACGATCGGTCGAAGGGGCACTGACCAACCTCGGAGGAGTCAAATCATGAAGTTCCCACGCAGAACGATGCTCGGCGGCATGGCATGCCTTTTGGCGGCGCCGCTGCTCTTGCGCGTCAAGCCCGCGACGGCGGCGGACAAGGTCAAGATCGGCTTTCTGCTGAAGACCATGCAGGAAGAGCGCTACCAGCGCGACAAGGCGGCGTTCCTCGCCAAGGCCAAGGCCCTCGGCGCCGACGTCATCTTCGACTCCGCCAACAACGACGAACAGACGCAACTGGCGGCGTTCGAAAACATGTTGTCGCAGGGCGCACAAGTCATCGTCCTGCAGCCGGTCAACACCGGTACGGCCGGAAGCATGGTGACCTCGGCGCACAAGGGCGGCGCGAAGGTCGTCGGCTACGATTCGATGTTGGTCAACGGCCCACTCGACGCCATGGTGATGCAGGACAGTTGGGCGGTCGGCAAGCTGCAGGCCGAGGCGATGGTGGAATGGCTCAAGGCCAAGAACGGATCAGTCACAGGCAATGTCGTCCTCATTAGGGGACAGCCGGGCGATTCCAACGCCAACGCGATGAGCAGCGGCGTTCTCGAAGTCCTGAAGGCGAATCCGGGCCTCAAGCTGATCGCCGATCAATCGCACGAAGGCTGGTCGCCGGACAAAGCGATGGCGACCGCCGAAAACTTGCTGGCGAAATACAACAACAAGATCGACGCTTTCATCTGCAATAATAGCGGCATGGCGCGCGGCGTCATCGCCGCTTTGGACGCCCAGGGCCTCGCCAGCGCCGACAAAGTGTTCGTCGCCGGGTCCGACGCCGACCTCGTGAATATCCAGTACATCGCGCAGGGCAAGGAGGCCGCCGAAATCTGGAAGAAGATCGCCCCGCTCGCCGAAACGGCGGCTGAAACGGCGGTGACTCTGGCCCAGAACCCCGACAAGGATCCTAAGACGGTCCTCAAGTTCGACAAGTTGATCAACAATGGCGCCGTTGACGTGCCGACGATCGTCACGCCGGTCGTGCTCGTCGACAAGAAGAACCTCGACAGCACGATCATCGCCGAGGGATTTTACACCCACCAGCAGGTATATGGAAAGTAAAAACGGCGCGGTGACAAACGGATCGACGCCCAGCCTCAGCGATCAGGGTGGGCGTCGTCCAGGAACGACCCGCGCCGAGCAGACGGAAACGCCGATCTCGGCCGAAATCCGACGCCGACATCGAGGCGCGCGATCGCTCTCGCCGGCGAACAATCGCTTGCGGCCCAAACTGCGTAGCTCGCGTTCCGCGCGATCGACGCGAGGCCATCAAACCCATCAAGGTGCACAGCCATGTCCGAAGTCGTTCTGAAGATGGAGCGCATCGTCAAGGAGTTTCCGGGCGTAAGGGCTTTGGAGAACGTCAATTTCGAGGCGCGCTCCGGCGAGCTTCTCGCGCTCATGGGCGAGAACGGCGCAGGGAAATCGACGCTGATGAAAGTGCTCAGCGGCGTTTGGCCCTATCCGACTTATCAGGGCGATATTTTCATCAACGGCGAAACAAAGCGATTTCGCAACACGCGCGAAGCTGAGGAATCGGGCGTTGCGATCATCTATCAGGAATTGAACCTTATTCCTGAACTGACCGTGGCGGAGAATATCTTCCTCGACCGCCAGCCCACCAACAGCATCGGCGCGATCGATTGGCGCAAGTTGAACTCCGACGCGCAGGACCTCCTCGACGAACTCGGGATCAAGGACTTCAAGCCGACCGATCAGGTCAAGAGCATCACGGTCGGCAAGCAACAGATGGTCGAAATAGCCAAGGCGCTGTCGAAGCGCGCGAGCATACTCGTTCTTGACGAACCGACCTCGGCGTTGACCGAAAAGGAAGTGACGGATCTCTTCAGGATCATCCGCAAGCTGAAGCAGGACGGCGTCTGCATGTGCTACATCTCGCACAAGATGGAGGAGATCAAGCAGATCGCGGACCGGGTCGTGGTCCTGCGCGACGGACGGACGATCGGCGACGTCACCGCGATCGCCGATATCACCCTCGACCAGATCATCGCCAGAATGGTTGGTCGCGACATCAAAGACATGTTTCCCAAGAGCGAGCGCAAGCGCGGCGAAAAGATCCTCGAAATCAAGAATCTCCAGGTCGATCATTCCTATTTGCCAGGCGAAAAAAAGGTCAAAAACGCCTCGTTCTCGGCCTATCGCGGCGAAATCCTCGGCATTTCCGGATTGATGGGAGCCGGTCGCACGGAACTCGTCTCCGGCCTTTTCGGCGCCTTTCCGGGCGCGACGCACGGCGAGGTGTTCATCGACGGCAAGAAGGTCGACATTCGCTCGCCCCGGGACGCCATCGACCATGGCATGGCCCTTCTGACCGAGGACCGCAAGGCGCTCGGCCTGTTCCTGGGTGAGTCGATCTCCTTCAACACGACGATCTCTTCGCTGCAAACGATCAGTTCGCAGCTGCTGGGCGTGATCAACGCCGGCAAAGAACGCACGTTGGTGGAGAAATACGTCGAGCAGCTCGGCATCAAGACGCCGAGCGTTGAGACGATCATCGGCACGCTCAGCGGCGGCAATCAGCAGAAAGTCATTCTCGGCAAGTGGCTCAACGCGAGCCCGAAGATCTTCATCCTCGACGAGCCGACGCGCGGCATCGACATCGGCGCCAAGGTTGAAATCTACAAGCTGTTGAATCAGCTCGCTGAGGAGGGCGTGGCGATCATCATCGTATCCTCGGAACTGCCCGAGGTTCTGGGCATGAGCGACAGAATCCTGGTGATGTCCGAGGGAGCCATTGTCTCCGAGTTCACGCGAGACAAGGCCACCAGGGAAGCGATCATGGAATTTGCGACCGGCTCCCGCCGGGCGGGGGGGTGACACGTCATGCAAGAGAATCAACTACTCCGTTTCGCCAAGACCAACGCGACGCTGATCGCGCTTGCGGTTCTGACAGTCGCGCTCGCATTCGCCGACCCCACGTTCCACACCGCGCGCAATTTGAGCAATGTGGCGCGGCAGGTGACGATCGTCGGGATCATCGGGGTGGGCATGACGATGGTCATCCTCATCGCCGGCATCGACCTGTCAGTTGGTTCGGTCGTCGGCGTCGCCGCGGTCGTCGTGACGCTGCTGATGCAATACGGTTCGCCCGTATGGCTCGCGGCGCCTCTCACTCTTGTCCTCGTCGGCGGCTTCATCGGAGTTTGGAACGGCTTCTGGATCGCCCATTACAGGATCCCGCCCTTCATCATTACGCTCGGCATGCTGACGATCGGCCGCGGCGTGGCGCTGACATTATCCGGCGGCAGCTCGGTCCCGGTGGCGGACCCGTCGTTCGCCAGCATCGGCGGCGCTTTCATTCCGCCGGTGGCCGCGCTTGTCATTCTCGCAATCGCGGCGGCTATCTATGCCTTCTGGTTGATAATGAGCCTGCGCGGAAGCCATGGCGGCGACGCCAGCAAGCTGGTGTCGAATGCGGTGATCGCCGCCATCGGATTCGCGCTCGCCGTCTATGTCTTCGGCGTTGGCGACGGCCTTCCCGTCCCGGTTGCAATCTTCGTCATCATCGCCGGCGCGGCGATCTTCATTCTCGACGATACGAGGTTTGGCCGACGCATTTACGCGCTCGGCGGCAACGAGGAGGCGGCGCGTCTTTCGGGCGTCAACATCTTTCAGACGAAGATGATCGTTTATGTGACCGTGTCGGTGCTGGCAGCGTTGTCCGGCATCATTCTGGCGTCACGCCTCAACGGCGCCTCGCCCAATCTGGGCACGATGTTCGAATTGGACGCCATCGCGGCCGTGGTTATCGGCGGCACCAGCCTGGCAGGCGGTTCTGGCACGATCGGCGGCACCATCATCGGCGCCCTGATCATCGGCGTTCTCAACAACGGCATGAGCCTGCTTGGCGTTTCATCGTTCTACCAACTGATCATCAAGGGCCTCATCATCATCCTGGCCGTTTGGTTCGATGTTCTGCAAAAGAAGAAATAGGCCGGTCGACCGTCAATGCGACGGCGTTGCCCGAGACGACCATACGGGCAAGGCGGCCGTCGCGCACGGGAGCTCGATTGAGGAGGCGATGACAATGAACAGTTGCAGGCTTCTGGCCAAGTCGTCATTGCGGGTCGTCTCGGCGGCGGTCTTGCTCGCCTTGGCGAGCCATGGGGCGGCGGCGGATTCGAAACCGAAGATCGCCTTTCTTCTGAAGACGATGCAGGAGGAGCGCTACCAGACCGACCGCCGCGACTTCATCGCGGCGGCCGAGAAGCTGGGCGCCGAAGTCCAGTTCGACTCGGCTGGCAACGACGAGGAACGTCAGCTGGAGGAGTTCGACGTGGCGCTCGACTCCGGGGCGAAGACGATCGTTCTCCAGCCGGTCGACACGGGAACCGCCGGCGCGATGGTGGCCAAGGCGAATGCGCGCGGCGTTCGCGTCGTCGGCTACGACTCGATGCTCACCAATGGCCCGCTGGACGTCATGGTGATGCAGGACTCATGGGCCGTCGGCACGCTGCAGGCCGACGCGATGGTCGCCTGGTTGCAGAAGAAATATGGCAAAGTCGTTGGGAATATCGTGCTGATCATGGGGCAGCCGGGAGACTCCAACGCGCAGGCCCTCAGCAGCGGCGTCTACGAGATGCTCGCCAAGAATCCTGGCGTCAAGCTCCTCGCGCAGCGGTCTCACGCGGACTGGTCGCCGGACGCCGCGCGCGCGACGGCGGACACCATGCTGCTCAAATATCCCGGCCAGATCGACGCCTTCATATGCAACAACAGCGGGTTGGCGTACGGCGTCATGCAATCTTTGCAGTCAGCGGGGCTGGACGACGCTAGCAAGGTCTTCGTCGCCGGCGCCGACGCGGACCTGCGCAACGTCAGGCTGGTCGCGCGCGACAAACAGAGCCTGGAGGTTTGGAAAGAGATCGAGCCCCTCGCCGACAAGGCCGCGGAAGTCGCGGTGACTCTCGCCAACAATCCCAATAAGGCCGTCAAGGATCTGATTCAGGGCTATGCCCTGCGCAACAACGGCAAAGTGGACGTCCCGACGTTCGTCACGCCTGTCGTCGCCGTGACGAAGGAAACGATCGACGCAACCGTGATTGCCGGTGGCCTCTACACGAGAATGCAGATCTATGGAGACTAGGCGCCGTCAGAGTTTGGCGCTTTCATCAGGATCGGGCCGTGATCCTCGCAAAAGCGAATCAGCACCGCGCCCCATCCAGCATCGACGGAGTCCCGCCGCGGGGATGAGGACCATTCCCCTCGCCCAGCCAATCATTCGCATGCTCAGGGAGCGCAAGCTGCGGACCAAACGCAAGAAGGCTGACGAGCGCGTGTTTCTGAATAAGCGCGGGTTGGTACACGGGCCACGATAACATGATCAATCGAAAGTTCCGGCCCTTGTTCGATCTTCTCGCTAAAAAAGGATTACCGCAGCAACCAGCGCCTCCGGTTACAGGAGGCGACCGTCGTGGGGAGGCAAGCTTTACGAAGCATGACGGTGGGACGTCTCAGAGCCGATCCAAGAACTTGTTGAGTCCGGTGAATCAGTTGTGATTCGGTAGCGGGCGGCTGATTCGAATTGGAGCGCCCGATGTGGAAGCCCGAACACCGTATCGCCGCCGCCGCGCGGCGCGGCCTTCGTTATCCAAGCGACATGAGCGATGCGGAATGGGCGCTGGTTGAGCCGATGATCCCACCTCGGCGGCGCGGTGGACGTCCGCGGGGCGTGAACCTACGCGAAGTTCTCAACTCGATCTTTTATGTGCTCGCGACGGGCTGCCAGTGGCAGGCGTTGCCGAAGGATTTGCCGCCCAAGAGCACGGCGCATCATTATTTCGCGCTGTGGGAGCGGGACGGCACGCTGGAGCGCATCCATGACGCCCTCTATGTCGCGACACGCGAGGCCGCCGGACGTGAGACGAGCCCGACGGCGGCGATCATCGACTCGCAGAGCGCCAAGGCCGCTCAAAAAGGGGCGCTGCGCTCGACCCGCAAGGCTTCGATGCGGACAAGAAGGTCACGGGCCGCAAGCGCCACATCCTTGTCGAGACGCTCGGCCTTCTGCTCCGCGTGAGCGTTCTGCCCGCCGACATTCAAGACCGCGACGGGGCGCGCGATCTGTTGCGGCATGCGCGGCGGCGCTTTCCGTTCATCGAGCGCATCTTCGCCGGCGCCGGATATCAAGGGCCAAAAATGGCGACGACGATCGCCGCCACAGGAAGTTGGACAATGGACATCGTCCGGCGCTGCGATCTCCATCGTTTCGTCGTCTTGCCGAAGCAATGGATCGTCGAACGCAGTTTCGCCTGGATCAGCCGCAATCGACGCTTGACCCGCGATTTCGAACGCTACGCCAGAACCGTCGCCGCCTTCATGCGCCTCGCCATGATCCGCATGATGCTCAAACGCCTGACCACGCCAAGCCTTTGCTCATGAATCCATTCTTCTTGGATCGGCTCTCAGGCTGCGCCATATTGGCTTATCGCTCAATCCTGAAGCGCCAATGCGCCTTGACGATGGGCGTCGCGCCGGGCCGACGCCCTTTTCAGAGTCGGGGCGTGTCGAGTTCTCGCTCATCGAGACGCATCTCTCCCGTGAGTTGGAGCGAACGCATGACAATCGAACGCTTTACGCCGTCGATAGGAGCGACGGCGGCCTCAGTTGCGCGATCAGCCGCAGGATGTCGGCAAACAGATTTCTCGGAACGGCTACCTCAGGCATCTGGAAGGCGACATAGCGGCCGTGGCTGAGACCTTCGCACCGATCTTGATCAGCTTTTCCTTCAGGCTGGTCGCTCACTCGCGGCTGTAAAATAGCGGCCGGGGTCGCGGCGATCGTCGCGGAACGTGTCGACTGTCGCGGCGGCGGCGGCATGAATACATCTTTGGAGCTATCATTAGGCATATGATCCGCAGTTTCTAAGTGCTGTCAGGCAATGAACTAGTACAATTCAGGCACCCAACGCTGGCTTTCCTTGGGCGGCCTCACATAGTTTGTATCTTTCTGGCGCGGCGAAAGGACGACTCTAGCCGGGGCAATTTCTTTGTACGGAATTTTCGTCAACAGATGCGAAATGCAGTTCAGCCGCGCTTTCTTCTTGTTATCGGCGTCGACCACATACCAGGGTGAGAGTTCGGTATCCGTACGATTTAGCATGATATCCTTCGCGCGGGAATACTCGACCCAGTGCTCGCGCGATTTCAGATCCATGGGACTGAGCTTCCAGCGCTTTATCGGATTCTCGATCCGTTCCTTGAACCGGCGTTCCTGCTCCTCGTCATTGACCGAGAACCAGTATTTGATGAGGATAATTCCAGACTTTAAGAGCATCTCCTCGAATAGAGGACAGGAACGCAAGAACTCTTCGTATTCTTCCTCGGAGCAGAAGCCCATTACACGTTCGACGCCGGCGCGATTGTACCAAGAGCGATCGAACAAAATAATCTCTCCCTTCGCCGGGAGCTGTGCGACATACCGTTGGAAATACCACTGGCCGCGCTCGCGCTCGGTGGGCGTGCTCAGCGCGACAATCCGGCAAACGCGCGGATTCAGAACTTCGCTGATGCGCTTGATGACGCCGCCCTTGCCAGCGGCGTCCCGTCCCTCAAAAATTACGGCGACCTTCAATCCTTGCTTCTGCACCCAATCCTGCAGTTTTATCAGCTCGAACTGGAGCCGGATTAGCTCATCGGTATAACTGTATTTCTTGTCCTCCTTTTCCCTTGTTTCCCCTTTCTCTTTTGCCGACGCGCCGTCGACCTTCCAGGCGTCTTCCCTCTTGACGGACTCTGCCGCGTCGCGACGCACTTCGCCGTCATGCGGAACACTTCCGACCCTTTTGTGGCTCCTGTCTGCTTTGCTTGCCTTGGTCACGTTTGCCTCCTCCAGGGAGCAACGTCGACAGCGCACCGCGAACCTTCGACGTGTCGGCGCTGACGCATGGCCGGTTCTTATTCACGGATGAATTTGCCCTCTGCA
>JBEKVR010000185.1:0-8612 GCA_049513815.1 Roseiarcus sp. | reverse complement strand
CGCTGACTTTCTCGTGAAAGCGCCGCGTTGCGCGCCACTTCCGAACTGTCGCTGAAGGTAAAGCGGCATGGTTACCAAACGATTAGTCCAGCTTTCGACGCGTTACCGAGTCGGTCGGGGCGCCCGTCGCGGCGCGGCGGCGAAAGCGGCGGCCATCGCTTCGCCGAGCGGCTTGATCCTGAGGTCGGCGTCGAAAGGCAGCGGGCGCGGCGCGCGGCGCGAAAGCTCGCGATACCAGGAATAGCGATCCGACAATTGCCAGGTGACCACCATGTCGACCGCCGGGACGGCGAGGACCGCGTTGAGGAACTTCGCGCCGATCGCCGCGACGGCGCGGTCGCGCGCTGCGAAATCGTCAGGCAGGGCGGAATCGTCGACGTCGAATTCGGTGATCGACACCGACAGGCCGCGGTTAGCCAAGCCGGCGGCATAGCCGGCGAACGCGGCATAGTCGGACGGCCATTGCGGCTTGAGATGGCTCTGCAGACCGATCGTGTCGACGGGCGCGCCGGCGTCGAGCAGACGATCGACGAGGCCGGCGAGCAGCGGCCGGATCGAACGGCCCCATTCGTGGTCGTTGTCGCATTGCGCCTCGTTGAGCGCGAGCCGCGCCGTCTTGTCGATCGCCGCGACACGGCGGAATGCGCGCTCGACGTAGGACGGGCCCATCGCTGCGAACCACGGTCCGTCGCGCCAGCCGCCGGGCTTGCGGTCCATCGGCCAGAACGGCTCATTGACCACGTCCCAGGCGAAGATCTTGCCGGCGTAGCGTTCGACGACGTGGTCGATATGGGCGTCGAACACCCGCTCGACTTCGTGGCCGGACAGGCGCTTCAGCCAATCGGGGGCGCGGTCGTTCCAGATCAGCGTATGCCCCCGCAGCGGCTTCCCATTCTCGGCCGCGAAGCGGACGATTGCATCGGCGTAGGAGAACTCGAAGCGGTCGGGCGCCGGCCGCAACCAGTCGAATTTCATCGCCACGTCGGTCGTCAGGATTTGCGTCTGGCGGCGGTAGAGATCGGCGTAGCCGGGGTCGTCGAACGCCTCCTGGCCGATCGAGGCGCCGTAAAGCAGGCCGCTGGCGGCGGCCGCTGCGCCGAGGTTGGCGGGCGCCGTCGCGCCGAGGACGAGACGGGGCGCGACGGCCGTCGCGGCGGCGGCGAGCAGTGCGCGGCGGCTCATCATCCGTCGAAGCCCTTGAGCCACGAAGCGCGAGCGCGAGGACCCGCCGCGTCGATCACGACGAAGCGGTCGGTCATGTTGAACGTATGCAGGCCGCCCGGCGGCGTAAAACGTTGCATCGGCGTCTGGCGAAACTCGCCGGGCGCGAGCGCGTCGATGCGGCAGAACGCCAGGCCGGAGCCATAGCCGGCGCGACAGTCCTGAGCCGGGCGCCACAGCGCCCCCTCATGTTCGAAGACGCGACCGGCCGGACGCCCCGCCGACGCGTCGATCAGCGCCGGTCCGTCGAAGGCCGGTGTCCACGGTCCGATCGGGCTCGATCCCCGGTAGAACGACAGGCGGTCCCAGCTCGCGCCCTCCGTCTCGCCGCCAGTGGCGCTGAGCCACCAGTCGCCATTCCAGGCGAACGGCGTCGCATCGGCGATCTCGGCGCCGCTCAACAGCACGCGGTTGAGGGTCCAGCGCAACGGAAACGGATCGGCGCGGTAGAGCTCGAGCGTGCGGTTCTGCCCGCCCTCCGGCATCATCCAAATCGCGCCGTCGTGGCGAAATACGAAGGGATAGGAGAGGTGATAGGGCCGTTCCAGCACGACGCACGGCAGGCCGGGAGCGCCCTCGTCGTCGAGCGCGAAGACCGAAATGACGCCCTTGCCAGTCGCGTAGGAATATTCCTCGCAGAAAACATAGGCGACGCCGCCCTCTTCGAACACGAACGGGTCGGCGAAATAGCGGCGGCGGTCGTCGGGCAGCCAGCGCCAGCGGCCATTATCGAGCCGGTCGAGGTCGGCAAACGGCGCTTCGCCGGGCGTGCGCCGCCTGACGCCGACGCGCCAGTGGTCGTCGTGGACGACGAGGCGGCGTAGTCGCCGCTCGACCAGCCCGGCGAGCGTCGCCGCGGCGAAGCGAACGGGAGCGGGGGGCCGCGCCGCTACGGCGTCGCGCCGCGCAGAGGCCTCGCCGAGGCCGCGCGCCGCGAGCTGGACGACGAGCTCGACGAGCGCATCGGCGGCGGCCGCGCGGCCGCGCGAGAGCAGGTCGTGTCGCCGCACCGCAGGCAGCGCCGCGGCGTAGACCCGTGGCGCGTCGCCGGTCCTTTGCGCCAGTTCGATCCACGGCGCGCGGCCGTCGAGCAGCACGGCGTCGCGTGCGGCGTCGCCCGCAACGCCGTCGTAGAGGGGAACGATCGCGCCGGGCTCGGGTTCGGCCGAGCCGGTCAGGTCGAAGACAAGGTCAGCGTCGCCGACGCCAGGCGCGCTCCAGGCGCCGGCCGGCGCGCGGTCGAGCGTCGCCGGCGGGCGGGGGCGCGCGATCAGGCCTTCGAGCGCTTCGACCAACGCGGTCGAGGGCGGCGGGGCGCCGCGGCGCTCGTGCGTCTCGATCAGCACGCGGCAGCGCTCGGCGGCGAGCCGCTCGGCAAGCGTGCAGTGCCAGCGGCGAAGGCCGCCCTGCGGCAGCAGCAGGCGGACAGCCGTCATCGCGGCCGCCCCCGCAAACGCCCGCGCGACGGGGCCGAATTCCAGCCCGCCCGGAAGTCCGCTAGAACAGAGGAACGATGACCGCTTCCTCCTCCCGTCCGCGCACGCTGTTGTTCTACGCCCCGGCGCTGCTTGACGGCGGCGCCGAGCGGGTTTGGGCGCGGCTCGCGTCGGCCTTCGCCGCGCAAGGCGACGCCGTCACCTTCGCCGTTGATTTCGAGGCGACGCAGTCGGCGCCGTTCCTGTCGCGCGACGTCGCGCTCGAAGTCTTGCCGTGCGGCCATTTCCAGTCGACGCGCGCGCTCGCGCGCCTCATCGCCGCGCGCCGCCCAGACGCGACCCTGTCGGCGCTCGCCGTCGCCAATCTCAAGCATGCGATCGCCGCGACGCTGGCTGGACGCCGAGATCGCGCCATCCTCGCCTATCACGGTTTCAGCGAAAGCGAGCCGCAGCTTCTGAGCCGCATCGGCTATCGCCCGACGCCGCTCCTCACCCGACTCTGCGCAGCGACGGTCGCGGTGTCGGCGGCGCTGCGCCACGATCTCATCGCCCGCTACATCGTTCCAGAACGGCGCGTGCGCACGATCTACAACCCCGCCGCGCCGGCGCCGTTCCCCGAAGCGCTGGCCGCCGACGCGTTGACGGCGCGGCCGAAGACCATCGTCGTGCTCGGCCGGCTCGTCCCCGACAAGGATTTTCTCACGCTGCTTCGCGCCTTCGCGCGGCTCGACGACCGCGGCGCCCGCCTCGTCATTCTCGGCGAGGGCCCGGAGCGGGCGCGGCTCGAAGCCGAAGCGTGGGGTCTCGGCGTCGCGGGCCAGGTCGACATGCCCGGCTTCGAGTCGGACGTCGCGGCGCGGCTCGACGCGGCGCGCGTTCTTGCGCTGTCGTCGCGCCATGAAGCGTTCGGCCTCGTCTGCGTCGAAGCGCTCGCCCACGGGCTGTCGGTCGTCGCCACCGACTGCGGCGGGCCGGCGGAAATCCTCGTCGCGCCGGCGCTCGGAACCATGGTTTCGGTCGGCGACGTCGAGGCGCTGGCGCGCGCCCTCGCCGCCGCGCTCGCCAATTCCGGCGATCCCGCGCCGCGTCAGGCGCGGGCGCGCGAATTCTCCCTCGATGCGGCGTGCGATCGTTACGACGCGCTGATCGGCGACGTGATCACGCATGCGCGTTCGCTCGCGGGCGCGTGACGGGAGAAGGGGCAGGGGCGGCGGCGAGTTTTTCGGCGAGCCGCGCCGCGAAGGCGACGATCGAATGGGTTGGATTGGCCTGACCGGAGGTCGGAAAGACCGCCGAGCCGAGCACGGTGAGATTGGGCGCGTCAAAACAGGCGAGATCGCGGTCGACGACGCCCTCGCGGCGGTTCGCGCCCATGCGCGCGGTTCCGATTTGGTGCGATCCGTGCGACATCAGCGCCAGCGCCGCCTCGGCGTTCGTCGCTTCGCTCTGGCGGTATTCGACCCGGCCGAAGCGGGAGGCGGACAGCCATAGCCCAAGCTGCTGGTGCGCGCGCACAACGCCCTCCGCGTCGTCGCGACTGAAACGCAGGTCGACGCGGAGCCGCGGCAGGCCGAGCCGGTCGGTCTCCGCCGCCAGCGTTACGCGACTGTCGGGGTTGGGTATCTGCTCGGCGTGATAGGACAGCCCGTAACGGCGGGCGCGGTTGCGCAGGAAATAGCCGGGAATGCGCTCGGCGCTGAAATAGCGGTTACGCATAAAGCGGGCGAGAAATGCGGTCGTCGCCGGCAGGTCGCGAGCGACGTTGCGCGCATGGGCGAGCCAATCGATTGAGCCGCCGAGGTGGCGGGCGCGGATCAGCTCGGGCAGGATCATGCCGCCGACGATCGGCGTCGACAGCGCCATTGCGACGGCCGAGAGCGCGCCGCTGCCGTGACGCGGGTCGGCGATCGGCGGGGCCACCGGCCAGAACCCGACGTTGGGCAGGTCGAAGCGCGCCATCAGCGACGGGCTCGGCGCAAAGCGGCGGCGTACGAACGAGCCGCGCCCGTCGCGCAGGAAGTCGAACGCCGCGTCGATGCGCGCGTCGTCAAAGACGACGTCGGCGATCTCGCCGATGACGTGGCCCATGTAATAGCGGCCGAGCGGGCCATCCGCGCCGCCGAACAGCGCCGGCCGAAGGCGTTGCGCCGCCAGCAGCAGTCGCGTCGACTCGAGCCCGCCGGCGGCGAGCGCGACGCGCTCAGCCGCAAGGCGCAGCCGGCGGCCGTCAGCGGTCGCAACAACGATGCCAGTCGCACGGCCGTTCTCGGCGAACTCGATCTCGACCACGGTCGCGCCGAGGCGAATGTCGATCAACGGCGAGGCGGCGAGGGTCGCCGCATGCGCCTTCTGGAACCACGGGCGGTTGCTCGCCCGTTCGATGCGGTCGAATTCGAAGTCGCCGTTGGCGGCGTCGAGCTCGGGCGCGGCGAGCGCGAACGCCGCTTCGCCGCAGCCGACGTATCGGCATGCGGTCGCATAATAGGGCGCGACGTCGTCGTAGCCGATCGGCCAACGGACGCCGCCGGCGAAGGGTCGCGGGACGAAGTCGATCGGGTCGAGCGGCATGCTGCGGCCGCCCCACAAATTGGACGTTCCGCCCAATCGGCGCGCGGTCGGGATGCGCATGTCGTCGTGGCGAGCGGGATCGACGATCTCGGCGCGCGCAAGGTCCTGCGCTTTGCTTGGCCGGTCGAGGCCGGATTCGA
Organism: Roseiarcus sp.; assembly: GCA_049513815.1. Classification (GTDB taxonomy): domain Bacteria; phylum Pseudomonadota; class Alphaproteobacteria; order Rhizobiales; family Beijerinckiaceae; genus Roseiarcus. The sequence goes on along the minus strand of JBEKVR010000185.1, from coordinate 3,247 downwards.
GCACAAGCGTCGGACGGCCGCGCCGCGCTAGCTCCATCGCCAGCGTCAGGCCGGCGGGACCGGAGCCGACGACGATCGTCTCGTGCGCGCACGCTTCGGCGCCGTCGAGGCCGGCGCGGATCATTCCGCCGCCTCCTTTAGCGCCGGAACGAGCTCGGCGTAGAGCGCCGTCATTTCGCGGTAGTAGCGGTCGCGGGGGAAGCGGGTCGTCGCCTGTTCGCGGCCTTTGGCGCCCATCGCCGCCAGCGATCCCTCGTCCATCGCCAGCACGCGCCGCAGCGCGTCAGCCAAGCCGACGCGATCGCCAGGCCCGACGAGCAGCCCGTTCCCGCCATCCCCAACCAGTTCCGGTAGGCCGCCGATGCGCGTCGTGACGACCGGCTTGCCGCGCGCCTGCGCCTCGAGCACGCTCTTGGGCGCGATCTCGTACCATAAAGACGGCAGCGCGACCGCGGTCGCCGCCTCGACCTCAGCCCATAGCGCCGCGCCTTTGAGGTGGCCAGTGAACAGGCAGCGGGCGCCAAGCGCGCGGGCTTGGGCTTCGAGCGCGGCGCGCTGCGGCCCATCGCCGACGATCGTCAGCGGCGCGTTCGCGGCGGCGGCGGCGTTGATCAGCACGGCGACGCCCTTCTCCGGCGACAGGCGGCCGAAATAAAGGATGTGGCGGCCACGCGCTTCGCGCAACGTCGCAACCTCGCCGGCCGCGACGGGCGCGTCGTCCGCGCTCTCGAAGAAGTTCGGCACATAGCGCAGCTTTTCGCGATCGAAGCCGTGTTCGGCGAACTTGTCGACGATGAAGCGGCACGGCCCGACAAAGCGCGAGACGGCGTTGCGCAGGCCGCCGCCATGCCACTGGATCCAGCCGTCAAGCGCGTGGAGCGCGTCGATCGCCAGCGGGCCCTGGGTGCAGCGATTGGTCAGGCAGCGCCATTGCTGGCCGCCGCGGCAGCGTTCGCAGACGCCGTTCTGCGGCGTGTAGAAGTGATAGGCGGGGCAGATCAGCTTGTAGTCGTGCAGCGTGTAGACGATCGGCACGCCGCGCTGGCGCGCCGGCGCGAGAATGGCGTTGGTCAGGTGGTGGTAGATGCCGTGGGCGTGGATCACGTCGGGGCGGAAGTCGTCGATCAGCCGCGCGAAATTCTCGCCCGCCTCGCGCGAGTGGAAGAAGCGCGGCAACGCGGCCAGGCCGGCGACGCCGGCGGGCGGCGCGAACGGCGCCGGGAAGTAGCCGCTCCAATCGGACGGCTCGTTGTCGGGATGGTCGACGGCGAAATCGGCGCAGGTCCAGCCGCGTTCGCGAAACAGCGCGAGATGGTCGAGATGCACGCCCTCGGCGCCGCCTTTGCGATGGCGCCAACGATGGACCGCGAGCAGTCGCATGGCGCCTTCTCACCGCCGCCGAAAGCAGCGCGTCTTCGCTCCGGTCATACGAGCGCCTCGTCGAGCAGGCCGAGCACCGCGGGGCCGACACGCCGGCGCGCCCGCGCCAGATCCGCGGCGCGGTGGTCGGCGTCGAACATCGAGGCGAGCACGACGCCGTCGGGATTGTTGGCGAGCGCGCAGTCCAGCAGCAGTTCGGCGGCGGCGACGAGGCGACGATGGCGTTCAGGCGCGGCGGCAAATTTGGCGCACAGCCGGGCAAGCGCGCCGCCGCCGACGCCGAACACCGAATGGCTGACCAGCAGTAGGCCGGCCCCGGCGAGTTCGGCGCCGCCGTAATCGAGGTCGGCGACGCTGGTTTGCAGCACGGCGTAAGGCTCACCCGCCGCCAGCACGGCGCGGCAGGCGTCGAAGCCGCCGGCGACGGCGACGGCGCGCGCCCGTCTGCGCTCCAGCACGCGGGTGAGCGCGGCGCGAACGTCGTCGCGCGCGACATCGGCCGGGTCGGGATCGTGGAGGGCGTAAACGTCGACGCAGTCGACGCCGAGCCGACGCAAAGATTCGCCGATCGAACGCTCGACGAGCGCGGCGGTCAGCGGCATGTGGCGGTTACCGGTGACGGCGAGGCTGCGAAAGCCGCTGCGCAGCGCCATGGCGCGGGCGGCGAGCGGCCGGCCGAGCGCGTAGGCGAGCCTCAGCGCGCCGAGGCGGCGGGGCGGCGCCATGCCGACCTTGGTGACGACGAAAGCGCGGTCGCGGCGGCCGCGCAGGAAGCGGCCGAGCAGCGTCTCCGCTTCGCCCGCGCCGTAGGCTGGGGCGACGTCGAACCAGTTGACGCCGGCGTCGAAGGCGGTCGCGAGCGCGTTCAGCCCGTCGGCGGCGGCGACCCGCGAGCCGAGCGAGGCGCAGCCAAAGCCGAGGCGCGACGGCGCGGCGGACGAGGCGGAGCGCCCGAGCGCGTTCACCGGCGCTCCTCGGCCGGGACGACGTCGACGCCGATCCCCAGCAACAGGAAAACATATGCGCAGGCGGCGTAGCGCGCGGCGAGCCGATACGGCTCGGCCCCGAGCCGCCACAGCCATTCGAGGCCGCCGCGTTGCATCCACAACGGCGCCCGGCGGGTGTGCCCGCCGATGAAATTGAGCGCCGCGCCGATACAGAGGAAGCCGACGGAAGGGCAGTGGGGGGCGAGCGCGTCGGCGAGCAATTCCTGTTCGGGCGCGCCGAGCGCGACGAGGCACAGGTGGGCCCCGCTTGCGCGGATGCGCTCCGCCATGGCGAGGCGCTCGAACTCGACATCGCCGAGTCCGACGTGCGGCGTCTCTGCGCCGGCGATCACGAGGTCGGGCGCACTGCGCTTCAGTTCGGCGACAGCGGCCGCCTGGGCGCTCGGTCCCGGGCCGATCAGATAGAAGACGGACAGGCGGCGTTCGGCCGCCGCCTGTAGCAGCGGTTCGATCAGGTCGGCGCCGGCGGCGCGCTCAAACAGGCGGCGGCCGGCGGCGCGGTTGGCGAGCCATCCGATCGGCCAGCCGTCGGCGCAGACGAAGGTCGCGCGACCATAAGCGTTACGGAAGGCGGCGCTGCTGCGCAGCTCGGCGACGTGGTCGAGATTGAGTGTATGGAAGGTGAAGCCCTTGCCCTGGCCGGCATAGTCGATCGCCAGGTCGATAGCTTGGGGGATCGAAGCGACGTTAAGCGCGAACCCGGCGACTTCCGTTCGCCGTTGGGGCGCGATCGCCGCATCTAGCCCATCTTATTCATCAGGGGTTGTTTTCGAGGCTGGCGAGCGTGGCGTAAAGGCCTGATTTGGCGTAGGATTTGGCTGCTTACGCCGATCCGTTTCGCCTCTCGCCCCACACCCGCT
>JBEKVR010000184.1:0-8739 GCA_049513815.1 Roseiarcus sp. | reverse complement strand
TCAACCGATTCCTTGAAGAGCACAACCTGCAATCCGCACCCTTCATCTGGACCGCCGACCCCAATAAAATCATCGCCGCCGTCAGACGCGGGCATCAAGTGTTAGATTCGATCCACTAGCTCCCTCGCTGCTCGAAAACGACAAATGGGGCCGTGAGGTCATCAGCAAGGCTTACAATGCCGAAATGTTGGCCGAGGGCTTGTGCAAGATCGAAGGCTTCACGTACGCGCCAAGCGACGCCGTCTATTGGCAGCAAGGCCATTCCACGGAACGCGATTTCATCTATGTGACCACGCAGACGCTTGGCTCCGAGCAGCTCCAGCAGCTGAGTGAGGAGGTTGGTGCCAACCGATCGCTGCTCGTGCTGTGTTCGGCCTTCCGAGGCAACACGGATCGGTGGCCGAACCTCACTGTCAAAAAGATCCCGAACCACATTCGGTCACGGTGTGAATGGGGTCACGACGACTACAGCCTGAACGTTGAAAATCTTCCCAAGGCGCCGCCAAGATCGGAGCGCGACTCGCCGCCCCCAGCAAAAGCCAGCGTCGGTCAACCGGACTTGTTCGACGTTACGAATGGGGGCCGTCGATGAACCGTCACGTGAATTCTATCGCGGGCCGCTTGAGTCTTCGCGCGCCGCAACGTCAGTCCCTGGAAATCCTGGATCGGATCACCGAGATCGCGCCGCCGAGGAAGGGCTCGGACCTTGAGGCTGCGCTCGCCGCCCTCCGCAGCGAATTTCCAACCGTCACTGACTTCGAGCGCGAGTTTGCGAGCCTGTGCTTTGCGCTGGCGACGGGCGTCGGCAAGACAAGGTTGATGGGTGCCTTTGTTAGCTATCTACATCTCGCACACGGGCTCAATAACTTCTTCGTCCTCGCACCGAACCTGACGATCTACAACAAGCTCATCACCGACTTCACGCCGAACACGGCCAAATATGTGCTGAAAGGCATCTCCGAGTTTGCCGTCTCGCCGCCCGTCATCACGACCGGCGAAAACTACGAGCGCCAGATCGCGAGCGGCGGGCAGCTATTTCCGACGACAATCAACATCTTCAACATCTCAAAGATAAATTCAGAGGTGCGCGGTGGGCGTGCCCCGCGTATCCGCAGTTTCCGGGAAGAGATCGGTGAGAGCTATTTTGACTACCTCGCCGGGCTCAACGATCTCGTTCTGATCATGGATGAGTCCCACCGCTATCGCGCTTCGGCAGGCATTCGCGCCATCAATGAGCTGAAGCCGGTCCTCGGTCTGGAATTGACCGCCACACCCTTCGTCGAAACGAACCGGGGGCCGACGCCTTTCAAGAATGTCATCTTCGACTATCCCCTTGGACGCGCGATGGCTGACGGCTTCGTGAAAGAGCCTGCCGTCGTTACGCGCAAGAACTTCAATTCGGCGGGTATGTCGGTCGAAGAGATCGAGCGCCTGAAGCTGGAGGATGGCATTCGATTGCATGAGAGCGTCAAGGTCGAACTTGAAACCTACGCCCGCGAAACGATGAACCCGATTGTCAAGCCATTCCTGCTCGTCATTGCTCGCGACACGACGCATGCAAGCCGGCTAATGGAGCTGATCAAGTCAGATAGTTTTTTCGAAGGCCGCTACGCAGCGAAGGTCATCCAGGTCGACTCGAGCAGGACCGGGGTCGAGGAAGACGAGATGGTCGAACGACTACTCAAAGTCGAGCGCACCGACGAGCCGACCGAGATCGTCATCCACGTCAACATGCTGAAAGAAGGTTGGGATGTCACGAACCTCTACACAATCGTGCCGCTGCGCGCCGCAAATGCACGCACGCTCATAGAGCAGTCCATCGGCCGCGGCCTTCGTCTCCCCTACGGCAAGCGAACCGGCGTAACCGCCGTCGATCGACTGAATATCGTCGCGCACGACCGTTTCCAGGAGATCGTCGAGGAGGCCAATAATCCCAATTCGACGATCCGATTACAGCAGGTTGTGCTCAACTCAGATCAGTTGGAGCAAAAGACGGTAACCGTTGTCTCCCAGTCCCAACTTGCGGCCAAGCTCGGCTTCAAGCCGGACCAATCCACATCGAGCACGCTAGTGCCAGGGTTCGATGAGGCACCTGCGGTCTTTAATGGAGAGGAGCAGAAGATTGCGCAGATCACTTACGACGTGATCCGAAAGTTCGAGTCTCAGCCGCAACAGCTTCCAAGCGTCGCGTATCTCCAAAGGCCGGAAGTGCAAGCCGCGGTTCTGAAGGAAGTTACAAACCAGTATCGACCGGTGCAATTGGAGCTGACCGGCATCACGAAGCAGCCCGACTTGGCGGCGGTCGTCGCAAAGACGACGGAGATCGTGGTCCAGCAGACCATCGATATTCCACGGATTCTTGTGGTTCCAAAGGGGGAGGTAAAATCAGGATTCAAGCCATTCACCCTGGACCTATCGACAATCAACTATCCGGTGCCTGACGACGAGCTCTGGATCAGACATCTGCGCACAGAGCAAGTCGATGTGGTTGGCCTCGGGCGCGGCAGCGTCGACGAGCAGCGGCTGGAAGATTACGTCGTCAGCGGTCTGATCGATTTCGACGATGTGGCCTATGATGAGCATGCAGACTTGCTCTACGACTTGGCCGAGCAAGTTGTCGCGCATCTCTGCAGTTATCTGTCTGCAGCGGACGCCCGAAAGGTTCTTCGACTTCACCAAAGGGAGATAGCGCAATTTGTCCACGCGCAGATGCAACAGCACTTCTGGCAGGAGACTGACGTCGACTACGATGTCGTCGTGACACGAGGGTTCACGGCGCTTCGACCAAGCGCTTACACGGCAGCCGCTGGGGAGCAGCCACTCGATCTCAGGATGTCTCCCGCCGACAAGAGCAACATGTCTCGTTATCTCTTCGGCGGGTTCAAGCGTTGCCTCTACTCGGTTCAGAAATTTCAGTCCGATGCCGAGCGAAAGCTTGCCGTCGTTTTGGAACGCGAGGCGGTCAAATGGTTTAAGCCAGCGAAGGGACAATTTCAGCTCTTCTATCAATCCGGCGCCGATCATCTCGAATACCAACCGGATTTCGTCGCGGAGACTGACGCCGCGATCTTCATGTTGGAGCCTAAAGCCGCCAACCAGATGACGGATCCGGATGTCATCGCGAAGCAAGCGGTGGCTGTAGAATGGTGCCGTCATGCGACGCAGCACGCCGCGAGCTACGGCGGAAAGCGTTGGACCTATGCGCTTATTCCCCACGATGTCATCGCGGAAAACATGACCATAGGAGGGCTGGTCAAGAGATATTCATCGGTTCTGCAACAATGAGTGCAGTGGCGCTGTGCAGGGCGGCGTGCAGCTCACAGCTGCCGCGAAGATCCTCAGAGGCGCGCCCCTTGGTGTGCGCGCCAAATCGCTGACGACCCAGCCGGCGACAGCCGACACGTCGTTTAGCTCTGCGCCGTAGGCACTTGTCCCTGTGGTGCGATTGCGTCCAGCCACGGCCAATGTGCGTACTTGTCGCCGGTCTGCCGCAGATGAGTATAGCGCTTCATCGACACCCAGGATCGATGGCCTGATATCGCCGCCACTTGAGGAATGGTCTTCCCGAGCTCGAAGAGCCGCGAGACTCCATCGTGCCGCAAATCGTGAAAATGCAAGTCGTGGATTTTCAGGAATTTGCAAGCCCGTGTGAAGGCTGCACTGATCGCGTCTGCCCCGAACGGGAAGATCTCCTGGGCGACTCGCGGCATCGACTGTGCAATCCGCAATGCCTCGGCCGGTAGATCGCATAAGACGTCGTTGCCGATCTTGTCGCCGGGGGCCTTCATATCGCGGACCCACCCACGGCTCCCCGCCTCTTCTAAGTCATTCCAGAGAAGGCGCGTAATTTCTTCCTGCCGTCTTGTTGAGAAGATCGCGAAGGCGACGATCTTCGGCATCGGAAGCGATTTGGGTCGTCGCGAATGAATTCGGGTGAAGTGCTTCATCAAGGCGTCGAGTTCAGCGAGGGTAGGGCGCCGGTTCCGCTCCCTCGACTTCGCGGTCCGGCCCTGTAACTTCGCCACTTTGTTGGCGTCAGCCATTGCCTGCTGATCAAGTGGATACCCCCACGCGGGTCTTGCGATAGCGAAGACAGCGCCCAGATGCGCCATGTAATTTCCGACAGTTTGAGGCGTGACTTTCTCGCCGATCGCCTTGGCAAATGCGACAATATCTTGGCTTGTTATCTGGTCGCATCTCAGCGATGCGATGTCGAATTCCTTGATTTTCCGGAGGACCTGAGCCTTGGTTTTGCCAATTTGGAGCCGGGACTCGCTTATGTATTTATCGATGGCGTCGGCCAAAGTCGCTGACGCTTTCCCGGTCCGGGCCTGAGTCAGACCGCCTGGCTTAGCCAAGTCGGCTTCCCGTTTCTTGATCCAGGCCGTGGCGGCTGGCCGTCTGTCAAAGGACTTGGATTGGCGGAAAACGATTTTTCCGTCGCGCATGATCGAAATTTGCGCCAAGAAGGCCGAAGACCCGTCCTTTCGAGGACGTTCGACGATGGTGCCCATTTACAACTTGCCTCGAGTTTTTACAACATGTGTTGTAAACGTTAGCGCGAATGGTGCAAAATTACAACAAATGCAACCGGAATGAGCAACGCCGAAAATATGCAGTTCATTGAAAACGAAGCAGAAATAGCTGAATTCAGTCCGTGGCGCTTTTCTGTCGCCCCTATGATGGACTGGACGGACCGGCACTGTCGGGCCTTCCATCGCCTGCTGACGCGCCGCGCCCAGCTCTATACCGAGATGGTCACCGCCGACGCGGTGGTGTTCGGCCCGCGCGAGCGGCTGATCGGCTTCGACGCCCCCGAACATCCGGTCGCGTTGCAGCTCGGCGGCGCCGAGCCGAAGCGGCTCGCCGAGGCGGCGCGCATCGGCGCCGATTTCGGCTACGACGAGATCAACCTCAATTGCGGCTGCCCGTCCGACCGGGTGCTGGACGGCCGCTTCGGCGCCTGCCTGATGCGCGAGCCGGACTTGGTCGCCGAATGCGTCGCGGCGATGGCGGCGGCGGTCAAGATTCCTGTCACCGTCAAGTGCCGCATCGGCGTCGACGAACAGGAACCGCGCCAAGCCCTGTTCGCGCTGGTCGATCGGGTCGCGGCGGCGGGCGCGGCGGGCGTGATCGCGCACGCGCGCAAGGCGTGGCTCGAAGGCCTGAGCCCCAAGGACAACCGCACCGTGCCGCCGCTCGACTATCCGCTCGTCTACGAACTCAAGCGCGCCCATCCTGATCTGCCGATCGCGATCAACGGCGGGATCGTTAGCCTCGCCGCCGCCAACGCCCACCTCGATCAGGTCGACGGCGTGATGATTGGCCGCGCCGCCTACCAGAACCCCGAGCTGCTGCTGAACGTCGACCCCTGGATCTTCGACGCGCCGGCGCCGTTCGCCGACGCCTTCGATGCGCTCGAAGCCTACGAGCCTTACGTTGCGCGCCAACTCGAACAGGGCGTGCGGCTTGCCGACATGACGCGCCATCTGCTCGGTCTGTTCGCCGGCCGGCCGGGCGCGCGCCTTTATCGGCAGCGGTTGTCGACCATGGCCGTGCGTCCGGGGGCGGGGCTTGAGACGCTCAGCGAAGCGGTCGCCGCGGTCAGGCGCGCGCCGCTCGCCGCGGCGGAGTAAGCGATAGAACGGCGCCCCCGACGGCGGATTTTGCGCAATTCTTGAAAGGGCGCCGGGATCGCCAACGGGCGCGCGGCTCACTTCCCTTTCAGCACCAGCCGGCCGCGCTCGACCGAAAAGCTCTGCAGCCGCTCGAGGAAGCTCATGCCGAGCAGGCTTTGGCCGAGCGCGCCCTTGCGGGCGACCAGCGCGGCGACGTTGCGCGCGACGATCGGCCCCACCGCGACGCGGTCGAGCACGACCTCGGCGGCGCTCGCCGAGCCGTTGGCGGTGACGACGTCGACGTCGAATTTTAGCGCGCGCGTGTCGAGCCCGACCTTCGCCGCGTCCTCGGCGCGCAGCACCACGGTCGAAGCGCCGGTGTCGAACAGCATCGCGATGCGCGCATTGGCCACGGTCGCCGGCACGACGAATTCGCCGCCGAGCCGACGGTTGACGATCACCTCGCCGCCCGCGCCGATCTGCGGCTCGCCGGGGAACAACTCGCCCATCAGCCGCTGCGCGAACTCGCTCGCCTCGAAGCGATAAGCGTAGGCGCCGGTCAGGCCGAGGATGATCGCCGCCCAGACCGCCGCGCCGCTGAGCGCGCGCACGAAGCCCGCCGCCCCAGCGCGCCGCGCGCCGGCGAGCGCCAGCCAGACGACGAGCGCGCCGGCGATTGCGGCGCGGGCGAAGTTCGCGTGGTCGAGCCCGAGGAGCGGCGTCCCCTCCGGGACGACGAGCAGGGCGACCAACGTTGCGCCAAGCAGCGCGAGGGGAATGGCGAGGACCATGCGAGGAGGCGACTTTCGCTCAAGCCGGCGCGGCCGGCGCCAGCGCCTCGATTTAGGGCGGACCCGCGCCGATGAGAAGTCCGATCAGGGCGGCGATCTCGGCCGCCTGTTGTGCCGCGCCGGCGACGTCGCCGGTCTGACCGCCAAGGCGGCGCCGTGCGAGGAGGGAGACCCCGCCAGCGGCCGCGGCGGCAAGCGCGGCGGCGAACAGCGCGCGCACGAAGCCGAGGCTGGCGAGGCCGACGACGAGCGCGATCCCGGCGGTCGTCGCCGCCGCAGCGAGGAACGCGGCGGGCGCAAGTCGACCCGCGCTCGCGCCGAGTCCGTCGCTGCGCGCCGGCGCCAGCGCCGTCAGCGGAACCAGCGCGCCGAGGCGCGAGGCGGCGCCGACGAGGATCAGCGCCGCCGCGGCGCGCCCGGCGCCGCCGCCGAAAAGCGCCGCGATCGCGGCGACGCGCGCGACCAGCGCCAGCGTCAGCGCGATGGCGCCGAACGCGCCGATGCGGCTGTCGCGCATGATCGCCAGCCGCTCGTCGCGGCTGCGGCCGGCGGACAGACCGTCGGCGAAGTCGGCGAGCCCGTCCTCATGCAGGCCGCCGCAGACGACGACCAGCGCGGCGACGGCGGCGACCGCGGCGAGACTGGCGGGCAGGCCGAGGCGCGCGGCGATGGCGAGCGCGATCGCGGCGAGGAGGCCGATCAGCGCCCCGGCGAGCGGCGCCGCCCAGGCGAAGTCCGCAAACGCCGGTCCGGCCGGTTCGGCCGGAGCGGGCAGGGGCAGGATCGAGAAGAAGCGCAGGCTGGCGGCGAGGTCGCGCCAGGCGCGGACGGTCAATCGCGCCGCCCTGGCGCGCGTTTCCGGATCGAAGCCCGCGCCGATCTTCACAGCGCCCACAGATAGACGATGCTGGCGGCGAGGCCGATCGCCGTCTGGCCGTATTCGAGCAGTCCCCACTGGCGCACCAACGCCCGCGCCGCGCCGATGTCGTGCGGCGCCAGCGTCAGGATCTGGTTGTTGAGCGGCGCCATGGCGAAGAACGTATAGGGCCAGACGAGGATGACGATCAGCGCGCCGATCGCCCAGCGCACATCCTGGCTGGCGAAATAGGCGACCAGGCCGAGCGCCGCCGACAACAGCGACAAGCCCAGCATCAGGGCGACGCCGCGCCGGTCGCTCGGCGTCCATTCGTTGAGGATCACTTCGTCGTCGAGCGCCAGGCGCGCCGGCTGTTCGACCAGGTTGACGTAGAGCGCCGCCCCGAAGAAAGCGGCGGCGAGGGTCAGGGCGAGCGATCCGGGCGTCATGAGCGGTCCTTTGCACAACAGAATCCGGCGCGACGCGACCACGAAAGGGCGGCGAATGCAACTCCCGTCGGGTCTCGGTCCTTTGCTCCGCGGGTGAAAAACGGCCTCGCTGACAGCGGCTGTTCGTCGCGTCGGCGTCGAGGTTTAACAAGACGCCTTTACGCGCGCTTCATCACCGCAGCGTTAGCCTCGGCCCGCGATGACCCTTCCCCCCTATAGCCCGGCGGCGCCGCCCGAGCTGGCCCTGCGGCCGGCGCGTCGTTTTGCCGTTTCGCCGGCGCTCGCTTGGGTCGGCGTCGTCTTCGCCGCGCTCGCTTGGACGGCGCTCGTGCGCCTGCCGCTGTGGCGCATGGACGGGCTCGACGACGCCTTCTACGTCGAAGTCGCGCGGCTGTGGACGCGCGGCCTGCCGCCATACCTGACCGTCTACGACGTCAAGCCGCCGGGCTTCTTCGCGCTGCTCGCCGTCACGGAGGCGGCGCTCGGCCCGACGCTCGACGCGCTGCGCGCGCTGGCGGTCGTCAGCGACGCGGCGACGGCGGTCGCGCTGCTGATGTTGGGCCGGCGCTTCGGCGCCCCGGCGGTCGGGATTGCCGCGGCGCTCGCCTATCCGCCGCTGTCCGAGCTGGTCACGGCCAACGACGCCTACTGCCCGCTTGCGGCGCTGACCACCTTCGCCTTCGTCGCCGCGCTGTCGCGCCGAGCGCTGGTCGCCGGCCTGCTGATCGGCGCGGCGGGGGCGGTCAAGCAGACCGCCGGCTTCGAAGCGCTGGCGGTCATCGCGATCCTCGTCGGCGCCCCGGAAGCGGAGGGGCGGCGCTGGCGCGTCGCGGCGGCCTTCCTCGTCGCCGCGGCGGTCGCGCCGATCGCCTTCCTCGCCTATTTCGCCGCCGAGGGCGGGGCGCGGGCGCTCGTCGCCGACGCCGTCGTCGGCGCGTTGCTCAGGCCGGCGAGCGCGAGCGAGGGCCTGACCTTTCTCCAGGGCATCGGCCGCTTCTTGCTGCTGCAGAAGAGCGACATGGTTC
>JBEKVR010000183.1:0-8785 GCA_049513815.1 Roseiarcus sp. | reverse complement strand
GCTGGTTGAGCCGCGCTGCGCTCGCTTCGAGGTCGCGCCGGCGTTCGCGCGTGTCGTGGCCGAGCAGCCGCTGGCCGCGATAGAGCAGCCCGGCGAAAGCGAAGGCGCGCCAGAGGACGACCAGCAGCGCGAGCACGCCGATCGCGGTCAGCGCCTTGCTGAACGTGCTCAGCCAGCCCTGGTGCGCGGCGAGCCAGTCGGCGACCGGCGTGAGGAACGACGCGAGCGCGCGCAAGCCGTCGCCCGCTTGCGGCGCGCGCGCCTCGTCGACGGCGAAGGCGAGCGCGAAGGCGATGACGGCGGCGATAAGCCAGCCGATCTGGCCGCGATAGGCCCAGATCGCGCGCACGGCGACGCCGGCGCGCGCCGCCGGCCCGGCGCTGTCGAAGTCGCGCACCAGGTGGCGGAAGTTGGCAGTCGCGTCGCCCTCGGCGAGATTGAAGCGGCGCAGCCGCGATTCGATCGCGCCGCGATTGGCGCGGATGAACGCGTCGACGCGCGAGCCCGGCGTCTCGTAGAGCAGCGCGTCGGTCAGGCGCGCGCGTTTGGCCTCGACGTCGTCGCGCGCCGCGCGTTCGCCCTCGAGCCGTCTCACCAGCTCGTCATGGCGCTCGGCGGCGGCGGCGGCGGCGCGCAACGGATCGGCGCCGGCGTTGGCGGCCTCGTCGGCCAGCGCGGCGTAATTGACGCCGTCGCGGTCGCGCTCGAGCGCGGCGAAGGCCGCCGAAGCGATGGCGCAGGCGGGATCGCCCGACACGCCCGCCGCGTCGATCGACGCCGCCACGACCTTCGACAGGAAGGGTGAGCCGGCGGTCCGGCCGGCGGCGCCGGCGAGCCCCTCGACATTTTCGACCCAGCGGCGCAGCGCGAAGCTCGCGCCCGAGCCGGAGGGGCCGACGAATCCGATCAGGAACGGCGTCTGCGCGTCGGCGGCGAGCGCGATCTCGGCCAGCGGCTGCGTCGCTTCGGCGGCGCCCATCAAGTCGGCGGCTGAGTCGGGTCCGTCGGCGTAGACCAGCGGTTCGCCGCGCCGGGCGGGCGGCGCGGGTTCGATCGCGGCCGCAGGCGGCTCGATTACGACCGGCGGAGCCTGGTCGGCGGGCGGCGCGTGATCCGCGCCGGCGCCGCGTTCGGGGAAGAGCCGCGCCAGCCGGTCGTCAACCTTGCTCTCGCTCACTTCATCCTCCGTCGACTTGCGGCGGCGCGCTGGCGGTCCGATCGGTCGCCAAGCCGGGCGACGATTTGGCCATGCGCCCGCCGCTGGTCAAGCGCAATTTCCGCTCGCCGCGGCCGCGGCCACGGGAGCGCGTCAGGCGAGCGCCTTGCGGCGCGCGCCCCCGGCCAACAGTCGCCGCGCTTGCGCCGCGCTGGCCTCTTTCGGCAGTTTTTCGGCGATGCCGTAGACGCGCTCGCGGCGGTCGAGCTCGCCGAGCACGTCGGCGGGCGAGATGCCGCATTCGGCCCAGACGACCGCCAGTTGATAGAGCACGTCGGCGCTTTCGAGGATCGCCGCCTCGCGGTTCATCTGCACCGCGTCGAGACCGACCTCGATCGCCTCCTCGATCAGCTTCTTGGCCATTTTCTGCACGCCGTCGCGAAACAGCTTGGCGGTGCGCGAGGTCGAGGGGTCGCGCCCCCGCGCCGCCACCACCGATGCGTACAGACGATCGAGCGAATCACTCATGAGAGTTCGATCTTCCTGGCGTCTGGAGGCGAGATCAAGGCCGAGGCGCCGGCTCAGGCCGCGAGGCCCTCGAACATCCCGCGGCCGTCGATTCCCCCGACCAGCGGATCGATCAGGTTCTCCGGGTGCGGCATCAGCCCGAGCACATTGAAGCGCGCATTGTAGACGCCGGCGATGGAATTGACCGAGCCGTTGGGATTGGCTTCGCCGCCGACCGCGCCGGCGGCGTCGCAATAGCGGAAGGCGACGCGGCCGTCGCGCTCGAGACTGTCGAGCCCCGCCGCGTCGATGGTGAAATTGCCCTCGCCGTGGGCGATCGCGACCTTGATCACCTGGCCGGGCCGATAGCGGCGCGTGAACGGCGTCTGGGCGTTCTCGACCTTCAGATGCTGCATCTGGCAGACGAAACGGCGGCGTGCGTTGCGCATCAGCACGCCGGGCAGCAGGCCGGCCTCGCACAGGATCTGGAAGCCGTTGCAGATCCCCAGCGTCAGCCCGCCGCGCTCGGCGTGGGCGGTCAGCGCGTCCATGATTCGGGCGCGGGCGGCAATCGCGCCGCAGCGCAGATAGTCGCCATAGGAAAAGCCGCCCGGCAGGACGACGAGGTCGGTCCCCGGCGGCAGGGCGCTGTCGGCGTGCCAGACCATAGCCGGCGCTTCGCCGGTCGCCTGGCGCAGGGCGCGGGCGACGTCGCCCTCGCGATTGGAGCCGGGGAAGACGACGACGGCGGCGCGCAGGGGCTTACTCATAATCGACCGCGTAATCTTCGACGATGGTGTTGGCGAGCAGTTTTTCGCACGCTTCCGACAGTTTGCGCTCGGCGGCGGGGCGGTCGGCGGCGTCGAGCTCGATGTCGAACACCTTGCCCTGCCGCACCTTGGCGACGCCGGCGATGCCCAGCGACTTCAGCGCGCCCTCGATCGCCTTGCCCTGCGGGTCGAGAACGCCCGATTTCAGAGTGACCGTAACGCGCGCTTTCATGTCTCGTCCTCGTTAAGCTTCGCTCCGCTTAAGCCGCATGCGAGGCCGGCGTCAACGTCAGCAGCGAATAGAGCGCCGAAGCGTCGCGCGTCGCCCGCAACTGCGCCGCCATTTCCGGGTCGCGCAACACGCGCGCGATGCCCGCCAGCGCCTTGAGGTGGTCGGCGCCGGCGCTTTCCGGGGCGATCAGCAGGAAGATCAGATCGACCGGCAGGCCGTCGAGCGCCTCGAAATCGATCGCGCGCTCGAGCCGGGCGAAGATGCCGAAGATCCGGTTGCATTTGGCAAGCTTGCCGTGCGGGATGGCGATGCCGTCGCCGACGCCGGTCGAGCCGAGTCGCTCGCGCTGCAGCAGGGCGTCGAAGATCTCGCGCGCCGGCAGGCCGGAGACTTGCGCGGCGCGCTCGCTCATTTCCTGCAGCGCCTGCTTTTTGCCGTTGACGCGGAGCGTCGAAAGAATCGCGTCGGGCGAGAGGAGGTCGGTCAGTGCCATCTTGAGCTCTGGGAAGGGAAGCCGGCGAACGCGCTAGTGCGGATCGAGCCAGCCGATCGCGCCGTCGGCGCGCCGGTAGACGACGTTCACGCGCGCGTTGCCGGCGTGTTGGAAGACCAGCAGCGGCGCGCCACTGAGGTCGAGCTCGGCGACGGCCGACGCGACCGACAGGCTTTTGAGCCGGTGCGATCCTTCGGCGACGATCACCGGCTTGTAGTCCTCGACGGCCTCCGTCGCGTCGTCCGGCGCCTCGATCTTGTAGTCGGAGACTTCGATCGTCGTCTGACTGTCTTCGGCGCTGGGCGCGCGCGCCTCTCGGAGGCGGGTCTTGTAACGCCGCAGCCGGCGCTCGATCTTGTCGATCGCCTGCTCGACGCTGGGGTAGGGCTCCTGGGCCTTGCCTTCGGCGTGCAGATCGACGCCGGAGCTGAGGTGGAGCGAGCAGTCGGAGCGATAGCCCGAACCCTCGCGCGAAATCACCACATGGCCGCTGACTCGGCCGTCGAAGTAGCGCGCAATGATCGTTTCGATTTTTTCGAGCACATGGGCGCGCAACGATTCTCCGACGTCGAGATTCTTGCCGGACACTCTCAAGGGCATAGATCGCCTGGCCTCTCTTGATCGCTCCAAGTGCGCCCGCACGCGACTTCGTCGTTTTCGTACGCGGCTTCGCGTCTCATCCGACCGGCCTGTCGGCGTCGCGTCCGCGACCTTCAATTTCGCGCCGGTTATGCGCTTCGCTTGGTTTGCGCGGCTAGCGTTAGAAGCCCGCCGAACCGATGTCAATCGGCACGAAGGCATAGGCCGCCACCAAGGACAGAAACGCCTTATCGACTAAAGACTTAGCGGCCCAAACACGTGCGCCGAAGGGCGAAACGCGTCCATTTTCGCCCGCCGTCGCTCGACCGACGACGGAATGCGCAGACTGTCGCGATACTTGGCCACGGTCCGACGCGCCACGACGATGTCGGCCTGGCGCAAGCGGGCGACGATCACGTCGTCGCTGAGCACGTCGGCGGGATCCTCCGCGTCGATCATTTGCTTGATCTTGAACCGCACCGATTCGGCCGAATGCGCCTGTTCGGCCCCGTTCGCCACCGAAGCGATCGGCGTGGTGAAGAAGTATTTCATCTCGAACAGGCCGCGCGGCGTCTGGATGAACTTGTTCGAGGTCGCGCGCGAGACGGTGGATTCGTGGACGCCGATCGCGTCGGCGACGGTCTTGAGATTGAGCGGCTTCAACGCCGCGACGCCGCCGACGAAGAAGCCGTCCTGGCGGCGGACGATCTCGCTGGCGACGTTGAGAATGGTGCGCGCGCGCTGCTCGAGGCTCTTGGTCAGCCAGTTCGCCGTCTGCAGGCTCGACGACAGGAATTGCCGGTCTTCCTCGCGACCGGCGTTGCGCTTGATCCTGGCGGCGTAGGTCTCGTTGACCAGCACGCGCGGCAGCGCTTCGCTGTTGAGTTCGACCCGCCAGGAATTGTCCGGCGCGGCGGTGACGAACACGTCGGGGATCGCCGGCGGCTCGACCGGCGCGCCGAAGGCGCGGCCGGGCTTGGGGTCGAGCCGGCGGATCTCGGCGATCATGTCGGCGATGTCGTCGTCGTCGACGCTGCAGGCGCGCCTCAGCACGCCAAAATCGCGCCGCGCCAGCGCCGGCAGGTTGGCGATCAGCGCCTGCATCGCCGGATCGTAGCGGTCGCGCTCGATGAGCTGCAGCGCCAGGCACTCGGCGAGGTTGCGGGCGAAGACGCCGGTCGGTTCGAGCCCCTGCAACGCGGTCAGCGCCGCCTCGACGCGCTCGAGCGGCGCGCCGAGCTGCTCGGCGATTGTCTCCAGCGGCGCGGTCAGGTAGCCGGATTCGTCGAGCGCGTCGATCAGCGCCGTGGCGATCATGCGGTCGACGGGATCGCTGAGGACGATCATCGCCTGGCGGGTCAAGTGCTCGGAAAAGCTCGTCGGCGCCGCGACATAGGCCTCCAGGTCGGGCGCCTCTTCGTCGAAGCCGCGGCCGCCGGTTCCGCTCCACGAGGTCGCCGACAGGCCCAGGCCCTCGTCGACGCGCGCCGGTTCGGCCGGCGTCGGCGGTCGATCGAGCTCGAAGGCGTTGTCGATTTCGGTGCCGAGATTGCGCGCCAGCGCCTCGGGGTCGGATCCGAGCGTCTCGGTCGCCCAGTCGCCCGGCTCGGGCGCCGCCGCCGCCTCCGGCGCCGTCTCGACCCCGGCCGCCGGCGGGTCGAAGCTCGGCAGCTCGTCGGCGCGCTCCAGCAGCGGATTGCGCTCCAGCTCGGCCTCAATGAACGCGGCCAGCTCGGCGTTGGGCATCTGCAGCAGCTTGATCGCCTGCAGAAGTTGCGGCGTCAGCACCATCGCCTGGCCCTGCCGCATCGCCAGTCTGTTCGCCAACACCATCCGCAACCACCGCTATTCGACTGTCGGCCAAGGTCCCCGCCGCGTCGCGGCGTGCTTTTTGCTTATAGCACGCGATGGCGCGCAAAAAGGCAAGCCCCACGGCCTTTTCCCCGGCGCCGTTAACGTCGCAGGCGGCCGGGCCCCAGCGCCGGCGGTCCATATAAAGACTTGCTTATATCTTTATTGCGGTCCTGCGGTGGATTTGCTAGTGAGCCGCCCCAGACATCCCGGACACCAGCCAGCAGGGGCGCCCATTATGAGCAAAGCCGCCGATTCCGCCGTCGCCGACCTCGGCCTCGCCGCGTTCGGGCGCAAGGAGATCGCCATCGCCGAGACCGAAATGCCGGGCTTGATGGCGACGCGGGCGGAATACGCCGCCGCCCAGCCGCTCAAGGGCGCCCGCATCGCCGGCTCGCTGCATATGACGATCCAGACCGCGGTGCTGATCGAGACGTTGAAGGCGCTCGGCGCCGACGTGCGCTGGGCGTCGTGCAACATCTACTCGACCCAGGACCACGCCGCCGCGGCGATCGCGGCGGGCGGCACGCCGGTGTTCGCGATCAAGGGCGAGAGCCTGACCGACTATTGGGACTACACCCACCGCATCTTCGAATGGGCCGACGGCGGCTGCCCGAACATGATCCTCGACGACGGCGGCGACGCGACGCTGCTCATCCACCTCGGCCTGCGCGCCGAGAAGGGCGACAAGGCGTTTCTCGACAAGCCGAGCAACGAAGAGGAAGAGGTGTTGTTCGCCGCGATCAAGCAGCGGCTGGCGACCAAGCCCGGCTGGTACGCCAAGAACGCCGCCTCGATCCGCGGCGTCACCGAAGAGACGACGACCGGCGTCCATCGCCTCTATGTGATGGCGAAAGAGGGCCGGCTGCTGTGGCCGGCGATCAACGTCAACGACAGCGTCACCAAGTCGAAGTTCGACAATCTCTACGGCTGCCGCGAGTCGCTGGTCGACGGCATCCGCCGCGGCACCGACGTGATGATGGCGGGCAAGGTGGCGATGGTGGCGGGCTTCGGCGACGTCGGCAAGGGCTCGGCGGCATCCTTACGCAACGCCGGCTGCCGGGTGATGGTGTCCGAGGTCGATCCGATCTGCGCGCTGCAGGCGGCGATGGAAGGCTACGAAGTGACGACGATGGACGACGCCGCGCCGCGCGCCGACATCTTCGTCACCTGCACCGGCAACGTCGACGTCATCACGCTCGACCACATGCGCAAGATGAAGGACCGCGCGATCGTCTGCAACATCGGCCACTTCGATTCGGAGATTCAGGTCGGCGCGCTGCGCAACCTCAAGTGGAACAACATCAAGCCGCAGGTCGACGAGATCGAGTTCCCCGACGGCAAGCGGATCATCCTGCTGTCCGAAGGCCGGCTGGTGAACCTCGGCAACGCGACCGGCCACCCGTCGTTCGTCATGTCGGCCTCGTTCACCAACCAGACGCTGGCGCAGATCGAGCTGTTCACCAAGCCCGGCCAATACGACAAGCAGGTCTACACGCTGCCCAAGCGCCTCGACGAAAAGGTCGCCTCGCTGCATCTGGCCAAGGTCGGCGCCAAGCTGACCAAGCTGACGCCCCAGCAGGCCGCTTACCTCAGCGTTCCCCAGGACGGCCCGTTCAAGTCGGACATCTACCGCTACTGAGCGCGAGGTCCCTTCCCCCCCCTTGCGGGGGAAGGGGCGTGCGGCGGCAGCGGCATTCCGCCGCGGGGCGCCAGGGACGCCGCGGGCTATGCTCTTTCCCGCGCCCTTCGGCGCCGGAATCGCGACGGGCATGGCCGAAGAGACGGAACAGCCGGCGCCCGCGGCGCCCGAAGTCCGCGACTACGTTGGCGCGCTCGAATCGTTCGTTGCCGCCAAGGACAGCGCCCGCGCCCGCCACGACCTCGCCTACCTCTTCTGGGAATGCACGCTGCGCTGCAATCTCGAATGCCGCCATTGCGGCAGCGATTGTCTGCGCGACGCCTCGACCAAAGCCGTCGAACTGCCGGTCGATCGGGTCTGCCGGGAGCTCTCGGCCATCGCTCGCCGCTACGATCCCCGCGGCGTGACCTTCGCCATCATCGGCGGCGAGCCGCTGATCCGCCGCGACATCGAGACGGTCGGCGCCCACGCCGCGGCGCTGGGCTACGCCTGGGGCGTCACCACCAATGCGATGTTGCTGAAGCCGGCGCGTCTGGCCTCGCTCAAGGCCGCCGGCCTGCGCACCATCTCGGTCAGCCTGGACGGATTGGAGAAGGAGCACGACGCGCTACGTCGCCGCGCCGGCGCGTTCCGCACGGTGAGCGCGGCGATCCGCCGGCTCGTCGACGACCCTTTCTACGAGCGCTTCGACGTCATCTGCTGCGTCAACGCGCTGAATATCGACAGCCTCGAGCCGTTCACCGACTATCTCGCCGCGCTCGGGGTTCCGCAGGCGCGTTTCACGCCGGTCTTCTCCCGCGGGCGCGCCGACGCGAACTCGGGACTGATGCTGACGGGAGCGCAACTGCGCCGGGTGCTGGCCTTTGTCGCGCATCAGCGCCAAACTCGCCGCGACATCGTCGTGACGCTGAGCGAAGAGGGCTATTGGGGCCCCAATTGGGAATGCAAGGTGCGCGACGGATTCCACTATTGCGGCTCCGGCGTCGGCATCGGCACGATCCTGCACGACGGCGCCGTCACCGGATGCCCCAGCGTGTCGCGCCGGTTCGTCGAGGGAAGCTTGAGCGAATCGTCGTTTCTCGACATCTGGGAGCATCGCTTTTCGCGCTTCCGCGACGGGCGGCGCGGCCTGGCCGCCGCTTCCTGCGCGACGTGCCGTCATTGGGACTTATGCGAAGGCGGCGGCTGCCATCTGTTCGACCCGGCCGACGCGGCGATCGAGACGTGCAGCCTGAAACGGATCGGCGAATATTGGGAGTAGCAGCCATGCCGGAAGAGAGCCGACGCACATTCCTGATGCGCTACGCGGCGATGGCGCTGGCGGCGATGGCGCCGAAAGGCGCGCGCGCGGCGGGGGACGACGGGGACGCGGCCAAGCCGCTGGGCGACCCGGGCTCGCTCACCAAGGACGTTTACGGCCCGCCGCCGAGCCCTTATCCGACCCTCCATCCCCATCGGACGCCTCCGGTGGCGCTCTATGGCCCGCCGCCGAGCCCCTATCCGACGGTCGATCCCCAGCGTCCGCCCCCGCCCGCCCCCGTCTACGGCCCGCCGC
>JBEKVR010000182.1:0-9047 GCA_049513815.1 Roseiarcus sp. | reverse complement strand
AGCGGGTGTGGGGCGAGAGGCGAAACGGATCGGCGTAAGCAGCCAAATCCTACGCCAAATCAGGCCTTTACGCCACGCTCGCCAGCCTCGAAAACAACCCCTGATGAATAAGATGGGCTAGACGCGGCGAGGCCCGACGGATCGCCGTCGCCCGTATGGCGGTCCCCTCACGACGCGCCAGAGCGCGGACGGGCGATGTGGGTAGTTTCCGAGTCTGACGGCACCCGCCCGCGCGCCGTATTTGTTGGCGCAGGTCGATCTAAGGGACTGCCGAGCGGCGCGATGCGCGCCGCGTGGCGTCTGCGCTCAAGAAGAGAATCGCCCGTTGCCATGACCCATGCCCCCTTAGCGCCGCTCATCGGAGCGGAGTTCGATAAATTCCTCGGCGCGCCGATCGGCGAGGGTCGAAACGGAACGCCGCTCAGCGTCCTCTCCGCACTGGCGCGGTTGGACGTCGATCCATGGCAAGAAGCCGCGAGCCTGGCGCGGATGCCGGTGGACGCGGCCGCCACGCGACTGACCGCTCTGATTGCAGCCCTGCCGGGCGCGCCGACGAAGGACGTTCCCGCCATGACGATCGCCGCCGATCTTGTGACGTTGTTGCCGAGGGTGGCGAGTTTCACCGTCGGTCCGTCGGACGGCGTGTTTGCGGCGGGCGGGGCGCAGCAGGCGCAGATCCGTTTTGCTTTAGGCGCTTTGGCCCTCATGGCGATGATCGCCCTTGCGCTCTCCGCCAGTCTTTCGTCGGCACCAGGAAACGGCGCCAAGCCTTCGGCCGCTCCCATGGGCGTCACGACATCCGCCTCTTCGAGCGCCCGGAGTCCCTGAGCGGTGAGCCGTTCGTGACGATGCGCTTGCGACGTCAGGGCGGCGTGTGGCGAAAGCGAAGGCGCGAGGTCAGGCGCTTGCTTGACGCCCGCACCAGGTAGTTTCCGATCCTTTCCGACGATCCGTCGCGAACTATGGTCCAAGCCACAAACGCATCGACGACGTTCAAGCGTCAAGCGGAACCATCAACAAAACAGGAGACCATCATGCCGCTGCACAGGATCACAGGGTCCGGCGAGTCGGAGATCGAGGACGTATACGCGACCGACTCCGCCACCCGACGGCTGCCGAGGTATCGCATCCCGAAGCTCTCCTCCGCCGCGCAGCCCATTTACGATCTGGTGCATGACGAACTGCTTCTCGACGGCAATTCCAGTCAGAATCTGGCGACGTTCTGCACGACGTGGTCGGAACCGGAAGGCCGCCAGTTGATGGCCGATTCGATCAATAAGAACATGATCGACAAGGACGAGTATCCGCAAACCGCAGAGATCGAGAATCGTTGCGTGCACATGATCGCCGATCTCTGGCATGCGCCGGGCGCCCGCAAGACCGTGGGTTGCTCGACGACCGGATCGAGCGAGGCCTGCATGCTTGGCGGCCTGGCGCTCAAGTGGCGATGGCGCAACCGGCGCATCGCCGCCGGCAAGTCGTACGCCAAGCCGAATTTCGTCTGCGGACCGGTGCAGGTGTGCTGGCATAAGTTCGCGCGCTACTTCGACGTGGAGATTCGCCAGGTTCCGCTCGAGGGCGATGCGCTCGGGCTGCGTCCCGAGGATCTCAAGAAGTATTGCGACGAGAATACGATCGGCGTCATCCCGACACTCGGCGTGACGTTCACCGGCGTCTACGAGCCGGTCGCGGCGCTGGCGGCGGCGCTCGACGACCTCCAGCGCGAAACCGGTCTGGACATCCCGATCCACATCGACGCCGCCAGCGGCGGATTCATCGCGCCGTTCGTCGAGCCGGAGCTGGAATGGGATTTCCGCGTCGAGAGGGTCAAGTCGATCAGCGCCTCCGGCCACAAGTATGGGCTGGCGCCGCTCGGCGTGGGTTGGGTGGTCTGGCGCGACAAGGAGGACCTGCCTGACGAGTTGATCTTCAACGTCGACTATCTCGGCGGTCAGATGCCGACTTTCGCGCTGAATTTCAGCCGGCCCGGCGGTCAGATCATCGCGCAATATTACAATTTCCTGCGGCTCGGCCGCGAAGGCTATACGCGAATCCAGCAGGCCTGTGCCGACACCGCGCAATGGCTCGCCGGCGAGATCGCCAAGCTCGGACCGCTGGAGTTGGTTTACGACGGCAAGGGCGCCTTGCCGGCGGTTTGCTACAAGCTGAAGGAAGGTCACAACTACGGCTTCACGCTGTACGACCGTCCGAACGGGTCCGTATGCGCGGCTGGCTGATCGCCTCCTATCCGCTGCCGGCAAACCGCCAATCGACAATCATTCAGCGGGTGTTGATCCGCCACGGCGTAAGCCGCGATCTCGCGCAATTGCTGCTCGACGATCTCGGTCGCGCGCTTGAGCACCTGCAGGCCAATCCCGTTTCGCGTTCGGCCGCAGGGCCGACCTTTCATCACTGACTTCCCAGCAAGGGGAGGCCTCGATGGCCAAATCGAAATTGGCGACGGTTTCCACGTTCGGCATCGCGATGATGACGGCGGCGGCTGTCGTCAGCCTGCGCGGCCTGCCGATGATGGCGAAGGAGCAGCTGACGCTGTTCGTCTAAATCGCCTTCGCGACATTCATCTTTCTCATTCCCGCCGCGCTGGTTTCGGCGGAACTCGGCGGCGCCTTCGGCGACAAGGGCGGCGGCGTCTATACCTGGGTGAAGGAAGCGTTCGGCTCCCGTTGGGGCTTTGTCGCGATCTGGCTGCAATGGATCCAGAACGTGGTCTGGTACCCGACCGCGCTCGCATTCTCCGCCGCGGCGATCGCTTATGTCGTGGGCAAGCCGGACCTCGCGAATAACGGAATCTTTGTCGGCGTCTTTTGCATCGCCGCTTACTGGGTTGCGACGCTGATCACGTTGCGCGGCGTGAGCGCCATCGCCAAGGCGACAAGCTGGGCCTTCCTCGCCGGAACGGTTCTGCCAGGCGTGGTGATCATGATTCTCGCGGTGATCTGGATCGCCCAGGGCAACCCGATCGCTTTGCTGCACCCGGCAGCGACGGACTCGACTTCCGTCATGTCGATGGCGGGCGGCCACGCGCATCCCCGGTATTTTCCCAACATTACCGGATTGGGCGACATCGCCTTTCTCGCCGGCATCATTTTGCTGTTCGCCGGCGTCGAGGTGCACGCGGTGCACGCCAACGAAATGTCGGACCCGAAGCGGCAATTCCCCGTCGCGATGCTGATCGCGTCGGTGGCGGTCATCCTCCTGTTCACCCTCGGCTCGTTCGCGGTGGCGACCGTGCTGCCTGATCAGCAAATCAATCTTCAGGAAGGGCTCATGAAGGCCTTCCAGGACATCTTTGCGCGCTTCGGGATTGCCTGGGCGACGCCGATCGTTTGTCTTCTGTTGGCATTCGGCGGAATCGGCGGCGTGATGTCGTGGATCAGCGGTCCCAGCCGCGGCCTGTTATGGACCGCCAAGGAGGGCGAAATCCCGCCGATCCTGGCGAAAACCAACAAGAATGGCGTGCAGATCAGCATCCTGATCGTTCAGGGCGCGATCGTCACCATTCTATCGCTCGCCTATTTCGTCATGGCCGACGTCAGCGTCGCGTTCTTCCTGCTCAGCGCCGTGACGATCACGCTCTATCTGATCATGTATATGCTGATGTACGCCGCGGCGATCCGCCTGCGCTATTCGCAGCCGAATCTGAAGCGCAGCTATCGCGTGCCGGGCGGGACCGTGGGAATGTGGGCCGTCGCCGGCGTCGGATTCGCCGGCGTCGCTTTCTCCTTCCTCGTCGGCTTCTTTCCGCCGACGCAACTGCCGGTCGGAAGCCCGACGCTCTACGTCTGGCTGGTCGTCGGCGGCACGGTGGTGTTCACCGGCCTGCCGCTGCTGATCGGAACGCTGAAGCAATCGTCATGGCGCGCCGCCGCTCCGACCAAGATGCCTAACCCGAAAACGACCTGACGCACTCAGCCACGCGTGCGCTCCGGCGCGTCGCAGGCCGTGGCGCGGCGCAGTCGAGAGCGGCCTTTTGTGGGATGAGCGAGCAAGGGGATCAAAGATTGGTCCGCGCCCACATTTAGGAGGCTTCTCGTGAGCGCAGTCGATTACGCCAAATTGGCGAAGCTGGGTCCGTTCGAGTTCAAGGATCAGTTGACGACCCTGGCGTCCAGCCACGCCGAGCGAGCCATGCTCAACGCTGGTCGCGGCAACCCGAACTTCGTGGCGACTATCCCCCGCTACGGATTCTTCCAGCTCGGGTTGTTCGCCTTGCAGGAGGCTGAGCGTTCCTTCGCCTATATGCCAGAAGGCATCGGCGGGTATCCGCGGCTCGAGGGAATCGAGACGCGTTTCGACGCCTTCGTCATGGCCCATCAAAACGAGCCGGGGGTCGCCTTCCTCAATGCGGCAGTCTTCTACGTCCGCGATCAGCTCGGCCTTTCCACCGCGGCGTTCTTGCACGAGCTGGCGTCCGGAATTCTCGCCTGCAACTATCCGACCCCGCCTCGCATTCTTTCCATCACGGAAATCATTGTGCGCCACTACCTCGAACGGGAACTGATCGGCGGCGCATTGCCGTCAGGAGGCGTGGACCTGTTCGCGGTCGAAGGCGGCACGGCGCGGATAACATACGTCTTCAATACGCTGCGTGAAAACAAGCTGCTGGCGCCGGGGTCCAGTTCACATCGGCGCGCCGATTTTCGCGCCCTATATCGAAATTCCCCAATTGAATGACTACCAATTGGTGGAAATTCAAGTGGAGGCAGATTCTGCGCAGGGCTGGCAGTATCCCGCCGCCGAGCTTGACAAGCTCACCGATCCCGCCGTCAAGGCGTTCTTTGTCGTCAATCCGAGCAATCCGCCGTCCGTGAAGATCAACGCCGACTGCCTGGGCTTGATCGGCAAAATCGTCGCGGACAAGCGGCCCGACCTCGTCATCATAACTGACGACGTCTACGCCACATTCGCGGACGGTTTCGTTTCGCTGTTTGCGATCTGCCCGCGCAACACCGTCCTCGTGTATTCATTTTCGAAATATTTTGGCGCCACCGGCTGGCGGTTGGGGGCCGTCGCGACGCACGGCGAGACAACCCTCGACAGTCGGCTTGCAGCCCTGCCGGAAGCGGACAAGAGGCTGCTGGACCAGCGCTATCGTTCGCTGACGGCGGATCCACGAAAGCTTAAATTCATCGACCGCTTGGTCGCGGACAGCAGGACCGTCGCTCAGAACCACACGGCCGGGCTTTCCACACCTCAGCAGGTCCAGATCGCTTTGTTCTCCCTGTTCAGTTTGATGGACGAGTCTGGCGCCTATAACGCGGCGATCAAGCGCATCATTCGACGCCGACAGGACGCTCTCTATCGCGAACTGGGGATCTCGACCGCGCGGGATCCGAACGGAACAGACTACTACTCCTTGCTCGACCTCGAGGCGATCGCCACGGAGCTCCATGGTACCGAATTCGCGCGCTGGATGCTCGCCAAGAAGGAGCCGTTGGAAATGCTGTTCCGGCTTGCGGACGAGGGCGGCGTCGTCCTGCTGCCCGGCAAGGGATTCGGAACCCTGCATCCGTCGGCGCGAGCCTCGCTCGCGAACCTCAACGAATATGAGTACACGAAAATCGGACAGGTCATTCGTTCGCTCGCCGACGAGTATTTCGAGGAATTCCAGCGAAGCGAGGCGAGGGGCGCTGCAAAGACTCCTGATACCTAGGCGGACGTGACGCGCCTGCAGGCGCGCCCCGATTGGAAACGAAGCTGTTGCGTCTGGTGACTCGCCCATCTTCGCGTCGAGGAAGCGGGCGCGGGCGAGGTCGGAGAGCAGTCCGGCTTCCCGGAGCTACACGCGATGTTGCACGACATACTGTCGACCGCGCCCTTGCTCGTCGCGAGCGTGAAGCCCCTTCTGCTCGACCGCCCTGAACTCGCGATCTTCGCCGCGCTGATCGTTGGATACGCGATCGGCTCGATCAGACTGGGGCCGTTCCAGCTTGGCGGCGTGGCAGGCACGCTGCTTGCCGCGCTCATGATCGGGCAGGTCGGGGTCATTATCGACCCGAGCCTTCAACGCTTCATGTTCACGCTGTTTATCTACGCCCTGGGCTTTTCCGTTGCGCCGGAATTCATCGCCAGCGTCGATCGAACCACTTGGACGTGGGGGCTGCTGGTCGGAGTCGAGGTGGTTCTCATCATCGTTGTCGTGTTCGCCGCCACATGGCTGTTCAAGTTGGACGTGGGAACGGCAAGCGGCCTGCTCGCGGGATCGGCGACCGAGTCGGCGATGGTCGGCACCGCGAGCGAGGCGATCGGCAGGTTGGGATTTGCGGCCGAAGCAACGAAGGCGCAACAGGCGAACGTCGCCACCGCGTACGCCCTTTCCTACATTTTCAGTCTTGTCACCATCGTACTGTTCGCCAGTCAGGCCGCGCCGAGACTGCTTGGGGTCGACCTGCGCGCCGAGAGCCGCCGCGTCCTGGCGAAACTCGGAGGACCAGATCTGAATTTGGATTCCGATCAGAGCCATTCTTTCCCCCCGATCGTCAGCCGAGGATTTCGGGTGACGGCCGCCGCTGGCAAGACCGTCGCGACGGTGGAAGCCGAGCTCGGCGGCGGCGCGACCATCGAGCGGGTCCAGCGCGGCGACGTGCAAGCGCCGGTGAGCGCCGCATGTGTGCTAGCTTCAGCCGATGAAGTTGCGCTTTCCGGGCTGCGCACCGCGTTGACCGACGCGGCGCGAGTCATCGGTCCCGAACTCAGCGACCCCAAGGACGTCGACTTCATCGTTGAAACGCGCGATGTCGTATTCACGTCCAGGGCGATTCAGGGGACGGACGCGAAAGCGATCCTCAAGTTCCTGCGCGCCGCTGATTGCCGCGGCGTCTACCTGGCGGGGATCGTGCGCATGGAGCGCGCTCTGCCGTCGCCGCTGGGCTTCAAGGTGCGCCGAGGCGAGGTGTTGCGACTGTTCGGAAAGCCGACAGACGTGGCGCGCGCTGCGCGCCTCCTCGGCGAGGCTGAAGCCCCAAGCAACGCCACCGATTTCGTCTACCTCGGCGCGGGTCTGGTCGTCGGCGTCCTGATCGGCGCGTTGTCCGTGCCGGTCGCCGGCGTTTCGCTCTCTTTGGGGAGCGCGGGCGCTTTGCTGTCCGGTCTCGCCTTTGGCTGGATGCGCTGTCGCCGGCCGACGTTCGGCCGGTTCCCGCCCGCGGCGTCGCAAATCCTGAAGGATCTCGGACTCGCGGTCTACATCGCCGCTATCGGGCTGACTTCCGCGCCAGGCGTTCTGGCGCTGCTGAAGACGCGCGGGTGGCAACTGCCGGTCGCCGCCGTATTCGTCTCGCTCGTCCCGACGCTGGCCTCGGTCTATATCGGCCGATACCTACTGCGCATGGAGCCCGCGATTCTGTGTGGCGCGATCGCCGGGCAACAAGCCAGCACGCCCGCCATAAAGGCGACAGAAGCCGCCGCTGGTAACTCCGTTCCGGTCATCGGCTACACGGTGACGTACGCGATAGCGAACGTCCTCCTGCCGCTGTTGGGACCCATATTTGTCGCCGCTTTCGCCGCCTTGAGCGGGCATCCGATTGCGCCTTAGGGCGAGGACTTGCGCCACCGACGTCAAAACGCTGCGGCGTGGCTCGGCGATTCATCGGCGTCGTCGCTCGACCGTCGCCAGCCTCGGGTTCAGCGGCTGAGTAGATTCCGACTCTGCCGCGTTGGGCAAGGCTTCGGCATTCTGCGCCGACGTGAGATCGGTGTTCTCTGGCGCCGCGATCAGCCGGAGGTTCTTCCATGCCGGCGCCAGCCAAGGCGCCAATCCGCATGTCGGCGGCGGCGTGATCGCAGTGGAATCGCCGACCCCGGCCTGACCGTGTTCTCGTAGCGTTGCATGCCTGCGCCCACAGCGCGGCGGAGAGGATCTCATGACACACGAATTGTCGAGCGCCGAAGCGGATCGAGCGGCGGCCGCGCCAAGTCTCGAGACCGCCGGCGATCTGATGACGACGGCGATCGTCTCCGTGGCGATCGGGACCAGCGTGCGCGACGTCGCGCGCCTGCTGCTCGAAAAGCGCATCAGCGCCGTTCCGGTGCTCGGCGCCGACCAGAAACTGCTGGGGATGGTTAGCGAAGGCGACCTCGTCGGCCGCAACGACGTCGATCGGGTCGCCCGGCGCGATTGGTGGCTAACCTTGCTTGTCGATGGGCAGCCCGCGGCCGAATCCCTTGAGGCGCTAGTCTCCAGGCCGGTCGAGCAGGTCATGCGCGCGCCTGTCATGACGATCGAAGCGCAGGCGCCGCTGCACGAGATCGCCGAAATGTTCTGCGTCTATGACGTGAAGCGGCTGCCTGTTATGCGCGGCGGCCGCATCGCCGGGATCGTCAGTCGGTCGGACTTGGTGCGCGCCATGGCGACCA
The DNA here is from genome assembly GCA_049513815.1 of Roseiarcus sp. Lineage (GTDB taxonomy): Bacteria > Pseudomonadota > Alphaproteobacteria > Rhizobiales > Beijerinckiaceae > Roseiarcus. The sequence goes on along the minus strand of JBEKVR010000182.1, from coordinate 671 downwards.
AGGTTCCGGCGCCGGCAGCGAAGGGGTCTCTTGGCGGCTTGGCCAGCATGTTCGCCGGGATGATGAAGAGTAAGAGCAGACAATCGGCGGCGCAGCCTCCCGCGGCCCCGGTCGTCGTCGCGCCTGCCACAACGGCGGAAGCGTTTCTCACCCTCGTGACCGCTTCGAAGCAAGCCGGGCAGGACGAAGCCGTCGCCGCCAAGGATCAGGCGAAGCTGGAGCAGGAACGCCAGGTCAAGGCCCTGCTGCAGGAACACGTCGGCACGCCGGAGTGGACGGCGTTGCTCGAGCGCGCTCGAGCCGCAGCCACGCTTGGCGAGAACCGCTTCGAGCTGATTCGCTTTCCCTGTGACCTCTGCAGCGACGGCGGTCGAAAGATCGACGTCGCCGAAACCGACTGGCCGACCACCTTGAGGGGAGAAGCGGCTGAGTTCTACACGCGGTGGGAACGCGAGCTGCGCCCGGCCAAGTTCGGGCTCTCAGCCCAACTCGTCGATTACATCGACGGCATCCCGAGCAACGTGGCGCTGTCCCTCACCTGGCGCACCTAGGGCTCGTTCAAGAACAATTGAATCGGGCTGGCTGGCGGGACATTGGGGCGCGACATGGGGGATTCGCGCCGGGACACGGAGCGGCTAGAATCTCGGCATGATCGACGAGACGGCGATACG
>JBEKVR010000181.1:0-9107 GCA_049513815.1 Roseiarcus sp. | reverse complement strand
ATAGGGCAGACCGAACAGCAGCTGGATGAGCTGGCCGGCGCCGACCATCTGGGCAATCAGGTAGAAGGCGACCGTGACCAGCGTTCCCGTCGCCGCCATGGCGCGGATCGGCGTCGCCTGCAAACGATAGGAGGCGACGTCGGCGAAGGTGTAGCGGCCGAGATTGCGCAGCGGCTCGGCCATCAGGAACATGATGATCGGCCAGCCGACGAGGAAGCCGATCGAGGAGATCAGACCGTAGTAGCCGGAGGTGAACACCAGCGCCGAAATGCCGAGAAACGAGGCGGCCGACATGTAGTCGCCGGCGATCGCCAGACCGTTCTGGAAGCCGGTGATGCCGCCGCCGGCGGCGTAGAAGTCCTTCGCCGTCCGGGTGCGCTTGGCCGCCCAGTAGGTGATGCCGAGCGTCAGCAGGACGAAGACGGCGAAGATGCCGACGGCGTTCCAATCGACCGTCGAGGCCGCGGGCGCGTCGGCGGCGTAGGCCGCGCCGCCGGCCAGCGCGAACGCAGCGGCGAGGAGGCTCGACTTGATCAGTCGGGTCATCACTTTCCTCCCATCGCGGCGGCGTTGACGATCGCCTTGGTCAGTTCGTCGTAAAGGCCGTTCGCCCGGTTGACGTAAATGCCCGTCAGGACGATCGAAGCGACGATGATCCCGGCGCCGAGAATGATGCCGATGGTAATCGCGCCCGCCACGGGGATCGCGATGACGCTGGGCGCGAAAGCAACCAGCGCAATGTAACCGTAGTAGACCACCAAGGTGATGATCGCCAGAGTCCAGCCGAACGACTTACGCTCTGCTACGAGTTTTATGTAATTCGGATCGCTCTGGATCCGCTTTACGGTTTGCTCATCCATTGAACCGTCCTCCCCGAATGGCTTTTTCGCGCGGCCTGCGCCGCTGCGATGACTTTTCGTGCGCTTGTGTGACGCGCCTTCTTGCGACGCATGCGACCGCCTTCGCCGCGCCTTCATTCGGCGCTTGGGCGGTTCGTTTCGCGTGCGATTCGATTGCGGGCCTCTTCGCCCGATTCGGTATTCCTTCCCCCCGTTCGTTAACGGTCATAATGCTGGTGTTTGGCCACGCCGTCGACCCGTGCCCCGTAAGACCTTCGTCTAGAATCACAGGGACTTCGGCCCGCCGCGGGTCCGTCCGGGGTCGTTTGTCGGAGAGGCGCCGATCGGCTAAGGTTGAATCGGGACTAGCCCCCGGTCGGGATGGGGGGTATCACACTTGGCTGATACGGCCCGGGGCCCCATATCAACGCCAGGCGTGGTCGCGCTTCAGGCGAGACAGCACCAGAAAAAGGCCGACTCGATGGATTTTCTCCAGCCACGGTTGCATCGCATGAACCGCCGCCGACGAATTTATGAAGGCAAAGCCAAGGTCCTTTACGAGGGACCGGAGCCGGGGACTCTGATCCAGCACTTCAAGGACGACGCGACCGCGTTCAATGCCAAGAAGCACGAAGTCATTGAAGGCAAAGGCGTTCTGAACAACCGCATCTCCGAGTATATTTTCCAGCGCCTGAACGACATCGGCGTCCCGACGCATTTCATGCGCCGAATCAACATGCGTGAGCAGTTGATTCGCGAAGTCGAGATCATTCCGCTCGAGGTCGTGGTGCGCAACGTCGCCGCCGGTTCGCTGGCGACGCGGCTCGGCATCGAGGAAGGCTCGCAGCTGCCGCGCTCGATCATCGAGTTTTATTACAAGAACGACGCCCTCAACGACCCGATGGTGTCGGAGGAGCACATCACCGCCTTCGGCTGGGCGAGCCCGCAGGAAATCGACGACATCATGGCGCTCGCCATTCGCGTCAACGACTTCCTCACCGGCCTGTTCCTCGGCGTCGGCATCCGGCTCGTCGATTTCAAGATCGAGTGCGGCCGGCTGTGGGAAGGCGACAACATGCGCATCGTCGTCGCCGACGAGATCAGCCCTGACTCGTGCCGACTGTGGGACACCAAGACCAACGACAAGATGGACAAGGACCGCTTCCGCAAGGACCTCGGCGGCATGATCGAGGCCTATACGGAAGTGGCGCGCCGTCTCGGCGTCGTCCAGGAAGGCGAAAGCTCGCTGGCGTCGGGACCGCGCTTGGTGAAGTGAGGCCGCGGCGCCTGGCAAGGTAAGGCGCCGCGCGTCCGTCAGCCGAGGTTCGAGGCGAAGAACGCCATCGTCCGCTGACGCGCCAGGGTCGCGCTCGGCGCGTCGTAGGCGGCGTTGCCGTAACGATTGAAGGCGTGGCCGCCGGTCGGATAGGTAAAGACCGGCGTGTCCGGATGCGCCGCGGCGAAGGCGCGCACGCCGTCGATCGGGATGTGCGCGTCGAGCTCGCCGAAATGGAGCATGACCGGAGCGTGCGGCTTCAGTTCGCCGAGCGCCGGCACGCCGGCGCCGTAATAGCCGACCGCCGCCGCCAGCCCGCCGACCTTGGCGGCGGCGAGCCAGGCGAGCGTGCCGCCGAGGCAATAGCCGACGACGCCGACCTTGCCGCCCGCCTTGGCGGCCTCGACCGCCGCGGCGATGTCGAGCAGGTTCGCGTCGCGATCGACCTTCCCCGCCAAGGCCACGCCGCGCGCCATCTGCTCGGGCTCATAGTCGACGTCGAAGCCGCGTTCGCCGCGATCGAAAATCGCCGGCGCGATCGCGAGATAGCCGTCGGCGGCGAAGCCGTCGGCGACCGAGCGGATGTGGGCGTTGACGCCGAAGATCTCCTGCACGACGACCAGGCCGCCGCGCGGCGCGCCCCTCGGCTCGGCGCGCCAGGCGCTGAGTTCGAATCCGTCGCTCGCCTTCAATTTGATCCACGCGCCCATCAATCGGCCTTTCCTGTGCTGAGATCGCGCCGGCCTGCCCCGGCGAGCCGCTGGCGCGGCGCGCGTTGCGCGATGGCGACGCCGCCGACGACCAAAGCCAATGCGACGACATGGTAGGCGGCGAACGTCTCGCCAAGCAAGACGACCGCCATCAGCGCGCCGAACGCGGGAACGAGATTGACGAAGGCGCCGGCGCGTCCCGGCCCGATCAACTCGACGCCGCGCATGTAGAAAAGCTGGCCGGCGAAGGCGGGCCCGAGCGCGGCGTAGAGCAGCAGCAGCAATCCCGCGCGGGTCGGCCAGATGAAGTCGCCGGCCGCGACTTCGCCGACGAACAGCGGCGGCGAGCTGACAAAGGCGGCGAGCGCCATGCCGGCCAGCAGCCCGAGCGGCGAGACGCGCGGCCGCTCGCGCAGGCCGAGCGTGTAGCCGGCGTAGAGCAGGCAGGCGATCAGCACCATCAGATCGCCGACATTGAAGGCGAGCCCGGCGAGGCGCGACCAGTCGCCCTGCGCGGCGATCGCCGTCACGCCGACCAAGGCGGCGAAGGCGCCGAGCGCCTGCAGCGCGGTCACCGTGTCGCCAAAGCCGAGGCGCGCCGCCAGAAGGACAAAGGCGGGAATGGCCCCCTGGATGATCGACAGGTTGATCGCCCCGGTCAGGCTCGCCGCGGCGTAGAACAGGGCGTTGAAAGCGGTGAAGCCGAGCGCCCCCATCGCGCTCACGTAGAGCCAGTGGCCGCGCAGCGTCGCGAGATCGGCGCTGAGCGTCTTGCGCGCGGCGAAGAGGATCGGGCCGAGCGCGACCGCCCAGCGGCCGAACGTCAGCGTCATCGGCGCAATCTCGCCGACGGCGAGGCGGCTGACGACGGCGTGGCCGGCCCAGATCAGCGCGGTCGCCGTCAGCAGCAGGATCGGGCTGTTCCAGGCGGCGCGCCACGGCCTCGCCCAGACGGACTCCTTCGCGGCGCTCATCCGGGACGTTCTCCATTCCGCCGCTTCGGGCGAACGGCGGCAGGCCGCCGCGCCGTGACGCGCGGTCGTCCGCCTTTAAGGCGACGCGCCGGCTATGGCAACGCGTGCGTGGGACTTGGTCAAAACGAAAACGGCGCCGGACAAAGCCGGCGCCGTGAATTGCGGATCGCTTAAAGACGCGCGATCAGTACTTGCGCACCAGCGGCATCTGCTGCGGCGCGTAGCTCGCTTCGCCGATCATCCAGCGCAAGCCGATGCGGAAGTCGTTGTAGGCGACGTCGTGCTTGGACTGGATCCCCGGCTCGCAGTTCGGGTTTGGAAGGGTGTAGAAGCCGCCCCCGCCGTTTAGACAGGCCATCGAACCCGATGCAAACTTGCCGACGTCGAGATAGCGATAACCGAGGTCCAGCTTGAGATTCTGCGTCACGTCGAATGAGAGGCCGGCCATCAGCGCCCAGGCGAAATTCCACTTGGAGTGATCTCCAGCGTAGCCCGCCGAGGAACTCATCGAGCCGCCTGCGAGCGTATTGAATGCGGTGTCCGTGAGACCCGACAATGTATTGCGGGCGAAGCCGACGCCCGCGCCGACATAGGGCGTGAATCCGTACCAGGGGCCCAGATCGGCGTAGCCATTGATCAAGCCGACCAGCGACGATAAATCGCCGCTATAGAAGTCAGCCGCCTGGGTCTGATTTGTCCCCGTCGAATCGTTGATCACGTACAATGACTTCATGCGCGATCCGCCGCGGTACTCGCCAGTGACGTCGAAGCGAAGCCAATTGTTGAACTGATAGCCGACGCCCAGATCGAAGATCCCAGAGGCGGAAATCGAACTGTTGTAGGACCCCTCGGTAGCCGCCGGATTGTACCAACCGGCCCAAATCGGGCTCGAGAGCACGTCCGGCGATTGAATGATGCCCGGCGTATTCACGCTGGCGCCGATTCCGACGTCGCCGCGCAGATACCAACCGTTGAACGCCATCTCCGCCGGCGGCGGCGGCTCGAGGGCGGGCGGCGGCGGCAGCAAGTCCGCGGCGCCGGCGGAGCGGGCGAGGGCGAACAACGCGCCACCCGCGATAATCAGGGCCCTGTACTTGGCCATAACAAATCCCCTTGCTTCGACGCGCGCCAAGCGGCTCCGCGCTGTCCATCGCAAGGGAAAATCTCACGCAGACCTTAATGTAGACTTAACCCTAACAATTCACCCTAACGAAAAGTAACGCGCGCGGATTCAACAGTCGCGACAGCGCGAACGTAGGGTTTCGTCGCCGGCGTATTGGCCGCCGAGCGCGCTGTTGAGGCTCGCCAGAGAGACCCGCTGACGGCCGGAAGCATCGAAATTTTCGGGCGCGAGCCAGCGCTCGAACGCCGCGCGGCGAAGCGGCCATTCCGAATCGAGCATCGAGAACCACGCGGTGTCGCGATTGCGCCCCTTGACGATCACGTGTTGGCGGAACACGCCCTCGAACGTGAAGCCGAGCCTTTGCGCCGCGCGCTTCGACGGCCCGTTGAGGTCGTTGCACTTCCATTCGTAGCGGCGATAGCCGAGCGTATCGAACACGTAGGCGGCGAACAGATATTGCGCTTCGGTCGCGCCGACCGTGCGCTGCATCGTCGGCGTATAGAGCACGTTGCCGATCTCGATGACGCGATTGGCGGGGTCGATCCGCATCAGCGTCTGGTAGCCGACCGGACCGCCGCTGGCGTTGTCGATCACGGCGAAGAACAGCGGATCTTCGGACTTGGCCTTGGCCGCTATGCTCGCCTTGAACGCTTGCGGATCGGCGTAAGGGCCGTCGGCGAGATAGGTCCAGACGCGCTCCCGTTCGCCGCCGTTGGCCAGGGGAAACAACGCGTCGGCGTGGCGATCGGCGTCGAGCGGGACCAGCGTCACGTGTCGTCCGGCCAATGTCGTCCGCTCCGGCCGCTTCGCCGGACGCTGGTCGACCGGTGGGCCGATCGGCTGGTCGGCGAACACGCCCGCGCCGAATCTATTCATCCGCCCCCCCCCCGATTTTGCGGCTTGGCGGCAGGCGCGTTCGCCGTCTCGACTCAGTGATTGTCGCGCGGCGTTCCCGCCGTCTGGGCGAGGCGCTGGAACTGCACCGCCGGCTCGAGCACCATGCCCTGGTCGAACTGGGCGACCATTTCGCGCTGGATCTGCTGCCACGGCGTTTGGCTCGTGGGATAATCGTAGCCGCGCTTGGCCAGCGCGGCGCGGCGCGTCGCCAGTTCCTCGTCGGAAATAAGAATGTTGGCGCTGCGGTTGTTGAGGTCGATACGGACGCGGTCGCCGGTGCGCAGGAGCGCTAGCCCGCCGCCCGCCGCCGCCTCGGGCGAAGCGTTGAGGATCGATGGCGAGCCGGAGGTGCCCGACTGGCGCCCGTCGCCGATGCACGGCAAGGCGGCGACGCCCTTGCGGATCAAGTTCGCCGGCGGCTGCATGTTCACCACTTCCGCGCCGCCGGGATAGCCGATCGGCCCCGCGCCACGGATGATGAGAATGCAACGCTCGTCGATCGCCAGCGCCGGATCGTCGATGCGGGCGTGGTAGTCCTCCGGTCCGTCGAAGACGATCGCGCGTCCCTCGAAGGCGTCCAGATCGCCCGGAGTGGAGAGATAGCGGCTGCGGAAAGCGTCGTCGATAACGCTCGTCTTCATGACCGCGTCATCGAACAGGTTGCCGCGCAGGATGATGAAGCCGGCGTCCGGCTTCAGCGGCGCGTCGATCGGAAAAATGACGTCCGCGTCGTCAGACTTCCGGCTCCGGCAGTTTTCGCCGATGGTCTTGCCGTTGGCGGTCAGCGCGTCTTCGTGAATGAGCTTCGCCTTCATCAGCTCGTTGACGACGGCGGGCACCCCCCCGGCGCGGTGGAATTCCTCTCCAAGATACTTGCCAGCCGGCTGCATATTGACCAGCAGCGGCACGCGATGGCCGATTGTCTCCCAGTCGTCTATGGCGAGCTTGACGCCGATATGGCGCGCGATGGCGTTGATGTGAATCGGCGCGTTGGTCGAGCCGCCGATCGCGCTGTTGACGACGATGGCGTTTTCGAATGCGTCGCGAGTGAGGATGTCCGAGGGCTTCAAATCCTCCCACACCATCTCGACGATGCGCCGTCCCGTCTCGTAGGCGATCTGTCCGCGCTCGCGATGCGGCGCGGGGATGGCTGCGCAACCGGGCAGGCTCATGCCGAGCGCTTCGGCGAGCGCGTTCATCGTCGAGGCGGTGCCCATGGTGTTGCAGTGACCGATCGACGGCGCCGAGGAGGTCACGATCTCCATGAACTGGTCGTAGTCGATCTTGCCTTCGGCGAGTTCGGCGCGCGCCTGCCAAACGATCGTGCCCGAACCGGTGCGCTCGCCGTGCAGCCAGCCGTTGTTCATCGGTCCGCCGGAAAGCACGATCGCCGGGATATTGACCGTCGCCGCCGCCATCAGGCACGCCGGCGTCGTCTTGTCGCAGCCGGTCGTCAGCACGACGCCGTCGATGAAATAGCCCATCAGGATTTCGACGATGCCGAGGTAGGCGAGATTGCGGTCCAGCGCCGCGGTCGGGCGCTTGCCCGTCTCCTGGAGCGGATGAACCGGAAATTCGAACGGAATGCCGCCCGCCGCGATGACGCCGTCGCGCACGCGCTTGGCCAGATCGAGGTGATGGCGGTTGCACGGCACCAAGTCAGAGCCGGTCTGGGCGATGCCGATGATCGGCTTGCCCGAACGCAACTCCCCCGGCGTGAGGCCGAAATTGAGGTAGCGCTCGATATAGAGCGCGGTCATGCCCGGATTATCGGGATTGTCGAACCACAGCGTCGAGCGCAGCCGGCGTTTTTCGTGGCTCACAGCTTGGCGCCCTCCCGAAGGACCGTCCTTGTCGGTCATTGCGCCAATCCTCAAGCCTCCGCGGGCCACTGACAGACCCCTCGGCCCACTATGCGACCAATCGTATGGTAAAATCAATCAACACCGACCGAGGCTTCAAGCCGCACCCCGCCCATGCTATGGCCACCGGCGTTCGCGCCCGTAGCTCAACTGGATAGAGTATCGGTCTTCGAAACCGAGGGTTGGGAGTTCAAGCCTCTCCGGGCGCGCCACAACATCGCCTCTGCCGCCAGGTTTCCGGGCCGGCGCGCCGCCTTGACTTCCCGGGCGCTTGTCGCCAGTTTCGCGCGCCTCGCCCAAGGGGCGCCCGTGCAAGGTCTTATGCGCACTTACTTGAGCTTCGAAACACCAGTCGCCGACATCGACGCGCGACTCGACGAGTTGCGCGCCCTGACCGCCAAGGGCGACTCCCCGGCGATCGACGAGGAGATCGCCCGACTCGAAGCGAAAGCCGCCAAGACGCTCGCCGAGCTTTACGCGGCGCTGACCCCGTGGCAGAAAACGCAGGTCGCGCGCGTCCAGGGCCGGCCGCATTTCAACGATTACATCAAAGGCTTGATCGAAGACTTCACGCCGCTCGCCGGCGACCGCAAGTTCGCCGAGGACGCAGCGATCGTCGGCGGCCTCGGACGTTTCCGCGGCCGGCCGATCTGCCTGATCGGCCACGAGAAAGGCGACGACACGGCGAGCCGCCTCAAGCACAATTTCGGCATGGCGCGGCCCGAAGGCTACCGCAAGGCGGCGCGGCTGATGGAGCTTGCTGACCGCTTCGAGCTGCCGGTCGTTTCGCTCGTCGACACCGCCGGCGCCTGGCCGGGCGTCGACGCCGAAGAACGCGGTCAGGCGGAAGCGATCGCGCGCGCCACTGACGTCAGCCTTTCATTGGGGACGCCGAACGTCGCTGTGGTGGTCGGCGAAGGCGGCTCGGGCGGCGCGCTGGCGATCGCCGCCTGCAACAAGGTGCTCATGCTCGAGCACTCGATCTACACCGTCGCCTCGCCCGAGGCCGCCGCCTCGATCCTCTGGCGCGACTCCTCGCGCGCCCAGGACGCGGCCACCAGCATGAAGATCACCGCCCAGGATCTGCTGAAGTTCGGCATCATCGACGCGATCGTGCCGGAGCCCGTCGGCGGCGCCCATCGCGATCCGGAGGCGGCGGTCGAGGCGACGGGGCGCGCCGTCGCCGCCGCCCTCGACCAGCTCAGCAATATGTCGCGCGACGCCCTGCGCGACGCACGGGCGCAGAAGTTCCTCGCCATGGGCCGCAAGTTCTAGAATTCGTTGCGTTTGGCGCTCCTCGGACTTCATCCTGAGAGGCTGTGACTTTATGCGTTTTTGGCTGGCGCTCGTTGATTGGGCGGCGTCGGAAACGGGTTGAACGGATTTGGACCTGTTCAGGGCGGGAAGCGGCGTTTTGGGCGCGTTG
>JBEKVR010000180.1:0-9139 GCA_049513815.1 Roseiarcus sp. | reverse complement strand
TTCTCCAGGGCCTCGGCCGCTTCTTGCTGCTGCAGAAGAGCGACATGGTTCTGTTTGCGCTCGTCTGCCTCGCCCTGCTGCGTCGCCGCGCGCTGGCGGCGGCGCTGCCCGACGCGCCGCTCGGCGCGCTCGTCTTGTGGTTCGCCGCCGCGGCGGCGGGGGTGGTCGTTCAGCGGTCGATCGCCGTCACCTATCTCGGGCCGACGCTGGCGCCCGGCCTGCTGATCGCCGGCCTCGGCCTGATCCGCGCCGCGCCGGAGCTGGCGCGCGCGCCGCAATGGGCGCGGCTCGCCGCGCTCGCCTTGGCCTCGCTGGCGATTGCCCTTGTTCACCCCGGCAACGACCTCTCCGCCCGCTTCGAGGGCGCGGCGCTGGCCGAGACCGCCGCGGCGATCCGCGCCGAAGGCTGGACGCCGGGCGACCGGCTCTATGTCGTCAACCGCGGCCTGTGGCTCTACGGCGCGTTGGACGCGCCGCCGCCGACCCGCTTCCTTTATCCCGGCCACACCCTGTGCGACTTCAAGGATCGCGGCCCCGGTCTGGTCGCCGATATCCTTGCGTCGCGACCCCGCTTCGTCGTCGTCGCGGACCGCCGCATCCACTACGTCTGCGAACAGGCGGACCGCTGGCGGGCGGTCGACGACGCGCTGGCGGCTTCCTACCGCCGGGTCGCCCATTCCGCCGGGGCAGTCGACTCCTTCGACGTCTTCGAGGCGGTCGCGCCCGGGTTGCGGTCCGGCGCCGCCGGGCCGGACCGCGCAAGGCTCGCCGCCGCTGGGGACGGCTGAGAATCCGCGTCAATCGCGGTATTCCCCGTTCCGTTTTTGAGCAATCTTTAACTTGTTTTTGCGCATTGATTGGTCTGATGCAGGCGCTCCAGCACACGCAGGCGAACAGGCGCGTAATACCGCTGGGGGACCACGGCTTTGCCGTGAGTCTCATGGAGCATCTCATTGTCCCGACGTTCGTCATCGGCGCCGACGCCAAAGTGCTGATCTGGAACAAGGCCTGCGAGCGTCTGACCGGCTTGCCAGCCTCGGAGGTCGTTGGCACCACCGAGCATTGGCGCGCGTTCTACGCCGAGCGGCGCCCCTGCCTCTCCGACCTGCTTCTGGAGCGCCGCTACAACGACATCCGCACGCTGTACGAGAGCGGCGGCAATTACGGCCTCAGCGACTTCGGCGTCTCGGCGGAGGATTGGTGCCTGATGCCGCGGGTCGGGCGCAGGGCCTGTCTGGCGATCGACGCAGGCCCGATCTACGACGATTACGGCGAGCTGATCGCCGTCGTCGAGACCTTGCGCGACATCACCGCCCAGAAGCGGGCGCAGATCGATCTCGAGGCGCTTGCGACGCGCGACGGATTGACCGGCCTCGCCAACCGGCGTTCGTTCGACGTGAAGTTCGGCGAGGAGACGCGCCGCGCCAGCCGCGATCTGCTGCCGCTGTCGCTGCTGATGATCGATGTCGACTATTTCAAGCTCTACAACGACAGCCAGGGCCACCAGAGAGGCGACGAGTGCCTGCGCTCCATCGCCCACCGTATCGCCGATACGCTGTGGCGCGAGACGGATTTCGCCGCCCGCTACGGCGGTGAGGAATTCACCGTCGTCATGCCCAACACGCCGTTGTCGGGGGCGATGCTGATCGCCGAGCGGCTGCGCAACGCCGTCGAGGAACTGCACCTCGAGCACGGCGCGTCGCTCGCCGCCGGCGTCGTCACGATGTCGATTGGCGGCGTGGTCGGCCGCGGCCGCGACCTCGATCCGGAGCGATTGATCGCGGCGGCCGACGCCGCGCTCTATTGCGCCAAGCGCAGCGGCCGCAACCGCTGCATCGTCGCCAAGTTCGACGACGCCCAGACGTTCGCCGCCGCCAGTTGAGCCGGCGCGCCCCCCTATGGGGCTCTACGAAACCTTCGCCGCGTGCGACTGCCGCAGCGCCCGCCGCGCCTCGTCCTGCAGCGCGCGATAGCTCTTTTCCCATTCGCCGTCGCGCGGCTTGGCGAGCGCCATGCGGTTGGCGAGGCTTTCGAGCGCCGCCAGCCGCGCCTCGGCCCGCCGCATGCGCGCCACCGCGGCGTCGTAGGCTTCGGCGGAGACGAAGGTCACTTTCTTGTCCTGGCAGACGCCGACGCACGGCTGAGGCCCTTCGATTCGCCCGCAGCCGTTGCATTGCCAGGCCGAGATCCGCTCAGCCTCGTCATTGACGTTCGCTATGGCGTTCATCGTTTCGCCGAGTCCCTTCGCTTAACCTTCCGCGGCGCCGCGTCGCGGGCAACCGACCGGGCGGCGAGCGGGCGAAGCCCGCCGCGTCACGCGACGAGCAAAACGGATTCCGCGCCGCCTCGCCTTGTCCTCGCGCAAACCGCTTGTGGTCGGACCCGAAGCGGACCTTCGTCGCCCCTAAGATCGACGCGTCACAGGGCGGCAATCGCCGGCGAAAAATTCCCCCGCGAGAACAAAATGGCAATTATGCACTTGACAAACCGATCGTGGTTCTGGTAATGTTCGGTCGTGGGAGCAGAAGCCATGACCAAGTTTCCTCATGCCACATTCCTAGAAGCGAAAGACGCGCAGGCATTCATCGACCCTTCGGACTTAGATCATGGAATTCTAAGATTCGTGGAGGGCGACACGGTGACGCATTACCGGCTGCCGCGCTCAGTCTTTGTGCAGATTGGGCATAAAATTCTGCACGAAGACAAGAGACAAGACCTTCAAATTCCTCCTTCGTCTCCGGCCAATGATCCAGAAGAATTTTGAATTTAGCGCGTCTCATGTCGATCGATCTCACCAATCCAATCTTCTCCAACGAAGAGGCCGCTCGGAAGCATTTCGAGGCGCTTCGCTGGCCGAATGGGCCTGTTTGCCCGCATTGCGGCGTTATGAACGAAGCAACCGAGCTTAAGGGCGAAGCGCATCGCGCTGGTCTTTGGAAATGCCGGGCATGCGAACAGCAGTTTTCGGCGATGATCGGCACCGTTATGGAATCCAGCCATATCCCCATGACCAAATGGGCTCTGGCCTTTCATCTGATGGCAGCGAGCAAAAAGGGCGTCTCGGCCCATCAGCTCATGCGGATGCTTGGTCTTGGCTCTTACCGGACCGCTTGGTTTATGGCGCACCGCGTTCGCGAGGCGATGGCCGAACGCGACCCCGAGCCGTTGGGCGGCAAGGGCAAGACAGTTGAGATCGACGAAACCTTCATCGGCAAGCCTGATCAGACATTCGTTTCCGGCAAGGGTTGGCAGGGCAAACGCGGCACGGCGACCAAGCGCAAGGTGCTGACGACGGTCGAGCGCGGCGGTCGCGCCGTCTCTGTGAAGGTCGAGGATTTGACCGTCCAGACGCTTAAGACGGTCATCGGCAAGCATGTCGTTTTGGACTCGACTCTCAACACGGACGAAGCGCAGTTCTACAGGCCGATTGGCAAGCGATTTGCCGACCATCAGGCCGTCAATCACGGCGACGGCGAATATGCTCGCGGCGAGACGATTACGAACACGGTCGAGGGTTTCTTCGGTATCTTCAAACGCGGGATGACGGGCGTTTACCAGCACTGCGGCGAACGTCATTTGCCGGCGTATCTGAGCGAGTTCGATTTCCGCTATTCGAACCGTATCGCGCTCGGCGTTGACGATACGGAACGCGCGCACCGCGCGATCAAGGGCGCCTCCGGCAAGCGATTGACATATCGAAGCCCTCGTTCAGCGCAACAAACTCGCTCGGCTTAGGCGAAACCGAGCCAAAATCAGGGCGATTTTGGCTTTGATTGAGCAGCTTTTCTGACTCGACTCTCCCGCCGCGCTATCGCACGTTCACTCTTGCCTATGAGTTCTTTGTGTGGCTTCGGCGGCGTGTTGAGAGCGCGGCGGATCGCTTCGTCGCGCCTGCGGGCGATCTCTTCATCTGAAAAGTCTCTTTCGTCTGGCTGCTTAGACATCACACAGAACCAGTTTGATGGCCCCCGGCTTCTAATTGAGCGCGCTCGGGAACATCTTGGTGATCTCAAGCGGCGCGGGCAGGCTTTTGCAGATTCCAAACCCTACGCCAGATTCTGTGACTTCGACAGTGAGGCAGGAGAGTACGTCCACGGGGTCAGGGTAACAGCCGAGACCCCGATGGATTTCACCCTCGTTGTCGCCGACGTTCTCAACAACCTCAAATCCGCCCTGGACCAAGCCGTCTGCGCAAGCGTGTCCGTTCTGACGCCCGACAAATCCTTGGACGGAGTCTGTTTTCCCTTCGGCAATTCTGTGGCGCACTACGAAAGCGCCAGAAAGCTCGGACGCCAAAAGGTCTCGCCGGAAGTCGTGACGGTTATCGACATGACCCAGCCTTACAAGGGAGGGAACAATCTGCTTTGGGGCATGAACGCCATTTCCAAGATGAACAGGCACCGGATGCTGCAACCAGTTCTGTTCGCCGCCGAGAGCGGTTTCGGAATCCGCACGGCGATATTCCCTCCCGGAACCTCGATCATGGTCCCCGTTTGGGATAGCTCGAAAAACGAATTGATATTCTTCCGCACCAAGAGCGCGAGCCTGCAATACGATCTCGATGTCGCCTTTTACATAGCGTTTGGCGACGTTGAGATCATGGGAGGCAAGCCAGCGATTCCCGCCCTCCACGGGTTTTCGCACATGGTCGAGGATATCGTCGGGTCCATTGAAGCCCAGACCACGATTGTCGCCTCTCGCCCGTAATCCAGTCGGCGCTTAGGTCATTGATTTGTCGAATTTTTTTACTTGGTTTGCCAAGTGCATAAATGGGACAAAAATAGAACTTGCGCGTGAGAACAAACCATGCACATAGTCCGTCACGAGGGGGTCGCCGGGGACGCGTCGCAGTTGCCTCGGAAGCGCCGACCGTGAGAGAAGGAGTCGAGCCGTGAGCCAGCCGAATCTTCGCGTCGTGGAAGGGCCGATTGTGGATAAGACCAAGGCGCTTGACGCCGCGTTGTCGCAGATCGAACGCGCCTTCGGCAAAGGCTCGATCATGCGGCTGGGCAAGAACGTCAAAGTCGCGGAGGTCGAAACGATCCCGACCGGCTCGCTCGGCCTCGACATTGCGCTCGGCGTCGGCGGCCTGCCGCGCGGCCGCGTGGTCGAGATTTACGGACCGGAATCCTCGGGCAAGACGACCCTGACCCTTCACGTCATCGCCGAAGCGCAGAAGCGCGGCGGCGTCTGCGCCTTCGTCGACGCCGAGCACGCGCTCGACCCCGTCTACGCCCGCAAACTCGGCGTCAATCTCGAGGACCTGCTGATTTCCCAACCCGACACCGGCGAGCAGGCGCTGGAAATCACCGACACGCTGGTGCGCTCGGGCGCGATCGACGTGCTGGTCATCGACTCGGTGGCGGCGCTGACGCCGCGCGCCGAGATCGAGGGCGAAATGGGCGATTCGCAGCCCGGCCTGCAGGCGCGCCTGATGAGCCAGGCGCTGCGCAAGCTCACCGCCTCGATCTCGCGCTCCAACACCATGGTGATCTTCATCAACCAGATCCGGATGAAGATCGGCGTCATGTACGGTTCGCCCGAGACCACCACCGGCGGCAATGCGCTCAAGTTCTACGCGTCCGTGCGGCTCGACATCCGCCGCATCGGCGCGATCAAGGACCGCGAGGAGGTCGTCGGCAACCAGACCCGGGTCAAGGTGGTCAAGAACAAGGTCGCGCCGCCGTTCAAGCAGGTCGAGTTCGACATCATGTACGGCGAGGGCATCTCCAAGAACGGCGAATTGATCGACCTCGGCGTCAAGGCCGGGGTGGTGGAGAAGTCGGGCGCCTGGTTCTCCTACGACAGCCAGCGCCTCGGCCAGGGGCGCGAGAACGCCAAGGCCTATCTGAAGGCCAATCCCGAGCTCGCCGACCGCATCGAAAAGTCGATCCGCGAGAACGCCGGTCTGATCGCCGAGCGCATCCTCGACAATATCGATCCCGCCGAAACCGAAGCCGACGACGCCTGAACCGTCCTGTCGGACGCGCGCGTCCCCCCTTAGCAAGCGCGTCCGACCGCCGCAGGGCGGTTGACGACGTCTCGGCCGGTGAGCGAGCGGCCGCGCCGATGGTTTGTCGGCGCGGCCGCGTCGCGATGTCGCTTGGCGCGCTTTTCGCTGCGGGCGAGGCGCTACGCCGTCGAGCCCCCGCTAAGGGGAAGCCGGCGACGCTTGCCGGGTCGCTCGCCGGCCGCTGACCGCCGCGCCGCCGTCGCGGCGAACCGCCGAGGCCGGGTTTGCCTTCGCCGCGCCATGCATTAGAAGGCTTGGGGACTTTCTCCTCAGCCTCGGGGCTTTTGCGTAAGATGAGCGGCGTCAACGAGATCCGATCGAGCTTCCTGCACTTCTTCGCCAGGAACGGCCACGAGATCGTCCCCTCCAGCTCGCTCGTGCCGCGCAACGATCCGACGTTGATGTTCACCAACGCCGGCATGGTGCAGTTCAAGAACGTCTTCACCGGCGTCGAGCGACGGCCTTACAACCGCGCCGTCACCGCGCAGAAGTGCGTGCGCGCCGGCGGCAAGCACAACGACCTCGACAACGTCGGTTACACCGCGCGCCACCACACGTTCTTCGAGATGCTCGGCAACTTCTCGTTCGGCGACTATTTCAAGCCGCTGGCGATCGAACTCGCCTGGAACCTGATCACCAAGGAATTCGGTCTGGCGAAGGACCGGCTGTGGGTGACGGTCTATCACGACGACGACGACGCGTTCTCGCTGTGGAAGCGCATCGCCGGCCTGCCCGAATCGCGCATCGTCCGCATCGCGACCAACGACAATTTCTGGGCGATGGGCGACACCGGCCCGTGCGGGCCGTGTTCGGAAATCTTCTTCGACCACGGCGACAAGATTCCCGGCGGCCCGCCTGGCTCGGCCGACGCCGACGGCGACCGCTACATCGAGATCTGGAATCTCGTGTTCATGCAGTACGAGACGCTGGTCGGCGGCGAGCGCACGCATCTGCCGCGGCCGTCGATCGACACCGGCATGGGCCTCGAGCGGGTCGCGGCGGTGCTGCAGGGCAAGCACGACAACTACGACATCGACCTGATGCGGGCGCTGATCCGCGCCAGCGCCGAGGCGACCGGCGTCGACGCCGACGGGCCGCAGAAGGTTTCGCACCGCGTCGTCGCCGACCATCTGCGCGCGTCGGCCTTCCTTGTCGCCGACGGCGTGCTGCCGTCCAACGAGGGGCGCGGCTATGTCCTGCGCCGCATCATGCGCCGCGCGATGCGTCACGCCCAGTTGCTCGGCGCGCGCGAGCCGCTGATGTGGCGGCTGGCGCCGGCGCTGACGCGCGAAATGGGGCAGGCCTATCCCGAGCTGCTGCGCGCCGAGGCGCTGATTTCCGAGACGCTGCAGCTCGAGGAGACCCGCTTCCGCGCCACGCTGGTGCGCGGCCTGGCGATCCTCGAGGAGGAGACGCGCGCCCTCAAGCCCGGCGCCAAGCTCGGCGGCGAAGTCGCGTTCAAGCTCTACGACACCTACGGCTTTCCGCTCGACCTGACCCAGGACGCGCTGCGCGCGCGCGGCATGGGCGTCGACGACGCCGGGTTCGCCGCGGCGATGGAACGCCAGCGCGCCGAAGCGCGCAAGGCTTGGGCCGGCTCCGGCGAAGCGGCGACCGAGACGGTATGGTTTTCGCTGCGCGAGCGGCTCGGCGCGACCGAGTTCCTCGGCTACGAGACCGAGACCGCCGAGGGCGTCGCGACCGCGATCGTGCGCGACGGCGTCGAGGTCGGCTCGCTGGCGCTGGGCGAGCGCGGCTGGCTCGTTCTCAACCAGACGCCGTTCTACGGCGAGTCCGGCGGTCAGGTCGGCGACTTCGGGCGAATGCTCGCGCCCGGCCTCCGGCTCAACGTGCTCGACACCAAGAAGCGGCTCGGCGACTTGATCGTCCACGAGGTCGAGGTCGAGGAGGGGACGCTGCAGGTCGGCGCGGCGCTGGCGCTGCGGGTCGACCACGAAGCGCGCTCGACCACCCGCGCCAACCATTCGGCGACCCATCTGCTGCACGAAGCGCTGCGGCAGGTGCTGGGCGACCACGTCGCTCAGAAGGGCTCGCTGGTTTCGCCCGACCGTCTGCGCTTCGACATCGCCCACCCCAAGCCGATCACGGATGCGGAGCTCGTCGCGGTCGAGGACATCGCCAACCGCGTCGTGCTCGAAAATGCGCCGGTCGTCACCCGCCTGATGGGGCTCGACGAAGCGCGCGCCTCGGGCGCCCGCGCGCTGTTCGACGAGAAATACGGCGATGAAGTGCGCGTCGTGTCGATGGGAACGATCGACGGCGGCGACAACGGCCCGCGGCCGTACTCGGTCGAATTGTGCGGCGGCACGCATGTCGCGCGCACCGGCGACATCGGCCTCGTCTCGATCGTCGGCGAAAGCGCGGTCGCCGCCGGCGTGCGCCGCATCGAGGCCAAGACGCGCGACGCGGCGCGCCATCGGCTCAACGAGGACTCGCGCGCGCTTGCCGATCTCGCCGCGCAATTGCGCGCGCCGGTCAGCGAGGTCGGCGGCCGGCTCGAGGCGCTGATCGACGAGCGCAAGAAGCTCGAGCGCGAGCTCGCCGACGCGCGTCGCAAGCTGGCGATGGGCGGCGGCGCGGGCGGCGGCGAGCACCCGCGCGAAGTCGCGGGCGTCAAGTTCTACGCCCGCCAGGTTTCCGGCGTCGAGATGAAGGACCTCAAGTCGCTCGCCGACGAGGCCAAGCAGAGCCTCGGCTCGGGCGTGGCGGCGATCGTCGCGACCGCCGAGGACGGCAAGGCGAGCCTGGTCGTCGGCGTCACCGGCGATCTCACTGAACGCTTCAACGCCGTCGATCTCGTCCGTCGCGGCGCGGCGGCGCTCGGCGGCAAGGGCGGCGGCGGCCGCCCCGACATGGCTCAGGCCGGCGGTCCGGAAGGCGCCAAGGCGGCCGACGCGCTCGCCGCCGTCGAAGCCGCAATGCGCGACGCGGCGGCGTAACGGCGGGCGCGAGCGAGCTGCGTTTTCGCACTTGCCCTCGCCCCATGTCCAGCGGGATGATGGGTGACAATTTAGACCGGGATGATGGGTGACACATTTTCAGGTTTCTGAGGGTTGTTGCGCCGCCTGCGCGTCCTGAAGGACGCGCAGGCGGCGCAAGCGATTT
>JBEKVR010000179.1:0-9207 GCA_049513815.1 Roseiarcus sp. | reverse complement strand
CGGAAGGCGATCAGCATGCCGAGCGAGGTCGCCATGCCGCACAACGCCGAGAAGACGCCAAAGCCGACAATGCAGACGACGAACACTCTGACCGGCCCGAACCGCTCGGTCAGCCAGCCGGTCAGCGGAACCATGATCGCCTCGGCGACGCCGTAGCCGGTGATCACCCAGGTGCCCTCGCTCGACGACACGGCGAGGCCGCCGGCGATATGTGGAACCAGCACGTTGGCGATCGTCATGTCGAGCACGGCGAGGAAATTGCCCATCGCCAGGATCAGCACGATCGCCAACAGCGCGAGGCCGTGCGGTTCGTGTCGCGCCGACGCGTCGGCGCGCGGCGCCTGTCGCGCGGGCGCGACAGAGCGCGGCTCGGGCGCGACGGTCTCGACGGCGAGGCGGCTCACGGCGTTCTCCGCCGGCTCACTTCGACACGTCGATGGCGACCGACATCGACAGGCCGACGCGCAGCGGATGGTCCTTCAATTCGCTGGCGTCGAGCGCGATGCGCACCGGTACGCGCTGAACGACCTTGATCCAATTGCCGGTCGCGTTCTGCGCCGGGATCACGGCGAACGCCGCTCCTGTGCCGCCGCCGAGACCGGCGACGACGCCGTGAAACGTCGTCGACGAGCCGTAAAGGTCCGACGTCAGCGTCGCCGACTGGCCGGGGCGCACCGCGCCGAGTTGGTCCTCCTTGAAATTGGCGTCGACGTGCACGTCGGCGATCGGCACGATCGTCATCACCGGCGCCCCGGCCTGGACGCGCTGGCCGACCTGCACCTGAAGCTGCGACACCACACCGTCGCTCGGCGCGCGGATCACGGTGCGATCGAGATTGAGCTTGGCGACGTCGAGCGCCGTCTTGGCGGCCAGCACTTCCGGGTGATTCATGACGTCGACGCCGTCGGTCAGCGCCTTGGCCCCGTCGAGCGCCGCCGCGGCCGCTTCGAAGTTGTTTTTCGCCGCCGACAGTTCGTCGCCGGAAACCGCGCCGGAATTGCCGAGCTTGGCGCGCCGTTCGTAGTCGAGCTTGGCGCGATCGTAGTCGGCCTGGCGCGCCGCCAGGCCGGCGAAATAGCCCCGCACTCTGCGCAGGGCGAGGCCGTAGGCAGCCTCGGCCTGGGCGACCGCCAGCTTGGCGTCCTGCGGATCGATCGTCAGCAGCGCGTCGCCCGACTTGACCATCTGCGTGTCGTGGACCGCAACGCTCACGGCGGCGCCGCTGGTCAGCGGCGTCACCAGCGCCGACGAGACGCCGACATACGCGTTGTCGGTGCTGACGAATTTCGACGAAATCAAATACCACTGCGCCGCCGCCGCGCCCGCGGCCACGGCGACGACGAGAAACAACAAGGCGAACAGCCATCCGCGCAGTCGGCCCTTGCGCGCTTCTTTCGGTTGGACCGGGAACGGGCGATCCGTCGACGCGTCGCCTATGGATTCGATGGTTGTTTCGGCGGAGGTCATGCAAGGCTCCGATTCGAAGAGAACTTCAGGACTGGGCGGCGTAGCCGCCGCCGAGCGCGCGCGCCAAGGCGACGTCGGCGGCGAAGGCCTGCGCTTGGAGATCGGCGACGGCGCGGCGTTGGGCGAGCAGCGCGTTCTCCGCCGTCAGCACGTCGGTGTAGCGCGACAGTCCAGCGTCGTAGCGCTGCTTGATCACGCGATAGCCGTTTTCGCTTTCCGCCAGCGCGGCGCGCGCGTCCTTGATCTCGACGGCGACGCCGCGCCGCGTGGCGTAGGCGTCGGCGACGTCACGGAGGGCGTTGGCCAGCGTCCGGTCGTAAACGGCGACAGCGGCGTCGTACTCGGCGCGCGCGCCGCGGTAGATGCCCTCGTTGCGGCCGTAGTCGAAGATCGGCAGATGAACCGCCGGCCCGAATTGGCCCATCTGCGACTGGCGCCTCAGCAGGTCCTTGAGATCGAACGACTGCAGGCCGAAGGCGCCGGTCAGCTCGACATTGGGATAGAAATTGGCGTTGGCGACCTCGATGCGGGAGGCCGCGGCCTCGGCGCTCAAGCGCGCCGCGACGATATCCGGACGCCGTCCGATCAGATCGACCGAAAGCCTGGCGGGCAATCCGAGGCTGCGAGTCTTTTCGACCGCCGGCGGGACGATGGCGAGCCCGCGGTCCGGCCCCTTGCCGAGCAGCGCGGCGAGCTGATCGCGGGTCAGCGCGATCAAGCGATCGAGCGCGTCGGCTTCGAGCTCGGCGGCATGAAGCTGCCCGCGCGCCAGGCTCACCGCGCCTTCGTTTTCAAGATTGGATTTCGACCGGCTCTCGACCAGATCGGCGCTCTCGCGGCGGACACGCACAGCGTCGCGCGCGGCCCTCTGGTCAGCGAAGAGCTGCCCCAGGTTGGCGTAGGTCTCCGCCACCGCAGCGGAAATCTGTAGACGCGCTTCGGACTGCTCCGCTTCGGCGGCTTGAGCCTCCGAGGTCGCCGCCGCCAGCGTCGCGCGATTCTTGCCGAAGAAGTCGAGCTCGTACTCGAGATTGGCGGCGATCTGGCCGGAAGTGTGCCAGCCGTGTGGAAGGGCGGCTTCGGAGATGGCGGACATCCCCTGGTTGGTGCTCTGCTCTATCTTCGTCACGCTGGCGGCGCCCGTGACCGTCGGCCACAGATTGGCGCCGGCGACCTCGGCCATCGCCGTCGCGCCGCGCACGCGCGCCGCCGCAGCCTTGAGATCGGGCGAGTCGGCCAGAGCTTCGTCGATCAACTGGTCGAGCTGGGGGTCGCGATAGACTTTCCACCAGGCGTCCGAAGGCCAGTCGACCTTGGGCGCAGCGAAGCTCTTGGCGTCCGCGTAGGCCGCCGGCGACCGAACGCGGGGCGCCTCGCCGAGGTCCGGCGCGCAGCCGGCGAGGGTAAGAAGGGCGAGGATGGCGACGACGCCAGGGTGCGGACAGCCCGGCGCGCGAGCGGGGACTCGCGCTCTGGTACGGGCGTTTCCCTTTGACATGTCGCCGCCATCCTCTTCTGCAAACGACGTACCGTACCGTACGGTACTGTTGCATTGGCGGCAATTTGGCGATAGGCTTAAGCAAAGTCAAGCTGTAACGCACCGTACGGTCGGAAGAGGGATTTGAGAGGCGAATGAGAGGGGCTCGGGCGGCCGCCAAACCGCGAAGCGACGACCGCCGCGCCGGCATGCTGGAAATCGCCCGCGCGGCCTTTCTGCGCGAGGGTTACGCCGCCGCGTCGATGTCGGAGATCGCGGCCAAAGTCGGCGGATCGAAGGCGACGCTTTACAGCTACTTTCCCTCCAAGAAGGACCTGTTCGCCGCGGTGATCCGCGAAGAGGTCCAACGGATGTTCGCTCCCCTGTTCGAAATGGACGAAACGCAGGGAGACGTACGCACCGTTCTCGGACGATTCGCGCGGCGTTTTCTCGACTTGTTGCTGACCGAGGATACGATCGCCTTCTACCGGCTGATCGTCGCGGAATCGGCGCGTTTTCCGGAAGTCGGACAGGCCGCCTACCAGATCGGCGTTCAGCACGGACTCGATCGCCTGACCGGAAGCTTCCTCGCCGCGATGGAGCGGGGCGAGTTGCGGCGGGCGGACGCGTCGGTCGCGGTGACGCAATTCCTCGATTTGTGCTCCGGAGAGCTGCACCGCAAGCGACTGTTCGGCGTTGTCGGCGCCGACGACCGCGACGCCGTCGACAGGCAGGCGGCGAACGCCGTGACAACCTTCCTGGCGGCCTACGGCGCCGACGGATTGAGCCGCGCCGCGCGCGCCTGACACGCCCAAACGGCGGCGGGCGGCAAACCCTACAGCGACGAGAAGGACCGCGACGCCGAGGCGTCGCGATGCGACCCGGGCGGGCCAGCCGGCGGCGAAGCGGCGCGGTCACGCAAGTCGAGTAACGCAACAATAGTTCATTAATTTAGAGTCCATAAACGAGTTGCAGACAATTCTATTTGTCCTACAGGCGGCGGCTCTTCCTGCGTTCAAGCGTACAGGTTTGTCATGATGACAAAGCCCTCCTCCATTCCTCAACGGCGTCCTGTGCGGGCGCGCGGGGCATCAGCGCAATGACTGCTTTGGCCTCTCCGCCGCGCGAGACGCTGGCGCGCGCATTGAGTGAAAATGCGCCGCGCGCCGACGAACCGCAGCGCGACGCGAACGGCGACGCCGCGCCGATCGAATCGACGGCGTTCGCCCGGATGGACGCCGGCCAGCGGCTCGCCTATCTGCGCGGCCTGCTCGCCGAGGCCGGCGCCGCCAACGCGCCCGCCGTCGACGACTGGCGGCGGCGCAACGCACCCGACGCGCCCAGCGCCGAACCGACGCCGATGTTCAAATCGCCGGCGCCGCCCGCGCCGGCCAGGACCAAGCCGAAGTCGTCGACGCCACGGCGCGTCGTCAAAACGCTGCTCGGACTCGCGCTCGTCGCCGCGGTCGGCTACGCGCCGCTGCAGCGCGTGGCGCAGACCTCGAGCGTCGAGGCGATCGTCAACGCGCGCGTCATCACCTTGCGCGCGCCGATCGAAGGCGAAGTGCAGACCGGCCCATCCGTCCGCGAATCGGGCGCCGCGCTAGCGCCCGGCGACCTGCTGTTCCGCATCGTCGATCCGCGCGCCGACCGCGGCCGCGTCGACGACCTGTCGCGCCAGCTTACGCAGGCGCGCGATGAACGCCCGCGGCTGGCGGCGCGGCTTGAGAGCGCGCGCGCCCTGCTCGCCGATCTCAGCGAACAGACCCGCGCCTTCGGCGCCGCTCGCATCCGCCAGCTCGAGGCGCGGCATGACGCGCTGACCGCCGACGCCGCAGCGGCGCATGCGCGCACGCTCGACGCGGCCGCGACGCTCGAGCGCGCCAACCGGCTGACCGCCCAGGGCGCGGGAACGGCGGTGCAGGCCAGTCTGGCCAAGCGCGACGCCGACGTCGCGGCGCAGAACGAAATCTCCGCCCAGGGCCTGATCGCCGTCAACGACGTCGAACTCGCATCCGCCCGACGCGGCGTGTTCGTCGGCGACAGCTACAACGATCGCCCGACCTCGGCCCAGCGCGCCGACGACCTGCGCCAGCAGATCGTCGACTTCGAGCAGGCGCTGGACGAAGGCGACCGCCGCATCGCCCGCCTGTCGCAGGACGTCGCCGACGAGCAGGCGCGCTACGCCCAGCTCTCGTCCGCCTCCGTCGTCGCGCCGGCCAAGGGCAGCGTCTGGGAGGTGATGACGGCGCCCGGCGAGCAAGTGCGGCGCGGCCAGGAACTCGTACGCGTGCTCGATTGCGGCGGCGCGCTGGTCACTGCGACGGTCAGCGAGAGCGTCTACAACCGCCTCCACCTCGGCTCGCCGGCGCGGTTCCAGCCGCGCGACGGCGGCGACGACCTCGCCGGAACGGTGATCGGCCTCACCGGCTCTTCGACGACGCCGGCCAATTTCGCCATCCTGCCGGCGGCGCTGGCGCGCGGCGCCTATCACGTCACCGTGTCGGTTCCCGGGCTCGCCAGCGCTCAGACCTGTGACGTCGGCCGCACCGGCCGGGTGGTGTTCGACGGCGCCCACGCCGACCTCATCGACGCCCTGCGGCCGGCGCTCTGGTGAGCCCGTTCTTCGCCAGCGCGGTCGAGTGCTGCTGGCCGGCCGCGCTCGTCGCCGGCGCCGGCTTCGCTGCGCTGCCGTGGCTCAGACGCGACAACACGATCGCCCGCGCCGTCGTCGTCGCGATCGTGCTGGCGCTGATGTGGCGCTATATGGCGTGGCGCTGGTTCAGCACCCTGCCGCCGTTCGGCTTCACGCTCGACACGCTGGTCGCGCTCGTCTTCATCTTCGTCGAAACCGCGGCGCTGATCGGCGGAACGATCTCGTTCTTCTTCCTGTCGCGCGTGCGCGACCGTTCTGCCGAGGTCGAGGCCAATCTCGGCTGGCTGACCTCGCAGCCGACGCCGCCGCTGATCGACGTGTTCATCTGCACCTACAACGAGGAAGAGGCGATTCTCGAGCAGACCATCGTCGGCGCGCTGGCGATAGACTATCCCAACTATCGGTTGTGGACGCTCGACGACGGGCGGCGGCCGTGGCTCGAGGCGCTGTGCGAGCGGCTCGGCTGCGGCTACATGACCCGCGCCGACAACGCCCACGCCAAGGCCGGCAACATCAACAACGGGCTGAGGCGCGTCGCCGAGCTCGACACGCCGCCCGACTACGTCTCGATCCTCGACGCCGACTTCGTGCCGACGCCGAACTTCCTCACCCGCGCGATGACGCTATTTCGTGACGACGATGTCGGCGTGGTGCAGACGCCGCAGCACTTCGCCAATCCCGACCCGATGCAGCGCAACTTGTCGGTGGCGCGGGTGTGGCCGGACGAGCAGCGCTATTTCTTCGACGTCATCATGGCGTCGAAGGATGCCTGGGGCGCCGCCTTCTGCTGCGGCACGTCGTCGATCATCCGCTTCGCGCCGCTGATGGCGATCGGCGGTTTCCCGACCGATTCGGTGACCGAGGACTACCTGCTGACGCTGCGGCTCAAGCACATCGGCTATCGCACTGTCTATCTCAACGAGCGCTTGTCGCTCGGCCTCGCGCCGGAGGGCCTGCGCGAATACATCGGCCAACGCAGCCGCTGGTGCCTCGGCTTCATGCAGATCTGCGCCGGCCGCAGCGGGCCGCTGCGCCCCGGCAACGGCCTCAGCCTCGTCGATCGGCTGATCCTCAGCGAGACCTTCCTGCATTGGTCGGCAAACCATTGCTACCGCCTGGTCGGCCTCGCGCTGCCGCTCTCGTATTTCCTGTTCGGAATTGTGGCGGTGCGCGCCGACGCCTCCGACACGCTCTATCATTTCCTGCCCTTTTTCTTCGCTCAAACCCTGGCAGTGGCGTGGCTATCGGGCGCGCGGTCGCTGCCGATCATGGGCGATCTCGGCCTCCTGCTCGCCGCAACCAGCGTCGTCAAGGCGGTTTGGCAGGGCCTGACCAGGCCTCAGGGCCAGAAGTTCGTCGTCACCGCCAAGGGTGGCGACCGCAGCAGGCGCTTTGTCCAGTTGCGGGTGCTCGCCCCATTCATGATCCTGCTCACGCTGACAATCGCCGGGGTCTGCCGCGCCTTCATCCTCGACCCGCCGTCCGACCTGCACGGCGCGGCGTCGCTGCCGCTGTTCTGGAGCTGGTACAACATCTTCATTCTCACGTTGGCTTCCGTCGTCTGCGTCGAGCAGCCGCGCTTCCGCCGCTCGGAGCGCTTCGACGGGCGCGGCTCGGTCGCGCGGCTGATCGTCGGCGATCGCGTCCAGTTCTACCTGATCGAAGACATCTCGACCGGCGGCGTCCGGCTGCGCGGCGTGGCGCCGGGGCCGGCGGGAACCCCGCTGACGCTCCTGCTCGACGGCAGGCGGCTGCGCGCCTCGGTCGTGCGCGCCGGCGCGACCGACTTCGCCGTCGCCGTCGAGGACACGTTCGAAGCGCGGGCGGCGATGATCCGCTCCGTCTATTCAGGGCGCTATGATCACGGCGTCGCCGAGGTCAAGCCGGCACAGGTGGTCGTCGGCCTGGCGCGGCGGCTGTTTGACTGAACCGCCGCCTAGCCCGCCAACCCCATCGCGATGACGACGACGGAAAAGGCGGCGAGAACCGCCGCGCCGGCGCGGTCGACCGTCGCTGCGCCGAGCCGCGGCGTCGCGCCGCGCCCGAGCGCTGCGCCGGCGAGCCCCCACAGCGTCATGCCGACTACGGCCAGCAGAGCGAAGCGGGCGAAAACTTCGGCCGCCTCGGCCGCGCCGGCGAGCGGGGGAAAGATCGCAAAGGCGAAGATCAGCGCCTTGGGATTGACCAGCGTCGTCGCCAGCACGGCGGCGGCGCTGGTCGAGCCGCGCGACGCGCCGCTCGCGCCGGCCGACCGCCACAGCAGCCACGCCGAGCGCGCCAGCAGCAAGGCGCATAAGGCGCGCAGCGCGAGGCCGAGCGCCGGCGTCGCCGCGACATAGGGACCGGCGAGCCATATCAAGACAGCGACCGCCGCGACGAAGCCGACCAGCGCCGCCCCGACCAGGGCGGGAAGCGCGCGTGCGCCGCGCCGCGCGCCGCCGACCGCGATCAGCGCGTTGGTCGGACCGGGAACCGCGAACAGCAGCGCGACGGCGAGGTCGAAGCCGGAACCGGGCGTCATTGCTGCTCCTTCACTCGCGCGGCGTCAGCGCGACAGGCGCGGCGACGACGGCGGCGCGCCACTGCACGTCGCGCGCGGCGAGGTAGAGGCCGCTGCCGATGATGATCGCATTGCCGAGCACGATCGGCCAAGTCGGCGCGTCGCGCCACACCACCCAGCCGATGATCGTCGCCCAGACGATCGAGGTGTACTGCAGCGGCGCGAGCACCGCGGCGCGCGCCATCGCCAGCGCGCGAGTCATGAAGATGAAGCACGTCATCGCCACCACGCCGAGCAGGAACATCAGGCCGAGATCGAAGCGGCTCGGCGTCGTCCAGGTGAACGGCGTCGTCGCCGCGCCGATCAGGCCAGCGCCGGCGAACTGCCAGACAATCAGCGGCAACCAGTGCGTGCGCCTGAGCTTGCGCGTCGCGATCTGGCCGAGCGCGTACATCGTCGAACCGAAGAGGGCGATCAGCGACACCCAGGTGAACATCGACGGCGACGGCCGCAGCGCCACCATCACGCCGACGAAGCCGACGGCGACCGCGATCCAGCGGAAGCGCTCGACCCGCTCGCCGAGCAACGGCGCCGACAGCGCGATGACGATCAACGGCGCCGCCATATAGAAGGTCATCACGTCGGCGAGCGGCATGAAGCGCGTCGCGAAGTAGAACGAGAACGTGTCCGCCGCCATGGCGAAGATGCGCGCCGCCTGCAGCCGCCACTGGCTGAAGTCGAACAGGTCGACGCCCATCGAGGCGATCATCGGCGCCAGCACGATGGCGGCGCCGATCGAACGCAGCATCACCATCTGGCCGACGCCGTAATCGGCCACCAGCCATTTGCCGAGCGCGTCGTTGAGCGCGAAGAAGAAGACGCCGAGCAGATAAAGCGCGACGCCGAGGCCGGGCGTGGCCGGCGGCGAGGAGGACATGCGGGCTCATAGCAAAGCGGAGCGCGTGTGGCCACCCGGGGGGCAGCGGCTGTCCAGCGGGATGATGGGTGACAATTTAGACCGGGATGATGGGTGACACATTTTCAGGTTTCTGAGGGTTGTTGCGCCGCCTGCGCGTCCTGAAGGACGCGCAGGCGGCGCAAGCGATT
>JBEKVR010000178.1:0-9416 GCA_049513815.1 Roseiarcus sp. | reverse complement strand
CGTCGACGCCGGCGCGCCGGGCCCGCATGCGGCGGCGGCGCTCGCCGCTCGCCGCGGCGGCGGCTCGACCCTGCGCCTTGCGCCGACCGCCGCCAGCGCCGGATCGGGCGACTTCTCCGTCCTTGTCGGCGACATCGAGCGGCTGCCGCTGGCGGCCGAGAGCGCCGATCTCGTCGTCTCGCTGTTGGCGTTGCATCACGTCAACGATTTGCCCGGCGCCATGATCCAGATCCGTCGCGCCTTGCGTCCCGACGGACTGTTCGTCGCCGCGCTCGCCGGCGGCGACACGCTGATCGAATTGCGCCAGAGCCTGACGGTCGCCGAAAGCGAGATCTCGGGCGGCGTCTCGCCGCGGGTCGCGCCGTTCGCCGACGCGCGCGCGCTCTGCGGGCTGCTGCAGCGCGCCGGCTTCGCGCTGCCGGTCGTCGATGTCGATACGCTCGTCGTGCGCTACGCTGATCTCTTTGCTCTGATGCGCGACCTGCGCGCCTTCGGCGCCGCCAACGCGCTCGTCGAGCGTAGCCGCAAGCCGCTCAGCCGTGCGGTGCTGGCGCGAGCCGCAGAAATCTACGCCGAGCGTTTCGCCGACCCCGACGGGCGGCTGCGCGCGACGTTCGAGACGGTGTGGCTGACCGGCTGGGCGCCGCATGAAAGCCAGCCGAAGCCGCTTCGGCCCGGCTCGGCGACAGCGCGGCTGGCTGACGCGCTCAAGCGGCGCGAGGGCGATCGATGATCCCCTGGATCCAGCTCGGCAAAGCGGCGGTTCCGGGCGGCGGCGAAGTGCGCCTGATGCGGCGCGGCGCCGAATTCTCGATTCGCCTGGGCGTCAAGGAACTGATGAACAGCCGCATCAGCGGTTCGGAGGAAGCGCTCGCCACGCTCGCCTGCGCGAGAATTCACGACCGCGCCCGCCCGCGCGTGCTCATCGGCGGCCTGGGCATGGGCTTCACGCTGCGGGCG
The DNA here is from genome assembly GCA_049513815.1 of Roseiarcus sp. Taxonomy (GTDB): domain Bacteria; phylum Pseudomonadota; class Alphaproteobacteria; order Rhizobiales; family Beijerinckiaceae; genus Roseiarcus. The sequence continues at coordinate 8,456 of JBEKVR010000178.1, read as the reverse complement.
GCGCTCGCGGCCCTCGGCGCCGACGCGCGGATCGAGGTCGCCGAGCTGATCCCCGCCGTCGCGCAATGGGCCGAGGGGGAAATGGCGGAGATTTTCGCCGGCTCGCTGCGAGACCCGCGCGTGCGCCTCGAATTGACCGACGTCGCCAAGCTTATCGGCGCGGGCGGCGCGGCCTACGACGCGATCCTGCTCGACGTCGACAACGGCCCCGAGGGTTTCACCCAGCTAGCCAACGACCGGCTCTACGACGCGCGCGGCCTCGCCGCCGCCCGCGCTGCGCTGAGCCCGGGCGGCGTGCTTGCGGTGTGGTCGTCAGGGCCCGACCGGAAATTCACGCAACGACTGCGCGACGTAGGCTTTGCAACGGAGGAAGTCGCCACGCGCGCCCGCGGCGCCCGCGGCGGCGCGCGACACGTCATCTGGATTGCGACGCGGCCCGCCGACGCGCGCAAAGGCGCGCCGCCGAGGCGTTAGGGCGCCGGACCTGCTGGACGACGGCGCGAATCTCCTTACATTAGCTTCATCGACGGCGGGCGGGAAACCGCCGGAAAGGCGGCCATGCGGAGCGCAACACATCGACTGATCGACGCCTGGCGGCGCTGGGGCCAGCGCCATCGCCTGGCGCAGGCGGTGATTCTCAACTGGGCGTTTGGCGTGAGCATCGGCGCATTCTGCGCCGGGCTCCTGCTCGCCTTCGACATCTTCGGCCTGCGTTCGCTGCTGTGGCGCTCCGACGTCGCGTTCGTCGGCACGGCGATGCTGTGCGCGGCCTTCGCCTTCACCTTTGGCGGCGTCGTCGCCGCCGCCGCAGTCATGCAGTTCGACGAATCCGACGACGAGCCGCGCGGCCGCCGTCGTCGCGCTGGTCCTCAGCGCCCGCAAGAACCTGTCGCCGCGCCCGTTCGCGCCGAGGCGCAGCGCCGCCGCTGAGGCGCGGCCAAGGAGCCGAGCGAGTCGAACCTTCCGCGACCGTGCCCAGACGGTTGGAGCCGGCTGAAGGCGGATTCCGGCCTGGACCCTTTGTGGCTACGCTCAGCAAATCTCGGCGCGGCCATCGAGCGCCGAAGTTCGTTCGACCGCGCTCGGAGAAAGACAACGAATGGCGAATGACGATTGCACGAAGATAATTCCGCGCAGAACGCCGGAGTCAGCGGCCATGTTGGCAAGCGTCAAACGAGCGATGGCGATCACCGCCAATCTCAACCGTTTGACGTTCAACGATGCGGACGAAATCCGGGCCCTGTTCAGCGATCTCATCGGCAAGAAGGTGGACGACAGTTTCTTTATTGATCCCGCCATTCTACGCAACCGGCGGGGCCGATATCAGTGTCGGACGCAATGTTTTCGTAAATCAGAACTGCACCTTTTATGATCTTGGCGGTCTCGACATTGGCGACGATGTCATGATCGGGCCGAACGTGAGCATCATCACGTCTGGCCATCCCGTCGAACCGTCTCGACGGCGCGCCTCCGTAATCGCAAAGCCCATCGTGATTGAAAGAAACGTTTGGATCGCAGCCGGCGCAACGATCATCGGCGGCGTGACGGTGGGCGAAAACTCAGTTGTTGCGGCGGGTTCCGTCGCCACCAAGAACGTTCCCCCGAATACTCTTGTCGGCGGAAACCCGGCGAGGGTCATTCGTTCGATTGGCGACCGCTGAGGGAACGTCCGAAAGGGTCGATCTTTCCCCTTCGCTCTCGGCCTGCAAGCCGCCCTTTTGGCCCGGGACTTAAGTTTCAGGATTTGACCGCTAGCGCGTTGGCGAGCCGACAATTTTGCGCGCCGCGCCCGCCGCCGAACCGGTCAGGGCGACGCTGACGAGCACGCAAGCGAGGCCCAACCAAGCCGCGGCTCGCACCGGCTCGCCGAGCGCCAGCGCCCCGGCGATGACGCCGATGCAAGGAACGATGTAGTTGTTGAGCGCCGCGAAGGTCGCGCCCGCCGTTTCGATCAGGCGGAAATAGACGAAATAAGCAAGTCCGGTGTTGAATAGGCCGAGCGCGACGAGCGCCGCGAGCGGCCCCGCTGGCTTCGCCGCCAAAACCGCCAGCGATGGAATTCCGCCGGCGACGAGTTCAGCCGCGGCGAGCAGCACGCCGGAAATCGCCATCGAACCCGTCGCCGCCATCGCCGCGCCGACTGCGCGCGAAACCGGTCGCGACAGCAGCGCGCTGCCGGCGTAGCCGAGCGCGGCGACGAGCGCGAGGGCGCGGCCCAATCCGGCGTGCGCCGCGCCGCCGCCGGCGAACGGCGAGCCGAGCGACAGGGCGACGCCGACCAGTCCCAGCGCCAGGCCGGCGGCGGCGCGCGCGTTCCACACTTCCCCGAGGCCGAACATCCGCGCCAGGAGGAAGGTGAAGATCGGCGCCGAGCCCATCATCAGCGCCATGTCGGCGCTGGTGATCAAATGAGCGGCGACGCCGAACAGCAGAAACGGCCCGACCTGCCCGATCAGCGACATTGCCGCCATCTGTCCCCAAACTTTGGCCGAGCGCGGCCAGGCGACGCGGCGGATAAGCGCGATCGCGGCGAGCGCCAGCGCGGCGACGCCAGCGCGCCCGCACGCGTAGCCGATCCAGTCGAACGCCTGTGAGGCGATCTTGATCAGCAGGAACGAGAAGCCCCACAGCAACGAGAGAAAGGCAAGTTGGACGTAGGCCAAGGCGATTCCGATCCGGGGGCGGCGCTTGGCTAACAAGTGGCGGCGGCGAAGGCAAACCGCGGCCGCTACCAGCCGTGGCCTCGTCGGTCTAGGATCGCCCGGACCCGCGTCAGGGGCGAAACCATGGACCATCGCGCCGTCTGCTTCGTCATCATGCCGTTCGGGCGTAAGGCCGACCCGAGCGGACGGATCGTCGATTTCGACCGCATCTACGCCGCGGTCATCGCGCCGGCGATCGAGGCGGCCGGCCTCGCCGTGGTGCGCGCCGACGAGGAGAAAGGCGCCGGCTTCATCCACAAGCTGATGTACGAGCGCATCCTGCTCAGCGATTTCGCCATCGCCGATCTCACCATCCTCAACGCCAACGTCTATTACGAGCTCGGCATCCGCCATGCGGCGCGGCCGGAAACGACGGTGCTGACCATGGCGCTGGGGTCGCCCCTGCCCTTCGACGTCGGCCCGTTGCGCGCGCTGCCCTACGCGCTCGGCGACGACGGGGCGCCGGCCGACGCTGAAGCCGCGAGCGCGGCGCTGAAGCAGCGATTGATCGAGGCGCGCGGCCATCGCGCGATGGACTCGCCGCTGTTCCAGTTGCTCGAGGGCTACCAAGCGGCGCCGATCGACCGGCTGAAGACCGACGTCTTTCGCACCCAAGTCGCCTATGCCGAAGCGCTGAAGAAGAAACTCGCCGACGCGCGCGCGGGCGGCGTCGCGGCGCTCGACGCCGTGCGCGACGGGCTCGGCGACATCGATGCGGTCGAGGCCGGCGTCGCCGTCGACCTACTGCTCTCCTATCGCGCGCTGTCGGACTGGGAGCGGGTTGTCGATCTTTGCGGCCGGCTCGACCGCGCGTTGCAGCGCACCGTGTTGGTGCGCGAGCAATGGGCGATGGCGCTCAATCGGCTCGGGCGCGACCGCGAGGCCGAGGCGATTCTGACCGAGATGATCAAGGAGCGCGGGCCGTCGAGCGAGACCTGCGGCCTGCTCGGCCGCATCCATAAAGACCGCTGGGAGAAGGCGCGCAGGGCGGGGCGCGAGATCGAGGCGCGCGGCCATTTGCGCAAAGCAATTGCCGCCTACCGCCAGGGTTTCGAGACCGACTGGCGCGACGCCTATCCCGGCGTCAACGCCGCGACGCTGATGACGATCGCCGATCCGCGCGACCGCGCCGCCAAGGAGATCGCCGGGGTCGCGCGCTACGCCGTGCGCCAGCGCCTCGCGCGCGGCGCCGATTACTGGGATCATGCGACGCTGGTCGAGCTGGCGGCGATCGAAGGCGACTGGGACGCGGCCGAAGAGGCGCTCGGCGACGCGCTCGCCGCGCCCGTCGAAGGTTGGCAGGCCGCCTCGACCGCGGGCAACCTGCGTCTCATCGCCGAGGCGCGCGAGGCGGCGGGCATGGAGAGCGAGCGGCTGCGCGCGATCGTCGACGAGTTGACGGGGCGCGCCTCCGGCGGCGCCTGAGGCCGGGCCACTATGACAAACCGTAATCTGACGGCCGCACTTAGGCCGGCTTGAAACGGGAAATCGAGAGGCGACGGCGCGACGCGCCGCATCGCTCTCAACCTCTCGGAGTCCCGAATGAAGACCATCTTCGCCCTCGCCGCGCTCGCTGTCGCCGCCGTCGCCGTCAGCCCCGCTTACGCCGCCGGTAAATGCGCCGCCGGCCCCAAGTCTGAGTGGCAGCCCAAGTCTGCGCTCGAATCGCAGCTGCAGACCGAGGGCTTCACGGTCAAGCAGATCAAGACCGAGAGCGGCTGCTACGAAGTCTACGCCACCGACAAGGGCGGCAAGCGCGTCAACATGGCCTACAACGCCCAGACGCTCGAGAAGCTCGACAACGCCGAAGCCGGCGAGAACTGATCGGGTTGCGGCGACCCCAGGCGACGTGGAGACGATGGTGATACGCGTCTGGGACCCGTTGGTGCGGGCGTTCCACTGGACGCTCGTCGTGAGCTTCGTCGTCTGCTGGCTCAGCGCACAAGTTTGGGAGGACTTGCACGCCTGGGCCGGCACCGTCGCCGGCGCGTTGGCGCTGGCGCGCGTCGTCTGGGGCTTCGTCGGCGGCGGCTACGCGCGCTTCGCGCAATTCGTGCGCGCGCCGCGCGTCGTCCTCGCCTATCTCGGCGCCATCGCCCGCGGCTCGGAGGCGCGTTTCGTTGGCCATAATCCGGCCGGCGGCGCGATGATCATCGCGCTGCTGCTGGTCGTCGTCGCGACGGCCGCGAGCGGTTACGCGCTGACGACCGACGCCTTGTGGGGTTCGTCGGGCGCCCAGCATTTGCATTCCTGGATCGCGCATGGCTTGGCGCTGCTCGTCCTCGTCCATCTCGCCGGCGTCGCCCTGGCGAGCCTGCGCCACCGCGAGAACCTCGTGCGGGCGATGATCGTCGGCGACAAGCGCGCCCCGGCGCCCGACGACGTCGCGTAGGCCAAGCCGCTTCACGATTGAACAATCGCCAGACCCGCTCCTCCTCGTCCCTTCGCGTTGCTCAGGGCAAGCTCTTCGAGACGCGCGGCTTGCGCCGCGCTCTTCAGGATGAGGAGGATCGGGCTGATGAGGACGCCGTTACGGGCGCGTGAAGACGTCCTCACCGTGAGGAGCCTGCGCAGCAGGCGTCTCGAACGGCGAGGGCGTCGGCGCTCGCTGGCGTCGCCTCAATGAAAGCTCCGCCCGCTCGGCAGGGCGCGGGCGGCGGCGCGTTGCTCTTGCGTCGGCGGCAGGCGCGGGTCGTAGAAGAGCTGGGTCTGGGCGAAGCGGTCGCCCTGGCGGCGCGGCGCGGCGCGCGGCGGCGCTTCCGCGAAGCTGGAAGGGGCGGCCGCGGGGTCTTCGCGCGACAGCAGCCCGAGCATCGGCGTCAGATCCTCCATCCGCTCGACGATCAGGTGGACGACGCCGGATTCATTCTGCAGTTTGCCGGTCGCGACGACGAAGCGCGCGCCGATGACGATCGCGCGCAGACGCTCGAAGGCCTTCGGCCAGACGATGAGATTGGCGACGCCTGTCTCGTCCTCGAGCGTCATGAAGATCACCCCCTGCGCGGTGCCGGGCCGCTGGCGCACCAGCACCAACCCGCCGACGGCGACGCGATCGCCGCTCTTCAACGCCGCCAGCGCCTCCGCGCGCCTGACGCCGCGCGCATCGAGGCGGGCGCGCATGAAGGCGACCGGATGGGCTTTGAGCGACAGCGACAACCGGCGATAGTCCTCGACGACATGGGCGCCGAGCGGCATCGGCGGCAGCTTGGCGTCGGGCTCGCTGTCGCGCTCGGGACGGCTCAGCGCGAACAGCGGCAGGTCGTCCTGGTCGCCGACGCGGCCGAGGCCGCGCACCGCCCACAAAGCCTCGCGGCGGTCGAGACCGAGCGAATGGAAGGCGTCGGCGTCGGCGAGTCGCTCCAGCGTCGCCGGCTCGAGGCCGGAGCGCAGCCACAGGTCGCGCACCGAATCGTAGCCCGCGCCCCGCCGCTCGACCAGCCGCAGCATCTCCTCTTCCTTCGCGCCGACGATCTGCCTCAAGCCCAGCCTGACCGCATGGACGCCGCGGATTTCCGCCGCCATGGCGGCGTGGCGAGGGTGGAGGCGCGCGCCCTTCTCCCGCGCAGTGGGAGAAGGGAATTGCTCCAGCGTGCAGTCCCAGTCCGACAGGTTGACGTCGACCTCGCGCACTTCGACGCCGTGCTCGCGCGCGTCGCGCACCAATTGCGCCGGCGCATAGAAACCGAGCGGCTGGGCGTTGAGCATCGCCGCGGCGAAGACGTCGGGATAGCGGCACTTCATCCAGCACGAGGCGTAGACGATCAGCGCGAAACTCGCCGCGTGGCTCTCGGGGAAGCCGTATTCGCCGAAGCCCTCGATCTGGCGGAAGCAGCGTTCGGCGAATTCGCGCTCGTAGCCGCGCGCGACCATGCCCTCGACCATCTTCACCTGGAAGGTCTGGATCGTGCCGGCGCGGCGGAAGGTCGCCATCGCGCGGCGCAGCTTGTCCGCTTCGGCGGGCGTGAAGCCGGCGGCGACGATGGCGATCTTCATCGCCTGTTCCTGGAACAGCGGCACGCCAAGCGTCTTGCCGAGCACCGCCTCCAGTTCCTGCGACGGATAGACCGTCGGCTCGAGCCCCTGGCGGCGGCGTAGATAGGGATGGACCATGTCGCCCTGGATCGGCCCGGGGCGGACGATCGCCACCTCGATGACGAGGTCGTAGAAATTCGCTGGCTTGAGCCGCGGCAGCATCGACATCTGGGCGCGGCTCTCGATTTGGAACACGCCGACGGTGTCGGCGCGCTGGATCATCGCGTAGACGCAAGCCTCTTCCGACGGGATCGCGGCGAGCGTCAGCCGCTCGCCGTAGTGAGCCGCGAGCAGCTTGAGGCTCTTGCTCATCGCGGTCAGCATGCCGAGCGCCAGCACGTCGATCTTCAGGATGCCAAGCGCATCGAGGTCGTCCTTGTCCCACTCGACGATCGTGCGCTCCTCCATCGCCGCGTTCATGATCGGCGCGATCTCGTCGAGCCGGTCGCGGGCGATGACGAAGCCGCCGCTGTGCTGCGTGAGGTGGCGCGGGAAGCCGACGAGCTCGCCCGCCAGCTTCAACGCCAACGCCAGCGTCGGCGCGCTCGGATCGAGCCCGGCGGCGCGCGCCCGCTCTTCGCCGATCGGCGCCGAACTCTGGCCCCAGACGGTGTTGTTGAGCGCAACGATCGCGTCGTCGGACAGGCCGAAGACCTTGGCGGTCTCACGGATCGCCGAGCGGGTGCGATAGGTCGCCACCGCGCTCGCCAGTCCCGCCCGCTCGCGGCCGTAGCGCTGGTAGATGTACTGGATGACCTCCTCGCGCCGCTCGTGCTCGAAATCGACGTCGATGTCGGGCGGCTCGCCGCGCTCGGGCGAGACGAAGCGCTCGAACAGCAGGTCGAAGCGCGACGGGTCGACCTCGGTGATGCCGAGGCAGTAGCAGACCGTCGAATTGGCCGCCGAGCCACGCCCCTGGCAGAGGATGTCCTTCGAGCGGGCGAAGCGGACGATGTCGTGCACCGTGAGGAAATAGGGCGCGTAGCCGAGCTGGGCGACCAGCTTCAGTTCGTGGTCGAGCGCGGCGCGCACGCGGTCGGGAACGCCGTCGGGATAGCGCGCCCGCGCGCCGGCCTCGGCGAAGGCTTCGAGCGCCTCTTGCGGCGTGGCGTAGCCCGCGCGCAATTCTTCCGGGTAGCCGTAGGCGAGTTCGTCGAGGCTGAAGGCGACGCCGTCGAGGAAGCGCATCGTCTCTTCCAGCGCGTCGGGCGCCTCGGCGAACAGGCGCGCCATCTCTTCCGGCCCTTTGAGATGGCGCTCGGCGTTGGCCTGGGTCAGCAGCCCGGCCGCCGCGAGCGTCGTCTTCTCGCGGATGCAGGCGACGACGTCGGCGAGCGGCCGCCGCTCGGAATCGTGCATGAGGACGTCGTTGACCGCGAGCAGCGGCGCGCCGAGTTTTCGCGCCAGCGCCGCGCGCTCGGCGAGCCCGCCGCGCATGTCCGCGCCGTAAGTCGGACTCGCGCCGATCCACAGTCGGTCGGCGAACGCTTCGCGCAGTTGCGTGAGGCGCGCATTCTCCCCTCTCCCCTTGCGGGAGAGGGGCAGGGGGTGAGGGCTTGGGACATCGCCGAGTGCCACCGGCTCTGCCAGTGCTTCCGCAAGGTATCCTTTCCAAGATCCCACCGCGCACCCCCCCGATCCGTCTATGGACCGTCGCACACCGGCCATTGCCGTCGCCATTGCCCTGGCCGCCTTGATCGCCGCGCTTCTGGCATGCACCTG
>JBEKVR010000177.1:0-9660 GCA_049513815.1 Roseiarcus sp. | reverse complement strand
CAGCCGTTCCAAGTCATCACGACCCGCCGCGGTAATCGTGATCGGTGCGATCCTGCTCATCAGCGCAGACTCGCACGCCCGCACCAATTTGTGAATCAACCGTCAGAGACAGAACACTAGATTGAGCGCGATAGCCGTGATCCATGTGCCGGGTGAGGCTTCACCACGCAGACGCGGGAACGCCCGCACGGCTCGCAACAAGGCCTCCTGAGCAAGATCGTCGGCTAAGACTGGATCTCGCGTGAGCCTGAGAAGTAAGCCGCGCACCGCCGTTCGGTGCGCAGCCAGCTCGTCAAGCGGCGCAGCCGCAGCCACCGCCGTCCTCCGCCTTAACCGTCGGGCTGCCGAGAAGGCTGTCGAGCTTCGCGCGCGTTTTGGCGGCGGCGCCTCGGCCCACCGCCATGCCGACCTCGATTGCGGCGCGGATTTCCTCTCCGTCGAGACCGAGGCGGCGGCACTCCCCCAGATGATGCTCGATGCAGGGGTGGCAGTTCACGGCCGCCGAGGCGCCGATAGCGATCAGTTCCTTCATTTGCGCGTCCATGGCGAAATCATCCTTTCTGAAGACGAGGGACGCTTCATTGGACGAATGAGCCGACTTTTCGTTACGGTCGAGCCGCGCCTAGTCAGATTGAGCGATGGCGGCGAGTGCGAAACAGCCTCCATCGCCCTGTACGCTTTGCAGCGCGGCGCCGCCGCAGTCGCGAGCGCTTCGCCACGACCCCATCAAGCGCGAAACGCTCACACAAGCGTCTTGACCATTAGCGGCGCCGACGACGGACACAGGCCGGCGGCCTGGCGGGTCGAAAGAATCGTCTCGGGGGCCGACGCGCGATCGATCGACACGAAGCCGAGACGTTCGAAGTAGGTCTTGGCGGTATTCGTCAGCAGGAAGACGCGCGTGGCGCCGAGCCTGCGGGCTTCCGCCAGCGTCGCTTCGACGATGCTCCGCCCGACCCCGGCGCGACGTCGCGTCGGATCGACGACGACGGAACGGAGCAGCGCGTCCGTTCCGTAAACTTCGAGCCCCGCGTAACCGATCGCCGCTCCGCCATCGCGAAAGACGAAGAGTCGGACGCCCGGTTCGCGGAGATCACCCGACGGTAGGCCTTCGGCTTCGAGCAGATCGACCAAGCGGCCGAAGTCCCCGGGCGCCACGGGCCCTGCTTGCAAGGCGGCCGTCGCGATCGACGTCATGTCTCTACCCCCGTTGCGGCCTCCGCCGCGCCTTCGGCCTCTTTGGCGGACAATGCGGTCGATGATCTCCGCCGCCATTTCCGCCGCCCGGCAAGTGAAGCCGCGGCAGCGCCGCATCAGGCCGCGCGCGCGAAACTCGGCGCGCCCGTCGTCCGTGCCGAGACGGAGCCCAAGCAGCTCGGAACAGTTGGCCGAACCAAACTCCTTGGCGAACCCGTCAACCAGCGCCTGCACGGCGGCATAGGTCGACTCGCGCGAGTCTTTGGCGTTCTTGCGGCCGTTGACCAGGCCGATCGCCATCACCGCGCCGCTTACCGCGCCGCACATGCCGTCTCTGCGGCTGACGCCGCCGCAGAAGCCGGTCGCGATCGCCGGCAGAAGGTCGGACTCAATTCCCTGTCGATGCGCCAGTTCGGCGACGACGCTTTCGGCGCAGAACCATCCGGCGTCCATGCGTCGTCCCGCCGCCTCGCCAGTTTCCGACGGACGTGGTCTCGTCTTGTCTGTCGACACGATCGCCCTCCTTCCGATCGTCGACGCGCGCGCTCCATGGAGCCGATTACGGCTTCCTGGCGCGAATGAACGCGCTCATGAACTTGCCGTCGACAGCGGCCGCCTCGGCGCTGAACCCTTTGTCGGCCAAGAACGCGCGGGCGTCTTCGCTCCTGTAGACGCGGGTTGCTTCGACGTCGATCGCTTCGAAACCGACTGCAGCGAGTTTGGCGCGATAGTCGCCTTCGTCGAGCGCGCCGGCGACGCAGCCCGCCCACAGCAGCATGTCGCGACGCAATTGTTCAGGAATGGCGCCGCGCGTGACGATGTCGGAGACGGCGAACCGTCCGCCGCGCTTCAGCACCCGGAACGCCTCGCTGAGCACGCGATCCTTGTCGGCGGACAGGTTGATGACGCAATTGGAGATGATGACGTCGACCGAGTTGTCAGGCAGCGGAATGGCCTCGATCTCGCCCTTGAGAAACTCGACGTTGTCGGCGCCGGCTTTGCGCTGGTTTTCGCGCGCCAGCGCCAGCATCTCGTCGGTCATGTCGAGGCCATAAGCCTTGCCCTTCGGGCCGACCCGACGCGCCGACAGCAGCACGTCGATGCCGCCGCCCGAGCCGAGATCAAGGACGGTCTCGCCCTCTTTCAGCTCCGCCAGCGCGGTCGGATTGCCGCAGCCGAGCGACGCAAGGACCGCCTTCTCCGGCAGCGCGCTCTTTTCCGCCTCCGCGTAAAGATCGGAAGTGATCGCATCCTCGACGCGTAGCGACGCCTTGGCGCCGCAGCAGCCGGCGGAACCGCTCACGGCGCGCGCAGCGGCGGCGTAGCGATCGCGGACGGCTTCTCGAATGCTGGCTTCGGACATTGCATTCTCCTCGACTAACAGGCGCAGGTGATCGCCTCGGGGCGGATCGCCTTGTTGCGGGTGCAGCACTCGGCGAACAGGAAGGCGACGATCTCCTGCAGCGCCGCCGTGTTGGCGGTGTAGCGAAGGAACGTGCTCTCGCGCCGCACGCGAACGAGATCTTCGTTCTTCAGCTTGTCGAGGTGATGCGACAGCGTCGACGGCGGGATGCCGAGTTCGGCGCCGATCTCGCCGGCGACGAGCCCTTCGGGATGGGCCTGCAACAGCAGCCGCACGATCCTGAGCCGCGGCTCGGCGCCGAGCGCGCCAAGCATGTCGGCGAAGTTGGCGATCTTTTCGGGGTCAAGGGTCGGCACGGTTTCCCCCTCGGTTGACTTCCATGCAACGGCTATCCCAACAGCCGCTTCCCTTCGTCGCTGACGCGAGCGATCGCCGCCTCGGTTACAGGGGACATCCCCTTCTCGAAGCCCAGCTCCGCCAGCCTGAGATGGCGGAATTCCGCAATTCCAGCCGATTGCAGGCACTGGCTGGCGCAATTCTGCGTGCAACCATCGATGGCGAGGACGGCGTCAGCTTGTTCGGTCGTCTTCACCATGTTCGGTATCCGCCCGCCGACGCCGGCGAGACAGAACATCTTGCCGCGCCCTTCGCGGGACAGCTCGCGGGCCGCGCGGTCAGCGATGTCGCCGACGTCAGCCGCCCCAGAACAAGCGAAGATCAACTTCTTCACGCTCAAACCAACGCTAGAGTTTTCCTCGGCCATGGCAGCACCTTTCAGGGGATCGGACGACAGATTTGCCGGCGCCCCGCGCGGCGGACGTGAAGGCGACAGTCCCCGAGAGCGCCTTCGGGATCGCGGCGGAAGCGGAAGCGAAGGCGTGCGCTGCCGCGCCGAAAGCCGAGGAGGCTTTGGTTCTTCGGCTCGTCGAGACGGGGCGGCGCCGTGGACGTCGGGGCGGCCCCTTCAGCGCCGAACGCGCCGAAGATGTCGGCGAAGCGGGCGATCTGATTGCGGTCGGGTTTCGACATCGTCTCCTCTTCCATATTTCTATAAATGTGGAATTATCGAATGTCAATGCGAAACGGTCCGAAACGCTCAGGTTGCTAAAGCCTGCGGGTCGAGGAAGGGACGAATGGCGTGGATCAGCTTGATCCTGTTGGCGCTTGCGCTCTGGGCCGCCTGCGGCGGCGTCATCGCGATCGGGCGGCGCGTGTGGACCCTGCAGACGACCTTGGTCGTCCACCTGTTCGCGGCGGCGGCGTTCGCCTTCGCGGCCGCCGCCGCCCACAAGCTGCTGGCGCTGGACTTTGACGTCGTCGGCAGGGCCGCGGCGATGACCGGCCTGATCGTCGCGCTCGACGCGTTGGTGGTCGCCCCGCTGTTCGAGCGCAGCTATGCGATGTTCCGCAGCGCGCTGGGGACGTGGATTCCGTTTGCGGCGATCTTTCTCGCCAGCTGGGCGGCGGGAGCGCTGGTTTAGCCGCTTCAGGCCGGCTCGACGACGCTCGCGCGCGTCGACAGCGCCAGCTTCTGCTCGCTCGCCGCGACCTCGCGCCCCGAGCCGTCGACCAGCGCGACGCGCAGGGCTTCGCCGGTCGCGCGCGACCGCATGGCGACCGGCGGCGGCTCGCCGTCGGCGAGCCAGAGGTCGCCCCACTGGGTCAGCGCGAGGAACGGCAGCCGCAGTTCCGCCCCCTTCGGCGTCAGCCAATATTCGGGGCGCGCGCGCCGCCCGGGCTGGCGATAGTCGCGCCGCGCCAACAGGCCGGCGGCGGTCAGCTGTTTGAGGCGATCGGCGAGCACGGTGCGCGGCGCGCCGAGCTCGGCGGCGAAATCGTCGAAGCGCCGCACGCCGTAGAGCGCCGAGCGCAGGATCAGCAACGTCCAGCGGTCGCCAATCACGTCGAAGGCGCGCGCAAGATGGCAGTCCTGCAGCGGCAGCGGCGAGCGGCGCGGCGGTGAATTTTGCGACATGAGTCCAGCCGGCTGAGTCTTTGGTTCAGATTCAGCATGGACTGCATACGGTTAACCGACGCTTAACGGCGCAAGGCGACGATCCGACGGTTGCTAGACCGGCCGGCGGACGACGATGTCGGTGTGAACGAAGTCATCGCCTTTGCACAGCAACGGCTCGCCCGACGACCGCGCCAGCGCGTAGGCGAAGCAATCGCCGAAATTCAATTGAGCAGGGTGTCCGCCGCCCTTGCCGTAGTCGCGATAGGCGCCGCGGGCGATCGCGGCGTGGTCGGCCGTCACCGCTTCGACGGCGATCTTCGCCCTGGCGACGAGATCGTCGAAGCGGCGGCTGGCGACGGGCTCCTTCGCCGAGTCGATGACGATCGCCGCCTCGAGATAGTTGGCCGCCGACATGCGTCGCGCGACCGCGCGCTCGGCCAAAGCGCTGGCGAAGAACGCGGCGTCGGGTTCGTCGCGCAATATGGCGAGAACGGCTGAGGCGTCGACGATCATCGCGGCAGGCCGCGTTCGTCATAGAGCAGATCGCCGTGGGCGATCGTGCGATAGGGCTCGTCGAGACGGCCGGCGCAATCGCGACCGATCTCAAGCAACTGGCGGGCGAGATCGCTCGGGGCCTCGACCCGCTCCAGCCGCTCCCGTAGCGCGCGCGTGACGGCGTCCGTCAAGCTCTCGCCGGTCAGCTGAGCGAGCCGGCTCGCCAGCCGATGCGCTTCCTCATTCTTGATGTTGAGAGACATCCACCATTCTCCCACTTCATTCTACCATACGACCAACGAGCGCAAACGACAAGCGGCGGCCCCGTCGACCGCTTGCGCGTCAGACTGTCTGGTTCAGTTCGGCGAACAGCGCCGGCAGGGCGGCGATGTCGTCGACGATGCGGTCGGCGAGCGGCGCCAGCTCGGCGCGATCGGCCGGGCCGCTCAGCACCGCCACCGCCAGCGCGCCGGCGGCGCGCGCCGCCTCGAGGTCGTGGCGCGAATCGCCGACCATCGCGATCCTCTGTGGCGCGACGCCGAGTTGGCGCGCGAACGCGACGACCATGCCGGGATCGGGTTTGCCGCCGTGGCCGGAATCGTAGCCGGCGACAAACTCGATCGCCTCGTCGAGGCCGAGCGCCGCGACCTGGCGGCGCGCGCTCGACTCGGTGTCGTTCGTGGCGACGCCGAGCCTCAGCCCCATCGCCTTGAGCGCGCCGAGCGCCGCCGCCGGTTCGCCGATCGGCGTCAGCGCCTTCAGCGATTCGATCTCCGCCAGTTTGTCGATCTCGCGTTTCAACGCGGCGATGTCGTTGCGTCCGAGCGCTTCGCCCCACATCGCGCCGTAGCTCGCCGACGAGCCCGAGATCAGCGGCGACGTCGGCGCGAAGCGTCTTTCGTCGAGCAGGAAATGCAGCGTCTCGGCTTGGGCGCGCACCAGCTCGGGATCGCCGCCGGCGAGCGCGTGGATGATGGCGTGCGTCGCCGGGCCCCAGGTGGCGTCGAAATCGACAAACGTGCCGTCCTTGTCGAACAGCACGCCGACGAACTGTAGCGAAGGAACGGACAAGGCTCATTTCCCGCGGCGCGTCGGGCGGCGCCCTTAAATCGCCCTTAACCGATTTCGCTCAACTTGTCCCTATTGGCCGCCGCCCGCGGCCCCGCGACAAGCGTCGAGTGTTCTTCATGCGTCAAGATCTCTCCGCCACCCCGGACGTCGTCGAAGCGCCAGCCGGCCGCAGCCGTCTGTTGTCGCGCCTCTATCGCGACGTCGGCCTGGCCGCCGTCGCCGCCGAGCTCGACCTGCCGGCGGCCGCGTTCGAACCGGACGTCGGCGAGGCGGTTACGCGCGGCTCGCGTTATCTCGCGCCGCGGCGGATGCTCGACCTCGCTTCGTGATCAAGCGCTTCGGCGAACCGCTCACGCCGCCCGCCACTGCAGCGCGCGCATCACGCCGCGCAGCTCGGCGAGCCCCTTCAGCCTGCCGACGCAGGAATAGCCGGGATTGACGCCCGCCTTGCCGATGTCGTCGGCGAGCAGATGGCCGTGATCGGGCCGCATCGGAATTTCGGCGTCGGCGCGGCCTTCGCGCCGCCGGCGCGCCTCTTCGTCAAGCAACGCCTGAACCAGCGCAACCATATCGACGTCGCCGTTCAGATGCTCGGCCTCGACGAACGACCCGTCGGCCTCGCGCGCGACGTTGCGCAAATGGGCGAAATGGACGCGCGGCGCGAATTCGCGCGCCATCGCGACGAGGTCGTTGTCGGCGCGCGACCCGAGCGAACCAGCGCACAAGGTCATGCCGTTGGCCAAGGTCGGAACGGCGGCGAACAGGGCGCGATAATCGGTCGCAGTCGAGACGACGCGCGGCAGGCCGAACAGCGAGAACGGCGGATCGTCGGGGTGAATCGCCAGCCGTGCGCCGAGCGCCTCGGCGACCGGCGCGATCTCGGCGACAAAGGCGAGGAGATTGGCCCTGAGATCGGCCGGCTTGAGTCTGGCGTAGGGACGCAGAGCCTCGGTGAACCCTTGGCGCGTGTATTCGGCCTGGCGCGCCGGCATGCCGCCGATGACGTTCTTCTCGATCGTCGCGAAGGCCGCGGCGTCGAGCGTCGCCCGGCGCACCCGCGCCGCGGCGAGCGCGGCGGCGGAATAATCCGCTTCGGCGCCCGGGCGCTTGAGAACGAAGACGTCGTAGGCGACGAAGGCCGGCATGTCGAAGCGCAGCGCCAGCCCTTTCGACGCGGTCGGAAAGGCGAGGTCCGTCCGGGTCCAGTCGACGACCGGCATGAAGTTGTAGCAAACCGTCGCGACGCCGGCGCGGACGAGGCTGGCGAGACTGTCCTTCCAGGCGTCGATGTCGCGCCGGTAGGGTCCCTCGCGCAGCTTGATCGCAGCGGAGATCGGGATCGACTCGCAGACGTCCCAGGTCAGACCCGCCGCTTCAACGACGCGCTTGCGCGCCGCCACGTCGTCGTCGCTCCAGGCGCGGCCGTCATAGACATGATGCAGCGCCGTGACGATTCCCTGCGCCCCGGCCTGCCTGGCGTTATCGAGCGAGACCGGATCGTCGGGGCCGAACCAGCGCCAGGTTTCACGCATGATCCGGCCTCTACAAGCGCTCGGCTTCAGGCGATGGCGGCCACGATCGCGCCGACGATCACCGAGATGACGATGCCGCACACCACAACGGCGGCGGTGTAGGCGATCGACTTGTCCTCCGGCGTCTTCATCAGCGTCGGCGCGCCGAGCCAGAACAGATACAGGCCATAGAGGCCGAGGATTCCGAGAATGCCCAGGGCAGGGATGAGCGAGAACACGCCGACAAGCCAGACCGGCGTCATCGAATAGACCGCCAGCTTCAACGCGTTCGGCTGGCTCTTCTGGCCGCCGAACGTCGGGGCGAGCGCGTCGATGATCAGCGCCATCACGTAGACCATGACGAAGGCCAGCACGTAATAGACGACCGCTCCCACGAGGCCGGTGAGGATCCCGACCCGGAAGGTTCCGACCATCGGCATATTGATGCCGACGATCGACATGCCGATGAAGTGGCAGACGGCGGGAATCGCCGCCAGGATCGCCACGTAATTGGTGAAAAGAAACTGTGGATCGCCGGGCTCGCCGTCGATCGCCGCCCATTCGGTTTTCGGCGTCAGCAGAATGGCTTTAACGCGCTCGACCAGATTCATGAAGGCCTCCCCCCTAGCGCCGGCCGACTCGCACGCGAACGACCGCGCGGGCATGTTAGTCCGGGCCAGGGCGCGGCGCTACGGGGGACGCAATACGAGTTCCTGAGATTTCACGCCTGCGCCGACTCGCCACGGGGATCCCAATAAAGGAAAGGGACGCCCAGCTCTCCACTGGACGTCCCCGTTGGTTCGCCTTTGCGGCGCTCGGTTAGTGCGCGGCCGCCTTCTCGGCCCCGATGCCGGTCTGCGAGCGCACGTATTGCGCGTCGAACGCCGCCTGCTCCCGACTGGCCGCCGCCGACTTGTCGGTGATCGAGAAGAACCAGCAGCACAGGAACGCCAGCGGCATGCTGAAGATGGCCGGCGAGGTGTAGGGGAACCAGGCGCCCTCCTTGGGCAAGCCGAGCACCGCGACCCAGATGCCGGGGCTGAAGACGGTCAGCACGACCGCGCAGATCAGGCCGACGAAGCCGCCGATGAAGGCGCCGCGGGTCGTCAGCCCCTTCCACAGCATCGACAACAGCAGCACTGGGAAGTTGGCGCTGGCCGCCACCGCGAAGGCGAGACCGACCATGAACGCGACGTTGATCTTCTCGAACAGGACGCCGAGCACGATGGCGACGATGCCGAGCACGACCGTGGTGATCCGCGAGGCGCGCACTTCCGCCGCCTCGTCGACCCTGCCGTGGCGGAAGACGCTGGCGTAGAGGTCGTGGCTCACCGCGCTCGCGCCCGACAACGTCAGGCCCGAGACGACGGCGAGGATGGTGGCGAACGCCACCGCGGCGATGAAGCCCTTCATCAGGTCGCCGCCGACGGCGTGGGCGAGATGGATCGCCGGCATGTTGCCGCCGCCCAGCAGGCCTTTCGCGATGTCGCCGCCGACATGATAGATCGTGTTGGGTCCGACCATCACGATCGCGCCGAAGCCGATGATGAAGGTCAGGATGTAGAAGTAGCCGATGAAGGTGGTCGCCCAGAACACCGACTTGCGCGCTTCCTTGGCGCTGCCGACGGTGAAGAAGCGCATGAGGATGTGCGGCAGACCGGCGGTGCCGAACATCAGCGCCATGCCGAGCGAGATCGCCGAGATCGGGTTGGCGACCGCAGCGCCGGGCAGCATGATCTTGTCGTGTTGCGGATGGACTTCGATTGCCTTGACGAGCAGGGCGTTGAAGTCGAAGCCGAAGGTGGCGAGCACGCCGATCGCCATCGCGGTCGCGCCGATCAGCAGCAGCGCCGCCTTGATGATCTGCACCCAGGTGGTGGCGATCATGCCGCCGAAGGTGACATAGATGATCATCAGCACGCCGACCAAGACGACGGCGACGAGATAGGGCAGACCGAACAGCAGCTGGATGAGCTGGCCGGCGCCGACCATCTGGGCAATCAGGTAGAAGGCGACCGTGACCAGCGTTCCCGTCGCCGCCATGGCGCGGATCGGCGTCGCCTGCA
>JBEKVR010000176.1:0-10579 GCA_049513815.1 Roseiarcus sp. | reverse complement strand
GAAGGGCTTCGGCGCCGCGGCCGAAGCCTATCAGCAAGCGCGGCCCGACTATCCCGCCGCGCTCGCCGATTGGCTCCGCGACGAGCTCGGCCTCGCGCCGGGCCGCGTCGTCGTCGATCTCGGCGCCGGCACCGGCAAGTTCACGCCGCTGCTCAGCGCGACCGGCGCGCGGCTCGTCGCCGTCGAGCCGGTCGCGGCGATGCGCGCTGAGCTCGTCGCCGCCCATCCCGACGTCGAGGCGCTCGCCGGCGACGCCGAGCGTCTGCCGCTCGCCGACGCGTCGGTCGACGCGATCGTCTGCGCCCAGTCGTTCCACTGGTTCGCCAGGCCCGCCGCGCTCGCCGAAATGCGGCGCGCGCTGAAGCTCGGCGGCGCGCTCGGCCTAGTGTGGAACGTGCGCGACGAGCGCGTCGCCTGGGTGGCGGCGCTGACCAAGATCCTCGATCGCCATCAGGGCGACGCGCCGCGTCACGAAAGCGGGCGATGGCGCGACGTCTTTCCTTTTCCGGGCTTCACGCCGCTCAGCGAGCGCCGCTTCGCCCATGAGCACGTCGGGGCGGCGGAGCGCGTCATCGTCGAACGCGCGATGTCGGTCAGCTTCATCGCCGCGCTGCCGGCCGACGAACAGGCGCGCGTCGCCGACGAAGTGCGGGCGTTGATTGCAGCGACGCCGTCGCTCGCCGACCACGCCACGGTCGCGTTTCCCTACGTGACCCACGCTCACGCTTGCCGGCGAATCGAGTAAGCGTGCTCTTCTCTCGCCGCAGGCGGACGCCAGTCCCTTTTCTCCACGCGCGGGGAGAAGGCGAGGATGAGGGGCAGGGCGGCGAGCCGCCTTGGGTGAATAGTCGCCAAGCCCCTCACCCAATCCTCTCCCCGCCAGCGGGGAGAGGGGCTGCGCGATCGGCGAGTCTCAGCGCGCCTGCGCCGCTTCCGTTTTCGCCGCGCGCGTCGTCAGCGCGCGATCGAGCCGCCTGCGCAGCGGCTTGTCGTCGTGTGCCGGATGAAGCGGATCGGCCGCGGCGGCCTCCATGCGGCGCATCAGATCGAAATCGTGTTCGTCGCGATAGGGCTTGAGATCGAGATCGTCGGGCAACATGGTCAGCCGCTCGTCACCCATCGTCTTGACATAAGCCTGCATGAAGCGGTCGTAGGCGCGCCACGAGACCCCGTCGGCGCGCACCGCCGCCTCCTCGGCGCGCGTCGCGATCTGGTGCGCGTGCTGGTAGTGCAGCTTGAGATGGTCGATCAGCGCCTTCTCGACCTCCTCGTGCAGCAGCCGATAGCGATCGACCGCGATCTCGCGGCCGCGATGGCGGAAGGTCGGCGGCAGGTGACGGTCGATGTAGATGCGCGCGCCGTCGAGGCTGTAGCCGGCGAGATAGGGAATGTCGTGCTCGCGGTCGATCGAACCGACGCGGTGGGCGATCGCGTCGAGCGCGCGGTCGAGCATCAGGCTCGAGACGTAGGTGTCGGGTATGCGGAGCTTCTGATGGGCGGCGATCGGGTGGCAGCAATCCTGCGGCATGGGCGCCTCCGAAAACAAAACGCCGCTCCGCCCGTTGGGGCGAAGCGGCGCCGAGGTTCGGCGGCCGACCGGCGGCCGCTAGCGAGAGATCACTTCGGCTGTTCGCCCTTAGCGGCGGCGTTGCCGGCCGCTTTGGCGTCGGCTTCGCACATGTACGCGCCCTGCTTGGTCGTGCCGTAGCTCTTGTGGCCGGAGAAATGATACTTGTGCGACTTGGTGTTGAGCCAGACGACGGTGTCGGTCGGGCAATGCGCCTTCGCCTCGGCCTCGGCCGCGAACTGGCCAGCGCCGGTGGCGGCGGCGGGGGCGGCCGTCGCGGTCTTTGTTGGCTTGGGCGTCGCCGGGGCGGCAGCGGCGGGCGTCACCGCCGGCGCAGGCGCGGCGGCGGGAGCAGCGGCGGGGGCGGCGGCCGGAGCAGCCGCCGGCGCAGCGGCCGCGGCCGGAGCGGCGCCTTTCTTCTGCGCTTCGCAAGTCTTGAGGAATTCGTTCCAAGTCTGGCCGTTGGTCGTGCCGGCGGCCTTGGCCGCCTTCCAGTCTGCGCCGCATTCCTTCATCACGCTCTCGGCGTTGGCCGCAGTCGCCGCCAGGCTGAACGCGCCGGCGAGCATCATGGCCGCCAAGCCAATCGCGAAAGTCTTATTGTACATCGTCTGTCCCCTTGTCCTCCGCTCCGCGCCGCCGCTTCGCTCAGCGTCAGAGTGCTCTTGCGCCGCGATCCGCTGCGGCCACGCGATCTACGGCCTTACGCCGCCGAACTTCTCACGAACAAGTTCTTGAGCCGCTTCAGCCGAGTCGAGAAACCGTGCCGGTTCTGCTCGGCGTCGACCACCGCCTGCGAGGTGACCCAATTGAGCTGAATGGCGCGCCGCTGACCGGAGATCGGCTTGTGGCCGTGCCAAGAGTTGTCGGCGCGGCGGAACGCCAGCAGCGTGCCGCCGTAGGGCGGCACTTCGGCGACGTAGTCGTCGAGGTTGTCGGGTCCGCGCAGCAGCCGTAGGCGGCCGGCGTCCTCCTGCCAGCGCTCGTTCATATAGAGGAGGACGGTGATGATCTTGGTTTTCGAGTCGGTGTGGATTGCGCCGTCGCGTTCGCGCACAAAACCGCGCACAGTGTACATGGTTGGCCGGCCGGCAAGGTCGATGTCGAACTTGCGCTCGATCGCCGCCTGGAACTCGGGGCCGCGCAACTCGTCGATCAGCGCGCGGAAATGGCCGTGGATCTCGAGTTCCGCGGGCGGATGCGAGCCCGGACCAGGAACCTCAGGATAATCAGCAAGAACGGCGGGGAAGTTCTCGCTCCGCAAGAAGTCGGGAACGACGACGAAATCGAATGGGTCGCGCTCGAGCGGCGTGCGCTCCAGCCCGGCGAAATCGCAATAGCTCATGGCCGCTCCAGCTTGGCGCCCGTCGGGCTGCGCGCGGTTTCGGGGCGAGCCTATACCAGATCGCCTGGACGCAGCCAAGAATTGGAGCGTTTCAACCTTCGTTGCGCGGTTGCAATGGTCGCTGCGAGCCCGTCGCTCGCCGCGAGGCGGCCCCAGCCAGGTTCGGCAGGCGTCTCGGCCGACTGGCGCGCAGCGACGCCGGCGTCGGCGTCGGAGGCGTCGCCGCGGCGCCGGCCGATCCGCTCGAGGCGCTTCGTCAGTGGCGCTTCGAGCCAAAGACCGATGAAGGGAATCGCGAGCTCGGCGGCGAGTTTGCCCGCGGCCCGGCGCTCAGAGGACTTGGCGTAGACCGCATCGAGGATGACGCCCTGACCGGCGGCGAGCGCGCGCCGCGCCTTGTCGAGCAGGCGCGCGTAAGTCGCCTCGGTCGCCGCGAGGTCGTAGCCGCCAGGCGGCAGGCGCTCGGTCTCGGCGACGGCGAACAGGCGCTTGCGCTCGACGTCGCTGCGCAGCGTCAGCGCGCCCGGCGCCCGTCCGATCTGCGGCGCGAGCGCGGCGGCGAGCGCGCTCTTTCCGGTTCCGGAAAGGCCGCCGATCACGACGAGACGCGGCGGGGCGGGGCGCAGGAACGCCTCGGCGAGGACGAAGTAACGGCGCGCCAACGTGCGCTCGGCGCGACGCGCGCCGTCGGCGAGATGAGCGACGTTGGCCGCTTCGACCTTGGCGCGGATCGCCGCGCGCAGGCTCATGAAGAAGGGCAGGGCGGCGAGCCCGTCGAGTTCGTCCGTCTGGCCGAGCGAGAGGTAGGTCGCCTGCAGACGGTTGGCTGCGGCGCGCTGGTCGCGCTCCCACAGGTCCATCAGCGCGAAGGCGAGATCGTAGAGGACGTCGCCCGTCGCGATGTCGGCGTCGAATGCGATCGCATCGAACAGTGTCGGCTCGCCGTCGATCAGCGCGATGTTGCGCAGGTGCAGGTCGCCGTGGCAGCGCCGCACCCGGCCGGCGGCGCCGCGCGCGATCAGCAGCGGTCGAAGCGCGGCGAACGCGGCGCGGCTCTCGCGGTCGAGCGCCGCGGCGCGCGACGGCGCGAACAGGTCCGGCCGCGCGGCGAAGGCGGCTTGGTTCTGATCGAGATAGGTCGCCAGCGATTGGGTCGCGCGCTCGCCGTCGCCGAGCGGCGCGCGGTCGTGCGAACGGCGGACGGCGGCGGCAAGATCACGGATCAGCTCCGGCGACAGCGCGCCGCGCTCGGCGACGCGGTCGAGCGTCGCATTTTCGTCGAAGCGGCGCATGTGCGTCGTCCATTCGACGACTTCGCCTTCGCCGCCGATCGCCAGACCCCCGCCGCGGCGCACGATCGGCGTCACGCCGAGATAGACTCCAGGCGCGTTGTCGCGATTGGCGGCGATTTCCGCCGCGCAGGCGGCGCGACGCTTGTCGAGAGTCGAGAAATCGAGAAACGGCAGCCGGATCGCTCGCAGCGCCTTGTAGGCGTCGTCGCCCGCGAGGAACACCGCCGCGCTCTGGGTGTCGATGCGTTTGACCGGCCCGACCCCGCCGTAGGCGCGCGGGTCGGCGAGAAAGGCGAAAACCTCGGACGGATCGCCCTCTTCGGGCGGCGGCGGGCCGGCGGTCGGGGCGTTGCGGTTGGTCATCGGGCTGGCGGGCAAGTCTAGCGCGTTTGCAGGGCCTCGTCGCGCCCCGACTTGGCTCAAGCGATCAAACGGCGGCGGGGGGCTCTATTGTGCGGTCCGCGGCGCGTCTAGACTGCGGCGGCGACGGGTTCGCCGCTTTGGAGCGCGATCGATCATGCCCCGCATCGAGAACCATACGTTCGACGAACTGGCGATCGGCGATAAGCACACCTACACCCGCACGCTGACGCCGGAAGATTTCGAGCGCTTCTCCCGCGCCGCCGGCGAGCTCGACCCGGCCGCGGTCGAGTCTGGCCTGGTGACCACCAACGGCTTCGAGGCGATCGCCGGCGCCGCCGGTTGGGCCGGCGCGCTGGCGGCTTCCGTGATCGCCGGACAATTCCCCGGCCTCGGCTCGCAACTCGTTCGCCAGTCGCTCGCCGACCAGGGCCCTGCGGCGCCAGGCGACGCGGTGACGCTCGCGGTTACGGTGCGGGCGAAGGGCGAGGGCCGGCGCGTCACGCTCGACCTGCGCGCCATCAACCAGCGCGGCGAAGCGATCCTCGCCGGCAGCGCCGAAGTCGTCGCGCCGGCGGAGAAGATCGCGCGCGGCCGGGTGCGCGGCCGCAGCGAAGAAATCCACGAGAAGGGGCGCCGCTATCGTCAGCTGCTCGAACTGGTCCGCGGCTTCAAGCCGCTGCGCACCGCCGTGGTCCATCCGTGCGACGAAGCCTCGCTGGTCGGCGCGGTCGCGGCGGCGCGCGAAAAGCTGATCGAAGCGGTGCTGATCGGCCCGGAGGAGAAGATCCGCCGCGCCGCCGAACTGGCCAATGTCGACCTCGCGGGGTTCGAGATCGTCAACACGCAGCACAGCCACGCCGCCGCGGTCTTGGGCGTGGCGATGGCGCGCGAAGGCAAGGTCGAGGCGCTGATGAAGGGCGCCTTGCACACCGACGAGCTGATGAGCGCGGTCGTCGACGCTGCGACCGGCCTGC
Source organism: Roseiarcus sp. (assembly GCA_049513815.1). Taxonomy (GTDB): domain Bacteria; phylum Pseudomonadota; class Alphaproteobacteria; order Rhizobiales; family Beijerinckiaceae; genus Roseiarcus. Next base: position 5,038 of record JBEKVR010000176.1, on the reverse strand, counting down.
GCACCTCGCGCCGCATCACCCACGTCTTCGCCATCGACGCGCCGAATTATCCGCGGCCGATGTTCATCACCGACGCGGCGGTCAACATCTATCCCGACCTGCTCGACAAGCGCGACATCATCCAGAATGCGATCGACATGGTTCGCGCGCTGGGCATCATCACGCCGCGGGTGGCGATTCTCTCGGCGGTGGAGACGGTGTCGCCCGACATCCGCTCGACCATCGACGCGGCGGCTTTGTGCAAGATGGCCGATCGCGGCCAGATCACCGGCGGCATCCTCGACGGTCCGCTCGCGTTCGACAACGCGGTGTCCGAGGAGGCGGCGATCGCCAAGGGCATCGTTTCGCCGGTTTCCGGACGCGCCGAAATCCTCGTCGCTCCCGACCTCGAAGCCGGCAATATGCTCGCCAAGCAGCTAGAATATCTCGCCGACGCGGAGATGGCGGGAATCGTGCTCGGCGCGCGCGTGCCGATCATGCTGACCAGCCGCGCCGACAATACGAGGTCGCGTCTCGGCTCCTGCGCGATCGGCCTGGCGCTGGCGCGCCGCACGGTCTAGCGGCTCGCACGAGCAGGCGCCTCGTCGACGTACGCCGACTGCGCTTGCCTCGTCGCGCCTGCCGCCCCACAATGGCGGCCATGCCCGCCGCCGCTTCTCCGCCCATCTTCGACCTCGTCGTCGCCGGCGCCGGCCCCGCCGGACTCGCCTTCGCTGCGGCGGTCAAGCAGGCCTTGGGGCCGGGGATCGCCATCGCGCTCGTCGATCCACGCCCGCAGGCGCGCGACGGACGGCTGCGCACGGTGGCGCTCGCCGAAGGGCCGCGCCGGCTGATCGAGCAGGTCGGCGCCTGGACGGCGCTGGCGCCGCTCGCCCAGCCGATCCGCCGCATGGCGATCTATGACGGCCGCACGCGCGATGCGGTGCGGGTCGAGCAATTGCGCTTCGGCGGCGCGGACGACGAGCCGCTCGCACATATAGCGTTCAACGACGACGTCGCCGCCGCGCTCGGCGGCGCGGCCGCGGCGCTCGGTCTCGAGACGATCGCCGGCGCCGTGACCGGCTTCGCGCCTGGACGCGACACAGCCGAACTCGAGCTCGCCGATGGTCGGCGCCTCAGGACGCGGCTCGTCGTCGCCGCTGACGGCGCGCGCTCGCGGCTGCGCGCGCTCGCCGAAGTCCCGACGGTCGGCTGGGACACCGGGCAGACCGGCATGGTCGCGACGATCGCCCACGAGCGCGACCACAATGGTCTCGCCGAGCAGCATTTCCTGCCCGGCGGCCCGTTCGCGATCCTGCCGATGCGCGGCCGCTTCTCCAGCATCGTCTGGAACGAGCGCCATGCCGACGCCAAGGCGATCGCGGCGCTGGCGCCGGAAGATTTCCTGCGCGAACTCGAATATCGCTTCACCTTGAAGCTCGGCGCGCTGAGCCTCGCCTCGCGCGTCGAGGCGATTCCGTTCTCGTTCCGCTTCGCCCGGCGCTTCGTCGCCAATCGGCTGGCGCTCGTCGCCGACGCCGCGCACGTCGTCCATCCGCTGGCGGGGCAGGGGCTCAATCTCGGCCTGCGCGACGTCGCGGCTCTGGCCGAGATAGTGGTCGAGCGGATGCGGCTCGGCCTCGACCCCGGCGACGCGACGACACTTCAAATCTACCAGCGCGCGCGCCGCTTCGACGTCGTGTCTTCGAGCCTCGGCATGGACGCGCTGAACCGCCTGTTCGCCAACGACGTCGCGCTGCTGCGCGCCGCGCGCGATTTTGGCTTGCGCGTCGTCGATCGGCTGTCGCCGCTGAAGCGTCTGCTCGCCGCCGAGGCGGCGGGCGACGGCGTCCGCGCGCCGCGGCTGTTGCGCGGGCTCGCGCTATGAGCGACCCGCAGGATTGGAGCGCGCGCACGCGCGCCGCCCAGGCGCTCGGCCGCATCGACGAGGCGACGCAAGGCCTGGTGCCGCCGCTGCATGTCACGACGACCTTCATTCGCGATCCCGCCTACGCCGACTGGAGCGGGCCGATCTACGGCCGGCCCGACAATCAGACCGTGCGCGAAGCCGAGGCGCTGATCGGCTCGCTCGAAGGCGCCGCTACGACGCTCGTCTTCGGTTCGGGCATGTCGGCGGCGATCGCGCTGTTTCTGAGCTTAGGGCCGGGCGCGCGGGTCGTCGCGCCGCGACGGATGTATTGGGCGCTGCGGCATTGGCTGAAGGACGAAGCGCCGAACTTCGGCCTCGAAGTCGCCTTCGCCGACCCCGAAGATCTCGCCGCGCTGTCGGCAGCGGTGGCCGAGAAGCCGATGCGACTCGTCTGGCTGGAGACGCCGAGCAACCCGCTGTGGAGCGTCACCGACATCGCCGCGGCGGCGACGATCGCCCATGCGGCGGGGGCGGCGCTGGCGGTCGACTCGACCTGCGCGACGCCGGTCTTCACCCGGCCGCTCGAGCTCGGCGCCGACGTCGTCATGCATTCGGCGACCAAGTATTTGAACGGCCATTCCGACGCGATCGCCGGCGCGCTCGGCTTCGCGCACGGCGACGCGCTCGCGGCGCGCGCCGCCAACATCCGCAAACTGCACGGTCTCATTCTCGGGCCGTTCGAAGCGTTCCTGCTGATCCGCGGCTTGCGCACACTCGATCTGCGCGTGCGCGCCGCGGCGGCGAACGCCTTCGATCTCGCGCAGCGCCTCGCCAATCACGCCGCCGTCGCCGAAGTGCTCTATCCCGGCCTGCCCGACCATCCTGGCCACGCGATCGCCAAGCGCCAGATGCAGGGCGGCTTCGGCGGCATGCTGTCGATCCGCGTGCGCGGCGGCCGCGCCGCCGCGATTGCCGCTGCGGCGCGAGTGCGCTTATGGAAGCGCGCCACCTCGCTCGGCGGCGTCGAGTCGCTGATCGAGCACCGCGCTTCGTATGAGGGTCCAGAGTCGCCATGTCCGCCCGACCTGCTCAGGCTGTCGGCCGGAATCGAGGACGTCGAGGATCTTTGGCGCGACCTCGACCAGGCGCTGCGGGGGTAGCGCGGCCGCCTCAGTTGTGCGCAACATGTTGGCGAACGTTCGCTCTGCGAGAAGAGCACATTTGGTTGTGGACGATTTGCGAGGTCCGCATTACACAAATCAGCAAGAGACTTGATTGCCTCTGGGGGGCCATTTAGGCTGCCCTTGCATATTGCGAAATCCTCTTTGGCAGACTCGCTCATCGCAGCAATGATTTCGCTCACTACTCAAGCCGACTTTCGCAAGGTTCGTAGTCTTTCCTTTTGCTATTTGTGCGGACGGCAGTTCGCGCTTGGCGATCATTGCGACGGAGTTCATGTCCCCCCGCAAGCGATCTTCGCTAAGAGTGATCGCTTACCGTTGAAGCTGAAGACTCATAAGGTGTGCAATCAGAGGCATTCGGGTGAGGACGAAAACTTTGGCCAGTTGATAGGTGCAATGCACGGCCATTTTCCCCGCGACCCGAAGGATCGCCGATTAAGAGTCAGCCACGTAGCGCCAAGCGTCGGCGGCATTACCAATCTGAATGTAGATGCCGCTATTTGGCGTTGGGTCAGGGGGTGTCACGCCGCCCTCTACAGAGAGCCACTGCTGACCAATCAGTTTTCAATCGTGTCTCCGTTCCCGAGGGCCGATCAGGAGGCCGGTGGTCCGTACAAGCTTCGACAGATTCTCCCACAGCACCCTTTGTTCGTTCAGGTAATCAAAACTCAACGCGCGCACGGCGAGCTGGATCGAATCGAATCAAACAACGGAAGATTCGCATACGAATGCGCCTGGGGCTTATCTGATGACGGTCAGCGCTGGATATGTATGTTCGCAATAAAGCTATACGATTGGAAGCGTTTAGGAATGACGACGATTGGGCCATCTAGAGGCTGCGCAGGGTGTTATATCCTACACTCCCCACCAACCAATGCCACTCGCGTTACCGATTGGGGCATTGCCCACCCGAACCTTGACCCACTCGATCCTTTCGGTCCTTGAGGCCAACTCAACGTTTCGATCCGCAGGGGTGGTGTGACTCTAACGCCTGTTTTGCACGGGCGACCTTTTCGAGGATTTCGCCTGGGGACTTGGTCCAGACGAAGGGCTTGGGTTGGGCGTTGTGTTGATCGAGATAGTCCATGATGGCGGTCTCCAGTTCGCCGACGCTTTTGAACGCGCCTCGGCGGATGCGTTTTTCGGTGATCAGGCCGAAGAAGCGTTCGACCTGGTTGAGCCAGGACGCCGAAGTCGGCGTGAAGTGCATGTGGAAGCGGGGATGCTTGGCCAACCACGCCTTGACCGCCGGATGCTTGTGGGCGGCGTAATTGTCGGCGATCAGGTGAAGGTCGAGCGCCGTGGGCGTGGCCCGGTCGATGATCCGCAAGAACTTGAGCCATTCCTGGTGGCGATGCCGCTTCATGCATTGCCCGATGACCTTGCCGGTCGCCACATCGAGCGCGGCGAACAGCGTCGTCACGCCATGGCGCTTGTAGTCGTGCGTCATGGTTCCGGCGCGCCCCTTCTTCATCGGCAAGCCTGGCTGGGTGCGATCCAGCGCCTGAATCTGGCTCTTCTCATCGAGCGAAAGCACCAGCGCCCTGTCCGGTGGGTCGAGATAGAGGCCGACGACATCGATGACTTTCTCGACGAAGCGCTTGTCGTTCGACAGCTTGAACGTCTTGGTCAGATGCGGCTTGAGGCCATGTGCGCTCCAGATCCTCTGGATGCTGCTGGGCGAGAGCCTCGCCACCGGGGCCAGGGTGCGAACGCTCCAATGCGTCGCGTTCGGCGGCTTCGTGTGAAGCGTCAGGTGAACCACCTCGGCGATCTTCTCCGCCGTCAGAGGCTTGCGGCGCGGCGGACGGCTGGCGTCCTTCAACAGCCCCGCGACGCCCTTGGCCAGGAAACGTCGGCGCCAGCGGCGGACCGTCAGCTGGCTCTTGCCCGTCGCCGCGGCGATCTCGCCTGCTCTCAGCCCCTCGGCCGCCAACAGCACGATCCGCGCCCGCCAAACCACCTTCTGGGCGGTATTGCGGTCCCGAACCAGCCGTTCCAAGTCATC
>JBEKVR010000175.1:0-9766 GCA_049513815.1 Roseiarcus sp. | reverse complement strand
CCTCGGCCGTCGCCGTATCCGGCGGTCGTCCAAGGAAGGCCGCGAAGCCGCGAACAAAGCGAATATACTCGTGCTGCGTATCCGATCGCAGGCCGCGCACCGCCATATCTTCGAGCATGCGCCGCCGCAGCGCGCTGACGGGGCGTTCGACAGATGAAACGGACATCGGGAGTTCCTTTCATGATGAAGGGAACTCCATGCTCAAGGCGCCGCCGCGCCTCGCTCAAGACTCTAGGGAAAACTCGCTACATTGCCCGCAGTAGCAATCCCGCGAAGAGCGGGTTCGTGCTTGGGCGCGAAGCGGCCGTTCAAACTGACCCTTTCCCCGGGCTTGGGCGTCCGGCCACAGGCGCGCGTCACGCTCCGATTCTCACGCCAGAGGAAGCAGGCGGCGACTGACCGTCGTCGAGGCGAGCCAAGGCTCTTCGGCAAATTCAATCAATCGTTTGACTCAATCAAACGATTGATGTATGTCATGGGTCATGAACGACGAGCCGACTCTCTCTCGCCCCTTAGGCCCGGAACGCGGCGACGCCGCCAGGGCGCGGCTGATCGAGGCCGCGATCAAGGTCTTCGGCCTGCTTGGTTTCGAAGGCGCTTCGACGCGGGCGGTCGCCAAGGCCGCCGGCGTCAATCTTCAGGCGATTTCCTACTATTTCGGCGGCAAGGACAGCCTCTACCTCGCCGTCGCCGACCACATTCTCGAACGCATCACCGCCTATCTCGGGCCGACGCGCGACCGGGTGCGCGCCCGGCTGGCCGAGGCGCGAAGCGGCGGGCCGGCGATCGCCGTCGAGGAGGCGCGCGAACTGCTGACCGCAATTCTCGCGGCCATGGCCGTCGTGTTCGTCGGCAAGGAATCCGAGAGCTGGGCGCGGTACATGATCCGCGAGCAGATGCAGCCGACCGAGGTCTTCAACCGGCTCTATGGCGCCCTGATGGGGCCGATGCTCGAGGCGCTGCGCACGCTGATCGGCGTCATCCTCGATGAAGATCCGTCGAGCGAGCGCGTGCGGCTGCGCGCCGTGGCGCTGATCGGCAGCGTCATCATGTTCCGGGTCGGTCACGCCGTGGTGGTCGCGCAGCTCGGATGGGACGAAGCCAAGCCGGAGCACGTCGCCAAGGTGCAGGCGATCGTGCGCGAGATCGTCGACGGCATTCAGCCCGTCAAGGAGAGAGCCAAATGAATCGGCGCGTCATCATACCGCTGGTCGCGCTGATCGCGGCCGGGGCGGCGGCGGCGTGGTATTTCGGCGCGCCGCAGCGCTTCTTTGATGCGCCGGCCGCAGCGGGTCGGTTGACCCTCTACGGCAATGTCGACGTGCGGGAAGTGCAGCTCGCCTTCCGCGTCGGCGGGCGAATCAAATCCATGGCCGTCGACGAGGGCGACGCTGTGAAGGCCGGCGAGACGCTCGCCGTCCTCGACGACGGGCCCCTGGCGGCGGCGGTCAGGGGCGCGCAAGCCAGCGTCGCCGCGCTCCAGGCGGCGCTCGACAAAGCGATCGCAGGGCCGCGGCCCGCAGAAATCGATCAGGCCAAGGCGCAGTGCGCTCAGCTTGAAGCCAACCTCAAGCTCGCCGAACTGACGCTTGGGCGGACGCGACTCCTGCTGCCGAGCGGCGCCGCCACCCAGGCGACCCTCGACCAGGCGCAGGCGTCGCACGACGCCGCCGCGGCGAGTCTCGACAGCGCCCGGCAGGCGCTGAAGCTGCTCGAGGAGGGCACGCGTCCGGAGGACATTGCGGCGGCGCAGGCCAATCTCGCCGCAGCGACGGCGAACCTCGCCAGCGCGAAAATTGCGCTGCAGGACGCGACGCTCACCGCGCCGGCCGACGGCGTCATCTTGACCCGCGTCGACGAACCCGGCGCGGTGGTGGCGACCGGCGCCACGGCCTACGTGATGGCGCTGTCCAACCCGATGTGGGTGAGGGCCTACGTGTCCGAGTCCGATCTCGGCAAAGTCGCGCCGGGAATGAAGGTGTCCATCTTCACCGACAGCGCTCCGGGCAAGGCCTACGCCGGCACGATTGGCTACGTTTCGCCGGTCGCCGAGTTCACGCCGAAGACGGTGGAGACGCCCGATCTTCGCACCGACCTCGTCTATCGTCTGCGCGTGGTCGTCGACCATCCCGACGCGGCGCTACGACAGGGCATGCCGGTCACGGTCGCGGCGCCGCTGGGCGTCGCTGGCGGCGACGCGGGGGCGTCATGACCGCCAGCGCCGAGACAGAGGGCCGCGAGGTCCTGGTCGCTTTGGCGGATGTCAGCAAGCGGTTTGGCGCGCCGGCGCCGGCGCTCGACGGCGTCACCGCGCAGGTGTGGGGCGCCGAGATCACCGGGCTGGTTGGACCCGACGGCGCCGGCAAGACGACGCTCATCCGGCTGATGACCGGACTGATGATTCCGGAGGAGGGCAGCGTCACCGTGCTCGGCCACGACAGCCGCAAGCAGCCGGGGGCGATCCAGAATCTGATCGGCTACATGCCGCAACGCTTCGGGCTTTACGAGGACCTGTCGGTTCAGGAGAACCTTGATCTCTACGCCAACCTGCGCGGCCTCGCCGTCGCCGAGCGACCGGCGGCGTTCGACGAACTGCTGACCTTTACCGACCTCAAGCGCTTCACCGCCCGACTGGCGGGTAAACTCTCCGGCGGCATGAAGCAGAAGCTTGGCCTGGCCTGCGCGCTGCTGAAGAAGCCGCGCCTTCTCCTGCTCGACGAGCCGAGCGTCGGGGTCGATCCGATCTCGCGGCGCGAATTGTGGAAGATGGTGCAGGATCTGAAGAACGACGGCGTCGGGGTGCTGTGGTCGACGGCCTATCTCGACGAGGCCGAGGCCTGCGACCGGGTTCTTCTGCTCGACAAGGGCAAGCTGCTGTTCGCCGGCCGGCCGAGCGAGGCGACCGCGCGGGTCGAGGGACGCGTCTACAAGCTTTCAGGGCTGACGGATCGCCGCGCCAAGCTGGTCGAGGCTCTCGACCTGCCGGGCGTCATCGACGGCGTCATCCAAGGCGAGGCGGTGCGCCTGGTGCTGGGGCCGGGCGCCGATCCGGCGACGCTGGACCGTCTCGGCGCCAATGTGGCGGCGACGCGGCCGCGCTTCGAGGACGCCTTCATCGACATGCTGGGCGGCGGGCCGGGCGGACGTTCGAAACTGGCCGAGGCTTCGCGCACGATCAACGGCTCGGGCGCCGGCGCGGTGATCGTGGCCGACGGGCTCACCAAGCAGTTCGGCGATTTCACCGCCGCAAGCGGCATCACCTTTTCGGCGCCGCGCGGCGAGATCTTCGGCCTCCTCGGGCCGAACGGCGCCGGCAAGTCGACGACGTTCAAGATGCTGTGCGGCCTGCTGCGCCCGACCGCCGGGACGGGGCGCGTCGCCGGGTTCGATCTTCGTCGCGACGGCGCCAAGGCGCGCAATCGGCTCGGCTACATGGCGCAGAAATTCTCGCTCTACGGCGACCTCACGGCGATGCAGAACCTCGCCTTCTTCGCCGGCGTCTATGGGCTCAAGGGCCCGCAAAGGCGCGAACGCGTCGCGCTGATGGTCGACGTGTTCGACCTCGCCGACTACGCGTCGATGCCGGCCTCGCAACTGCCGCTCGGGCTCAAGCAGCGGCTGGCGCTGGCCTGCGCCGTGATGCACGAGCCCGACGCGCTGTTCCTCGACGAGCCGACTTCGGGCGTCGATCCGATCACGCGGCGTGAGTTCTGGGCGCACATCAACGGCCTGGTCGGCAAGGGGGTTATGGTGCTGGTCACCACCCACTTCATGGACGAGGCGGAATATTGCGACCGCATCTCGCTGATCTATCGCGGCAAGTCGATCGCGCTGGGCTCGCCGGACGAACTGAAGGCCCGGGTCGCGGGCCCCGCTAACCCCGATCCGACGATTGAGGACGCGTTCGTCGCCCTGGTCGAGCGCTCGGAACGGGAGGCGGCGGCATGACGAATCTGCTTTCCCCCCTGTTCGGCGCGTCGCGCGCAATGCGCTTCGTCGCGCTGGTGCACAAGGAAACGCTGCAGGTGATGCGCGATCCTTCCAGCATCATGATCGCCTTCGTTCTGCCGGTGATCCTGCTCTTCATCTTCGGTTACGGGGTGTCGCTCGACGCGGTCTCGACGCGCATCAGCCTCGTCGACGAAAATCCGACGCAGTTGTCGAAAGATCTGGCGGCGAGCTTCATCCATTCGCGCTATTTCGCGGTCACCGTCGGCAGCGACCGGCGGCAGTTCGAGGACGCGCTCGTCGCCGGCCGGACGCGCGGAATCGTGGTCATTCCAGCGACGTTCACCGCCGACTTTTCCGCCGCAGACCGCCCAAGCATCCAGGTCATCGTCGACGGCGCCGACACCAACACGGCGAACTTCGTGCAGAACTACGCCGCCGGCGTCGTCAATGCGTGGGCGGCGGGGCGGCGCGCCGAACTCGGCGGGTCGGCGCCGGTGATCGACGTTCAACAGCGGGTCTGGTTCAACGCCGAGCTCGCCAGTCGCAATTTCCTGGTGCCGGGGTCGATCGCCATCGTGATGACGCTGATCGGCACGATGCTGACGTCATTGGTGGTGGCGCGCGAGTGGGAGCGCGGCACGATGGAAGCGATCATGGCGACGCCGGTGACGGCGATCGAGCTTCTCGCCAGCAAGGTGCTGCCTTACTTCGTGCTCGGCATGACCTCGGCGACCCTGTGTCTGGCGCTGGCGGTTTGGCTGTTCGGCGTGCCGTTCCGCGGTTCGGTCGGCGCCTTCTACCTGCTTGCGGCGAGTTTTCTTGTTCCTTCGCTCGGCCAGGGCATGCTGATTTCCGCGGCGACCAAGAACCAGTTTCTCGCTTCGCAGGCGGCGTTGATCAGCGCGTTCCTGCCATCGTTCCTGCTCTCCGGCTTCTTGTTCGAGATCGATTCCATGCCGACGGCGATCCAGTGGCTCACGCTGATCGTGCCGGCGCGCTACCTGATCCCGAGCCTGCAGTCGGTGTTTCTCGCCGGCGACATCTGGCCGCTGTTCCTGCAGGACATCGCGGCGATGCTGGCGATCGGCGCGGCGTTCTTCGCCGTCGCGGCGGGCGCCACCAGAAAGCGGATCGCCTGAGATGTGGACCCGGCTCAAGGCGCTGATCGTCAAGGAACTGCTGGCGGTGCTGCGCGACCCGAAATCGCGCACCATCATCATCGTTCCGCCGTTGGTTCAATTGCTGGTGTTTTCCTACTCGGCGACGCTCGAGGTCAAGAATGTCGACCTTCTGGCGCTCAACCACGACAGCGGTCACTGGAGCCGGGAACTGATCGAGCGCATCGAGGGCGCGCCGACCTTTCGCCATGTGACGATCGCCGCATCCGAGGCGCAGGTGCGTCGCACGATCGACATGCATCAGGCGATCGGCGCGGTCGTCATCGGGCCGACCTTCTCGCGCGACATCGCGGCGAGCGCCGGCGCCGACCTACAAGTCATTCTCGACGGGCGGCGATCCAACGCGGCGCAGATCGTCGGCGGTTATCTCAACGAAATCGCTCAAAACGTGGCGCAGGACGCCGCCGCCGCAAGCGGCGCGCGGGCGACGCCGCAAGTGACGATCGCGGCGCGCAACTGGTTCAACCCCAACCTCACCTACCAATGGTTCCTGGTGCCGAACCTGATTGCGCTGATCGCGCTGCTGATCGGCCTGCTGGTGACGGCGCTGTCGGTGGCCCGGGAACGCGAGCTCGGCACCTTCGACCAGTTGATGGTGTCGCCGCTCCGCGTTCACGAAGTGCTGATTGGCAAGGTACTGCCGCCGATCCTGATTGGTCTCTTTCACATCACGCTCTACGTGCTCGCCGCGATCTTCATGTTCCACGTGCCGCTGCGCGGGCCGCTGCCGATGCTCTATGTCGCCGGGCTCGTCTATCTGGCGGCGGTCGCGGGCGTCGGGCTGTTCATATCGTCGCTGTCGATGACCCAGCAGCAGGCGATCCTCGGCGCCTTCCTGTTCCTGGTGCCGGCGACGCTGCTGTCCGGTTTCGCCACCCCGATCGAGAACATGCCGACGTGGCTGCAACCGGTGACGGCGATCAATCCGCTGCGCTACTTCCTCGTCGTGGTGCGAGGAGTGTTCCTGCGCGACATGTCGATCGGCGAAATCCTCTCGCAAACGCTGCCGCTGGTTCTGATTGCGTTGGTGACGCTGACGGCGGCGGCGTGGCTGTTCCGGCGCCGGATGGAGTGACGATTCCGCCGCCGCTGCAGCCCGGCGATCCCGCGCGTCTCCGAGCGTCGGGTTAGCCGCAAGCCATAGAGGTCCGATTCCACCCATGGGGCCGAGCGGGCTCGTCGCCTCGATCTCCGGTCTCGACGCGGGAGACCAAGCGGCCGCCGGGCCAGGCGTGGGGCGCGCTCGGCAACGCGAAGGGGGCCGGCCGAGAGCGGCGATCGGCAAGAGGTTCGCTGACCCAACCCCGGCGCCTGAGTCACGTCGTCGCATCAACCATGCCCGGGGACGGGACCCACGAACCCGAGGAACGCGAGCAAATGCCGCCCACAGCAACGATTCGCGGTCGCTCTTGGCCGCCTTTGTCAGAACCTCGCAGAGACTTCGCGACGCGACCGAAACCCAAACCTTAACGACTTGGAGACCAACGAAAGCCTAGCTCGAATGGCCCATCCGTCTTCCGTCGCGGCCATCGGGCATGGTCACTTTAGGGGGATTTGAGCATGCGGGGTATTTCTCGCCGCAACTTCGGGGGAATAGCCGGAGCCTTTGCAGCCTACGCCCTGACAATTGGCAAAGCCGGCGCCTTGACCATCCAAGCTCGGCCCAAGAAATACCCGATCGACACGAAGGTTTCGACGACGGCGGAACGAACCGTCGTGCCTGGCCCAACCCCTTCCGTCAAAATTCGTCCCGACGCGGTTTCCCAATACAAGCCGTGCGGCTACGGCGCCTGGCGCTATGGCTCCCCGCTAAAGCATGAGAAACGGCTCGATATCGTCCCTGCGACGTATGCCGGCGCCGCCGTCACGAACGACGCGAAGTTGCTGAGGTTCTTTACGATCAGCGACGTCCATATCTCTGACAAGGAATCCCCCTCTTCCGCGATCTACCTCGGTCTCAAAGACGGAATTTCCCCGGGATATTCGGCGGTTATGCTGGACTCGACCCATGTCCTCGACGCCGCCGTTCAGACGATCAACGCGCTGCACAGCCACAACCAGTTTGACTTCGGCATTGCGCTAGGCGACGCCTGCAACGACACCCAATACAATGAGTTGAGGTGGTATATCGACGTCCTCGACGGCAAGGTGATCACGCCGAGCTCCGGCGCTCACGTAGGCGGCTCCGCCATCGACTATCAAAAGCCCTATCAGGCGGCCGGGCTCGACAAGTCGATCAAGTGGTATCAAACCCTCGGCAATCACGATCACTTCTGGATGGGGACGGCCCCCGTCACGGATCACATAAGACAGACCTACGTCGGCGAGGACATCCTCGCGCTGGGAGACATTTTCGTCGAACCCGACGGCATCAATAACCGCGAATTCTATATGGGCGCGCTCGACGGTTCGACCGTCTATGGCGACGTCGTCGGCGCGGGACCCGTCGGCAATTTCAAAACTCCGCCGAAGGTTGTCGCGGATGAGAACCGCCGTTCGCTGCTGAGAAAGCAATGGATGAATGAGTTTCTTACGACGTCGTCAAACCCCGTCGGTCACGGCTTCGGTCCGGACAACGTCGCCAACGACTTCGCTTGCTACAGCTTCCGTCCGAAGTCCGACTTGCCGCTCAAAGTCATCGTCCTCGACGACACCCAGACGGATCAAGATATCAATCCGCCGCATTCGGAAACCACGTCCCCCGGCTATGGTCACGGCTCGCTCGACGAAAGGCGGTTTAACTGGCTGGTGAAAGAGCTTGCGGACGGTCAGGCCGCCGATGAACTGATGGTCATCGCCGCGCATATTCCGATTGGCGTAGAGCCGCCGAGCTCTTTTGTCGGCTGGAATTCAGCCGCATATGTCTCGGAAGAGAAGCTTTTTGCGACGCTTCACCAATATCCGAATCTCATTCTGTGGGCCGCCGGGCACCGCCACTACAATACAATCACCGCCTTCAAGTCGCCTGACCCGGCGCGGCCTGAGCTTGGGTTCTGGCAAGTCGAAACGGCGTCGCTTCGGGATTTCCCGCAGCAGTTCCGTACGTTCGAGATTGTGCGAAACAGCGACAACACGATCTCGATCTTCGCCACCGACGTGGATCCCGCCGTCAGGGAAGGAACGCCCGCGGCGGCTTCGCGGTCTTACGCGATCGCGTCGGCTCAGATCTACGGCGCCAACAAGCTCGCCCAGAGCCCGCCGCCTCTGAAGCCGACGGGTTCGTACAATGCGGAACTCGTAAAGCAACTGAGCCCGGAGATGCAGGCGAGGATGCAAACATTCGGAACGCCGATCCGTGGGTAATTTCGAAGCATGCGTGGTCAGACCCGGAAGAGTTTCTCGCCGCGATGCTCTTGGCGATCGTCGCGACGAACCGCGGCGGTGGGTGAATTCCGCCATCTTTGGAGTCCGTCCGGAGAGTCGCGGGTAGGATTGCTTTTCTGGAGATGCACGCTATGTGGCCTGGAAAACATATACTGATTCCGCTCCTCCTTGCGCTTGCCGCGCCCATCTCGCACGGTGCGCTCGCCAAAACGCCCCACCGCGTAGTCTACTCTCTGGACGCCCAGGCTTCCGGCGTCACCGAGACTATCGACAACATTGTGAATTTGACCGTTGTTTCCAGAGACAGCAACGATCTGAAAGCCGAATACCGAGCCGGATTCGTGCAAGGCCGGTTGCAAGCCAAGGGCATTCTTTCCGCGCGGGACAATTCCTGGAATCTCTCTTACCTGACGGATCCTACTCACGCTTTCCCGAGGCAGCCCAGCCCCGGGCGCGACGAGCTGGAAAGGGCTGCGCGTTTGCTGAAGGGCAACTACAGCGCCACGATCCAGTATATAAAAGCGCCGTCTACCGATCCCGACGTAGCGCGGCGACTGAAACGGCTGTTGTTCCGCATGGTTGGCATCTATCACGGCGCAAGCATCCCGCAACCCGCAGCTCTTGATTTCTCTGGCGCCTGGCTTCCTGATGATAGTTATTTCAAAGAAGGTGAACTGAGTCTGGGGTACGAGACACCAACGCTCAGTTTCATGGATGTGTACTACGTAAACGCTTACAACGACTTGGGAGACGTCCTTGCCCATTTGAAAGAAGAGGGAAAACCAGCCGCCCGCCCCGAAAAATGCTCGGCCTTCCTGAAACGGACCGGCACGGAAGTCATCCTCACTCACAATTCGTGGATGGGTTTTCTTTCCCAAACCATGAATATGACTTTGGCCATCAACAACGACCTGATGACGGTCAATGCCGCCACGCCCGGGTTGATCGGATCGGCCACGGATTTCGGATTCAACAACAAGGGGATGATGTTCAACGAAACCACGCACCGCATGGATCGCAGCGAGGTCAAGCCGGACGGACTTTGGATCTTTTGGCGAGCGGCCTTGGCGGAGCAGTTCTCCGCGTCCATCGACGACTTTTTCCGCACCATCTCGCTCGACAACAGCGGCACCTATCTGAACGGCTACATGCTGGTGGATGCAAAGAACGGCGAAACCGGGCTCGTCGAAATGAACTGGCCCCCGGATTTAGGACCATTGGCTAAGGTGTGAAATGTCCTGCTCTGTCGCAACCGATGGAGCGAGAAATGACGAAGTCACGCAAGAAGTTTGATGCGGCGTTCAAGGCGAAGA
>JBEKVR010000174.1:0-9826 GCA_049513815.1 Roseiarcus sp. | reverse complement strand
GTTAACCGCCGGTGCAAAGACCGGCAGCCGGAGGCGAACCGGCGTACCCCGCCAAACGGGGGACGCGACTTGAAGCAACGACGGACCGGGCTTTTTTGGTCTCTGCCGACCCTCCAAAGGTCGGCTTACCGAAGAGGCTTGTCTATCTTGCCGGGCGTGCGGAAGGGATTCCTCCCCTCCAAACGATGGCTGTGAGAGCGGCGCAGGCCTTTGGCCTGTGAGGCCCAAGCAGCTACGGCGCAGCATCTGGTCGCGCAACGCGCGCCCGCCGCGGCTCTTACGCCGCGTCGAGCGCGAGGCGTGCGGCCTCGGCGGCGGGTCAACGCCAACGGTTCGCGTCTCCACAGCGCGGTCCGCCATGCGCATCGCCGACGATCCTGAAGCTCTTGCCCGGCGGCATCGCGACCGCTCGACGGAGGCGCCGACATGACGGATCGCATCAAGGACTTCCTCGCCCGAACCAAGGACGACGGGCCACGCCTGGTCGTCGACCTCGAAGTCGTGCGCGACAATTATTTCGCCTTCGCCAAGGCGCTGCCCGACACCCGCGTCTTCTACGCGGTCAAGGCCAACCCGGCGCCCGAGATCCTCGACCTGCTCGCCCGGCTCGGCTCGTGCTTCGACGCCGCCTCGGTCGCCGAGATCGAGCAGACGCTCGCCGCCGGCGCGAGCCCCGATCGCATCAGCTACGGCAACACGATCAAGAAGGAACGCGACGTGGCGCGCGCCTACGCGCTTGGCGTGCGCCTGTTCGCCGTCGACAGCGCAGCGGAAGTCGACAAGATCGCGCGCGCCGCGCCGGGCTCGAAGGTGTTCTGCCGCATCCTTTGCGACGGCGCCGGCGCCGAATGGCCGCTGTCGCGCAAATTCGGCTGCGCGCCCGAACTGGCGGTGATGGTGCTCGAGCGCGCCCATCGGTTCGGCCTCATTGCTCACGGCCTGTCGTTCCACGTCGGCTCGCAGCAGCCCAACCCGCGCGCCTGGGACGGGGCGCTGAAGGCCTCGGCGACGATCTTCAAGGAACTCGCCGAGCGCGGAATCCAGCTGTCGATGCTCAACCTCGGCGGCGGCTTTCCGACCCGCTATCTCAAACCGACGCCAAGCGTGCGGATGTATGGCCAGACGATCTTCCGCGCTTTGCGCCGGCACTTCGGCAACCGCATTCCGGAGACGATCATCGAGCCGGGCCGCGGCATGGTCGGCAACGCCGGAATCATCGAGGCGGAAGTGGTGCTGATCTCACGCAAGTCTCAGGACGATCCGCGCCGCTGGGTCTATCTCGACATTGGCAAGTTCAACGGCCTCGCCGAGACGATGGACGAGATGATCCGCTACCCCATCCGCACCGACTGTGACGACGACGTCATGTCGCCCTGCGTGATCGCCGGTCCGACCTGCGACTCGGTCGACGTGCTGTACGAGAAAGACCCGTACATGTTGCCGGTGAGCCTCGAGATCGGCGCCAAGGTGCTGATCGAAGGGACGGGCGCCTACACGACGACCTACGCTTCCGTCGGCTTCAACGGCTTCCCGCCGCTCAAATCCTACGTGATCTGACCGCCGCGCGAGGGCGCCGCGCCGCGGCGCTGCGCCGGCTTGCTCCCAACGCGAAATAGGCGTTGAATTCCTGCGCCTGTATTCCGACATGGGAGGGTCGGGATGAGCCTCATTTGGGGCGTTGTGGCATTGTTCGTCGCTGCGATCGCGGCGACATGCGGCGTGCGCGCAGCGCGTCGCGCCCTTGCGGGCGGTCTGATCGGCGAGATCAGCGAAACTCTGACCTTACTCGAGACGCACGATCTCGAAGCCGCGCTCGCCCATTGCGGCGAAGGCGGCCTGGCGCCGAGCCTTCCTGCGCTGCCGACGCTCAGCTATCGCGCCGACGCTGGGTGGATGGCGTTGCTCGGCGCTCATCTGGCGCGATTGTCGGCGAGCTTCTACGCCTCGGCCCAGGCGCTGCAAGACGAATTGCGCGGCCTGTCGAGCGAGACCGCAGAGGCCGCGCGGAGCGAGCGCGCCAAATCCGCATCGCAGGAATTGCAACGAACGTTCACGCTGGGCGATGAAACGCTTCGTTCGCTGCGCGACATCGTTTCCGGTCGCCGTCACGATGAGATTTCGCGGTCCTGATCGCGCGCGCTGAGCGATTCTTCAAGCGCGGCCGTTCCGATCCTCGACCGACTGCGGCCGGCGGCCCGGCGCGCCGCCGCTTGACGCGAAGATGGTATGTGTACATACTATCGTCATGTGGTCCCTCGACGAAAGTCTCGGCTTCCAGGTCAATCGCCTCGCCGGCGCGATGCGCTCCGCGATCGAAGCGCGGCTCGCCTCGAGCGGGCTGACCGCGCCGCAGTGGGCGACGCTGATGCGCCTGCTGGAGCGCGACGGCTGGCCGCAAAAGGAGCTCGGCCAATCGCAGGGCATGGACAAGGCGACGATCGGCGGAGTCGTCGCGCGGCTCGAAGCCAAGGGCCTGGTTGGCCGCGCCATCGACCCCGACGACGCGCGCGTCCATCGCGTCACGCTCACGTCCGCTGGCCGCAAACTGGCCCGCGAGCTGCGGCCGTTGGCGGCCGAGGTCAACGGGCGCGCGACGGCGGCCTTGTCGCGGCCGGAAGCCGCCGAACTCCTGACCCTGCTGGTGCGGGCGCGCGAGTCCCTGAGCGGATGAAGCGCCCTTTTTTTGAAGGGATAGTATGTATGCAAACCATATCGCCCCGCTTCCGCCGCGCCGCCCTGCTGGTTCTGCGCGGCCTACATTTCCTCGGCCTCGCGGTCTTCTTCGGCGTCATTCTCGCCGACATCGTCATCGATCGTTACGCCGAAGCGCAGAGCCCGGCGTTCCTGAGCGACGCGCGCGTCCTCGTCAGCCTGACCAGCTTCGCTCTGCCTTTGCGCGGCCTCGTGCTGATGACCGTGACGGGCGTAGCGATGGCGTTCCTGCGTTATGGCGCGCGCCCGCCGGCGTGGGTTCTCGTCAAGCTCGTCCTCAGCCTCGCTATCTTCGCCAACGCGCTGACGCTGCTGTTTCCCGCCATTGACGAGACGACGCACTGGGCCGCCGTCTCCGCCGAGCAGGGCCGCGTGCTGCCGGAATTTTCCGCCGCCCTCGCCCGCGAGGGCCTGTTCGGCGCGGCGAACCTGCTGCTGTTCCTCTTGGCGGGCGCGTTGGCGATCGCTCGGCCGACCTTCGCACGCCGGGTCGCGTCTTAGCTCGAATTTCTACGAAGGGCGGCGAGGCGGCGTTCGCCCCATTTCTTACACGCCCCGGATCACCAGAAGGGGAACGAAAGCGATGCTCAAGCGAATTCACCCCATTGCGGGGATAATCGGTTTCCTGACAATCCTCACGTTCTGGACCTCGACCGTGCTGTCGGAACTGTCCGGTTCGCTCCAGGCGATCTCCGCCGTGAAGCAGGCGATCCCGTGGGGGTTCCTGATCCTCGTACCGGCACTGATCATCACCGGGGCGTCCGGTTTCCGAATGGCTGGCGCTTCTCCAAACGGAAGAATTCTGGCGAAAAAGCGCCGGATGCCGTTCATCGCCGGGAACGGTCTACTGATTTTGATTCCGTGCGCGCTCTATCTCGCGATGCTCGCATCGCGCGGGCAGTTCGGCGCCTCGTTCTATACCATTCAAGCGGTCGAGCTTGTCGCCGGCGCAGTTAATCTCACGCTGATGGCGCTGAACATTCGTGATGGCTTCCGCCTGACCGCGCGACTTACGGCATAGGCGTGGCGGCAGTCGACCAAACGCTGATTTGCGTCGAGCGCGACGGGATTGACGCCGCGCCGCGCCGCTCTGGCGGACGCGGCGCCGGTCGGCGAGGATCACGGCGTTCGCCCGTCCGTGGCGGCTCTCGACGCGCCGTGGTACTCACCCGGTCTAGCGCCGGGGCGCGCCCCAATGTCGCGCTCCTCCGCGCATGCACGGGAACTCTCGCATGGCGTTCTGGTTGGATATCGCCGATTTCGCGCTGAAGGCGGCGCTGATTGTCGTGGCGTTTGCCGCGCTCGTCGCCTTCGTCGCGCTGATCGCCGGACGAATGCGCGGCGGCGAGCCGGACGGGCCGCGGCTCACCGTGCGGTCGCTCGACGAACGCTACGACGCCATGGCCGACGCGATCAACGCGCGCCTGCTCGACAAGAAGGCGCTGAAGGCGGTCGCCAAGGCGCGCCGCATGCTCGCTAAGGCGGCGCAGAAGTCGGGCGCGCGCGCGGCGCAGAAGCGCATCTTCGTCCTCGACTTCAAGGGCGACTTGCGGGCGCGGGCGGTGCGCCGGCTCGCCGCTGAGATCGACGCGGTGCTCGCGGTCGCGCGGCCGGAGACCGACGAGGTCGTCCTCAAGGTCGAAAGCCCCGGCGGCACGGTGACCGGCTATGGCCTGGCGGCGGCCGAAGTGATGCGGCTCACCGGCCGCAAGGTGAAAGTGACCGCCTGCGTCGACCAGGTGGCGGCGAGCGGCGGCTATCTGATGGCCTGCGCCGCCGACCGCATCGTCGCCGCGCCGTTCGCGCTGGTCGGCTCGATCGGCGTCGTCGCGCAGATCCCCAACCTCCACCGCCTGCTGAAACGCAACGACATCGACTACGAGGAAATCACCGCCGGCGAGTACAAGCGCAGCGTCTCGGTCCTCGGCGAGATCACCCCGCAGGGGCGCGAGCATTTCCGCGGCAAGCTCGACGCGACCCACGAAGCGTTCAAGCGCTTCGTCCAGGAGCGCCGGCCCAGCCTCGACATCGCCAAGGTCGGCGAGGGCGACGTCTGGCTGGCGAGCGAGGCGCTCGGCCTCGGTCTCGTCGACGCGCTGGCGACCAGCGACGAATTGCTGTTCGCCGCGCGTGGCGAGGCGCGCCTTTACGAGGTCGCCGCCGCCCAACGCAAGACCTTGGCGCAGCAGCTTTTCGGCGGCTTCGGCGCCGAGGCGCGCGCCGCGCTCGAAAGCGCCGCCGCCCGTTTCGCCAGCGCGCCGGAGTAGGCCGACGCGAGAGGGCAGAGCGGTCCGTGACCGGCCCTAATGTCTCGATCGATGCGCGCTATTGACTTCTCTCCCCGATCGGCAGATCCCTACTTGCGTTTATGGCAGCATTGCTGTCCTATTATCCTCTCTCGGCAGGGAGCGCAAATTGTCTCCGTCCAAGCTCGAATCGTGGGAACCGCGTTACGCGCGCCGCGCCGAGCGTATGAAAGCCTCGGAAATTCGCGAGCTGTTGAAGCTGCTCGATCAACCCGGCGTCATTTCGTTCGCCGGCGGCATTCCCGATCCCAAACTCTTTCCCGCCGCCGAGGCCGCCAAGGCTTACGCGGACGCCCTGGCCTCGCCGGCGTCGGCGTCGGTCGCGCTGCAATATTCCGTTTCCGAGGGCTACCCGCCGCTGACGCGCTGGATTGCGGCGCATATGGCCAAGCTCGGCGTGCCGGCGACACAGGACAACATCGTCGTCACCTGCGGCTCGCAGCAGGCGCTCGATTTCGCCGGCAAGCTGCTGTTGAGCCCCAACGACACCGCCCTCGTCACCGCGCCGACCTATCTTGGCGCCTTGCAAGCCTTCTCGGCCTACGAGCCGCGCTACGACACGCTGCGGCCCGAGCATGGCAATCGCACGCCGCAATCCTATCGCGAAGCGGCGTCGGCGGCAGGCGGACAAGTGAAATTCGCCTATGTGGTGCCGGATTTCGCCAATCCCACCGGCGAGACCCTGACGTCGGAGGCTCGCGGCGCCTTGCTTTCGCTCGCCGACGAACTCGACATTCCCGTTCTCGAAGACACCGCCTATCAGGCCTTGCGCTTCGAAGGCGCGGCTGTGCCGTCGATTCAGGCGCTCGACGTCGCCCGGGTCGGCTCGCTCGACGCCTCGCGCGTCGTCTATCTCGGCACATTCTCCAAGACGATCGCGCCGGGCCTGCGCGTCGGTTGGGTCTGCGCCTCGCGCGCGTTGATCCGCCGCTTCGTGCTCGTCAAGCAGGCGAGCGACCTCAACGTCTCCGTCATCAATCAGATGGTGATGCATCGACTCGCGGAAACGCGGCAGGGTGCCCTCATCGAGGCGGCGATCAAGAGCTACCGCGTCAAGCGCGACGCGATGCTGGCCGCGCTCGATGCGCATATGCCGAAATCCGTGCGCTGGACCAAGCCGCAAGGTGGATTATTCGTCTGGGCGACGTTGCCCGAGAGCATGTCCGGCGCTGAACTGCTCGAACGCGCGGTTCGCGACGTCAAGGTCGCCTTCGTCCCCGGCGGCGCGTTTTTTCACGACGGCAGCGGCGCGAACACGATCCGATTGTCGTTTTCGCTGCCGGAGCCGGCGGCGATTACGGAAGGCGTTCGACGCCTGGCGTCGCTTTTCTAGAGCACGCGGCGTTTGCTCGGAATCGCTTACCGCCTGCGCCCTTCGTCCTGAGGCGCCGCGAAGCGGCCTCGAAGGACGGGTCCAGAGCGCGCGTCTGTCGCCGCACGCTGGATCATCCTTCGACTCGCCCGCTGCGCGGGCGGCTCAGGATGAGGTCTGAGGTGACCTAAACGCAGCACGCTCTGGGGGCCGGGCGCGGCTTCGCGCTTGCGCCGCCGACCGCCAGACCCCATAATATGCCCTAAGAATAGGGTAAAGGAACGGGCAATGCCGTCAGTCGCCCCCAAGAAACCGGCGCCGAAGGCCAAGCCGCCGCGAAAACGCGCGCCTGTCCGTCAGCGAGAGGCAGCTCCACCATGGAGCTTTGTGATGGACCTCGGCCTGTCGAAGAAGCAGCTCGCTGAAACCGTCGGGCTCAGGCCGGAAGCGCTCTACAAGACGCGTCGCGCCAGCGCGGCGAAGACCGTGACGCGCCTTGCCGAGATGGCCGAGATCCTGACGCGCGTAGCCGCTTGGGCAGGGGGGCGGACGCAAGCGGTCGCGTGGTATCGCGGCGAGCCCATCCCCGCTTTCGGCGACCGCACCGCCGAGTCGCTGGTCAAGTCTGGTCAGGCCGCCGCGCTGCGCGACTATCTCGACTCGATCGCCCTTGGCGGGTTTGCGTGAGGTTCCAGGGAGCGGCGTATCGCGCCCACAATCCGCGCTGGTCGTTCAAGCCGTTGTCGGGCGGGGGCGCCGCTGTCCACGGCGGGCGCTTCAACCCGAAGGGCGCGCCCGCGCTCTATCTCGCGCTTGACCCGATCACGGCGATCAAGGAATCCAGCCAGGGCTTCGCGCGCAAATTCGAGCCGTGCGTGCTCTGCACATACGAAGTCGATTGCGAAGACATTGTCGATTTGCGCACGGCGCCGGCGCGAGCGACGGCCGGCGTCGACTCCGAGGAAATGGATTGCCCGTGGTTCGCCGAGGCCGCCGCCGGCCGCACGCCCGCTTCGTGGCGTCTCGCCGAGCGGCTGATCGCCGCCGGCGCGGCGGGTATTCTTGCGCCGAGCTACGTGCGCGAGGCGACAAGCGACGACGTCAACCTCGTGCTATGGGACTGGAGCGACCGCCGGCCCCATCGGGTGGCCGTCTTCGATCCGAGCGGCCGCCTGCCGAAGAACCAGCTTTCCTGGCCTTGAGCTTGTCTCGCCGCCGGGCCCCTGCTAGGTCAGGCGCCCGCTTTTCCCCTCGCTTGAAGGACGTTTCGCCCATGGCCGGCCGCCAGTTCATCTATCACATGCGGGGCCTCAACAAGACGTGGCCCGGCGGCAAGAAGGTGCTCGAAAACATCAACTTGTCGTTCTATCCGGACGCCAAGATCGGCGTGCTCGGCGTCAACGGCTCGGGCAAGTCGACATTGCTGCGCATCATGGCCGGCCTCGACCCCGAATTCACCGGCGAAGGCTTCATCGCCGAAGGCGCGCGGGTCGGCTATCTGCCGCAGGAGCCGCATCTCGACCCCGATCTCGGCGTGCGCGGCAACGTCATGCTCGGCGTCAAGGACAAGCAGGCGATCCTCGACCGCTACAACGAACTGGCGATGAACTACTCCGACGAGACGGCGGACGAGATGACCCGCCTGCAGGACGAGATCGAGGCCAAGGGCCTGTGGGATCTCGACAGTCGGGTCGAGCAGGCGATGGACGCGCTCGGCTGCCCGTCCGACGAGGCCGACGTCGACTCGCTGTCGGGCGGCGAGCGCCGCCGTATCGCCCTGTGCCGGCTGCTGCTCGAACAGCCCGAACTGCTGCTGCTCGACGAACCGACCAACCACCTCGACGCCGAGACGGTCAATTGGCTCGAAGGCCACCTGCGCCAGTATCCGGGCGCGATCCTGATCGTCACCCACGACCGCTACTTCCTCGACAACGTCACCGGCTGGATTCTCGAGCTCGATCGCGGCCGCGGCATTCCCTACGAGGGCAATTATTCCTCGTGGCTGACGCAGAAGCAGAAGCGGCTCGAGCAGGAAGGCCGCGAGGACGCCGCGCGCCAGCGCGCGCTCGCCGAGGAAAGCGAGTGGATCGCCGCCTCGCCCAAGGCCCGCCAGGCCAAGTCGAAGGCGCGCATCCAGGCCTACGACGAGCTGGTCAAGAAGCAGTCCGAGAAGGCGCCGACCGTCGCCCAGATCGTCATTCCGGTCGCCGAGCGGCTGGGCCAGAACGTCATCGAGTTCGACAATCTGTCGAAGGGCTTCGGCGACCGCCTGCTGATCGACAAGCTGTCGTTCAAGCTGCCGCCCGGCGGCATCGTCGGCGTCATCGGCCCCAACGGCGCCGGCAAGACCACCTTGTTCCGCATGATCACCGGCCAGGACAAGCCGGACTCCGGCGCGATCAAGATCGGCGAGTCGGTGCAGCTCGGCTACGTCGACCAGTCGCGCGACGCGCTCGACGACAAGAAGAACGTCTGGGAGGAAATCTCCGGCGGCAACGACATCCTCTATCTCGGCAAGCGCGAGATCAATTCGCGCGCCTATTGCGGCGCCTTCAACTTCAAGGGCGCCGACCAGCAGAAGAAGGTCGGCATGCTGTCGGGCGGCGAGCGCAACCGGGTGCATCTGGCCAAGATGCTCAAGGCCGGCGCCAACCTGCTGCTGCTCGACGAGCCGACCAACGACCTCGACGTCGACACCCTGCGCGCGCTGGAAGAAGCGCTGCTCGACTTCGCCGGCTGCGCGGTCGTCATCAGCCACGACCGCTTCTTCCTCGACCGCATCGCCACCCACATGCTCGCCTTCGAGGGCGATTCGCATGTGGAGTGGTTCGAGGGCAACTTCGCCGACTACGAAGAGGATAAGAAGCGGCGGCTGGGGATCGACAGCGTCATCCCGCACCGGCTGAAGTACAAGAAGTTTTCGCGGTAGGAGAGCGCCCCTTCCCCCCCTTGCGGGAGAAGGTGTCGGCCGAAGGCCGACGGATGAGGGGTCGCACCGTCAGGCGCTTTTATCAGTATAGCCGCGATCTGTGACATTTCATATGGTATAAATCGGCAAGCTCCCGCTGACGCGAAAGCAACGCGCCTTGCGGCGCGACCCCTCATCCGGCCGCGCTTCGCGCGTCCACCTTCCCCCGCAAGGGGGGAAGGGGCGGTCGCTGTCGTCGGGCCGCATCTACCTCCGCTTCAGCGCCACCCCCTGCCCCGCCAGCGGCGGATGTTCGAGGCCGCGCTGGGCGTTGGCGAGGGCGTCGAGCGCGGCCATGGTTTCAGCGCGCCAGGGCGCGGCGCGCGGGCCGTCCGCGCCCTGTTCGACCGAAAGCAGCAATTGCTCGCTGGCGGCGAGACTTGCGCCCTCCCGTCCCGCCTTCATGTCGAGCCAGACGCGCATGCGTTTGTCGTCGTGCTCGAGGAGGTGGCAGCGCACCAGCAGGGCCTGGCCTTCGCTCGCCTCCTTGAAATAGTGCAGCATCATCTGCAGCGTATAGAGCGTGCG
>JBEKVR010000173.1:0-10210 GCA_049513815.1 Roseiarcus sp. | reverse complement strand
CGCCAGCGCCGGCCCAATCCTCCGCCTGAGCCTCGCGCCTGCGGCGACCGTTCGCCACGGCAGGCGTGGAGTTTACGCAGGAGCGCCGTTCCTCTATTCCTCGCTGCGGCGAAAAGGGGCCGGCATGGACGAGAAGCTGTCGGACGAGGATAAGTATCAGGCGATCAGCTTCGTCTCTTCCACCGCGCCGGACGCCGAGGCGGCGCGCCTGAAGCTCGTCGACCGCTATGGCGACATTCCGTTTGAGGAGGCAGACGTCATTGTCGCCCTGGGCGGTGACGGCACGATGCTGCAGACCCTGCATCGGACGATGTCGGCGCCGAAGCCGGTCTACGGCATGAATCGTGGCTCCCTCGGCTTTCTGATGAACGACTATTCCGAGCGCGGCCTGCGCGCCCGGCTGGCGGTCGCGCAGCCTTCGATCATCCATCCACTGCTGATGCGCACGCGCGACGTGCACGACCAGGAAATGACCGCCCGGGCGATCAACGAAGTGTCGTTGTGGCGGCAGAAGTACCAGGCGGCCAAGATCGAGATCCTGGTCGACGGCAGGGCGCGGCTCCCGGAGCTGGTCGCCGATGGCGTGCTGGTGGCGACGCCGGCCGGCTCGACCGCTTACAATCTTTCCGCTAGCGGCCCGATCCTGCCATGGGGATCGCGGCTGATGGCGCTGACGCCGATTTGCGTCTTCCGGCCGCGGCGCTGGCGCGGCGCCCTGCTGCCCGAAGGGGCGAAGGTTGCGTTCGAGATCCTGGAACACGACAAGCGGCCGGTCGCCGCGGCCGCCGACCACATCGAAATTCGCGACGTCATGCGCGTCGACGTCGAAACCGACTTCGCCACATCGCTGATCCTGCTGCACGACGCTGGCCATCCGTTCGACGAGCGGACCTTGCGCGAGCAGTTCGGAGTCTGAGGCGCACGAACGAAGCAGCGAGCCGCAACCCGGAGCCGGAAACGATGGCCAAGAGCGTGCGCGTGATCGCGCAGGAGACGCTGGCGGACGGGCGTTTCCGCCTCACCCGCACCCGCGCCGAGATCGAGGAAGACGACGGCGCGCGACGCGTTCTCGACCACGAGATCTACCATCATGGCGCAGCCGCTGCGGTGCTGCTCTACGACCCGGCGCGCCGCGTCGTGACGCTGGTCAGGCAGTTCCGCCTCGCCGCCTACCTTGCGGACGGGACGCCGGAGATGCTCGAAGCGTGCGCCGGAATGCTCGACGGCGACGATCCCGAGACCTGCGCGCGGCGCGAAGCTTTGGAAGAGACGGGCGTGCGGATCGCGGCGGCGCGCCATGCCTTCGACGCCTTCACCAGCCCCGGCGCGCTCACTGAGACGATCGGCTGTTTCGTCGCCGCCTATAGCGCGAGCGACCGCGTCGCCGGCGGCGGCGGCGTCGACGCCGACGAGCATATCGAGGTCGTCGAGATCGGCTACGAGCAGGCCGAGGCGATGATCGCCTCCGGCGCCATTCGCGACGCCAAGACGATCGCCCTCATCTATTACGCGAAGGCGACCGGCCTGTTCGGATAGAGCGGCTCAGTCCTGCGGCAGGGCGAGCGGCTGGGCGGGAACGGCTGAGGCGAGCGGGCCGGGCCCGGCGCCGTCGCGCTGATAGATGTCGGGGCGAAACTGCACGATCCCATCCGGGGTCGCCCAGGCGGTGACATAGACCCAGTAGACCGGCACCGGCGTCGTCAGCTTGACGTCGACGCGGTCGCCGGAGCGGATCACTTCGTCGATCTGATCGCGGCCCCAGCCGGGATTGTCCTCGAGCAGCCAGGCGACATAGTCGCGCACGTCCTGCACGCGCACGCAGCCCGACGAGACGAAGCGGAAGTCGTCGCCGAACACGCCCTTCGACGGCGTGTCGTGCATGTAGACGCCGTAAGGATTGGGGATGTTGATGCGAACGAAGCCGAGTGAGTTGAGATCGGCGCCCTGATCCTGGCGGTACTTGTAATGGGTCGCCTCATCGCTGTTCCAATTGATCGACTGCGGCGAAACTTCCTGGCCTTCCTTGTTGAAGACGCGAATCTTCTCGTCGGTCAGATAGCTCGGGTCGGCCTGCATCTTGGGGATGAGGTCCTTCTTGATCAGCGACGGCGGCACGGTCCAGAACGGGTTGAAATTCACCTCGGTCGCCTTGGTCTGCATGATCGGCGACTGGCGGTCGATCTTGCCGACGCCGGCGGCGTGGTGCGAATGAACGACGCCGTTTTCCACCGTCTCAACTTGGGCCGCTGGAATGTTGACCATGACGAACCGCTGACCGAGGTCGCCCGAATAGGCGCGCAGGCGGACAATATTGGTCTGGAGCTGCTGCAGGCGCGCCTCGGCCGGCACGTTGAGCTCGGCGAGCGTTGCGTCGTTGACGTCGCCGGTCGGATTGAGCCCGTGGCGGACCTGGAAGCGCTTGACCGCGGCGTCGACGAAAGAATCGAACACCGGCCCCATGCCCGCCACCTGGTCGAGATCGCCTGACGCGATCAGGCGCTGGCGCAAAGCCTGCACCGCTCTGGACTTCGAGCCGATCTTCAGCTCGCCAGCCGGAACCGTATTCCAGCCGCCGCGAGAAACGATGCTCCGGTAGAGTTCGATCGCCTTTCCCGTGGCGTCGACCGTCGCCGGCGACATCGTCGGCGTGCTTTCACGCCCGATCGAGACGCGATCGGAGGTCTCGTAGCTCTGGCGCCACTCGGCCTGATCGTCGTCGGCCTGCTGCGCCCGGGCCGCCAAGGGGGCGAAGGTCGCGCCAGCGAAGGCGCAGACTGCGACGCCGGAAAGAAAAGCGCGCCGATCGACGCGCGCAAACCGAGTTCCCGTCATGAACAGGCCAAGCCCCTTGATGTACCGCGACAAACGCCGTTCGTGGCCGTCGCCCCCCGCGCCGCATTCGCGTCTTCGGGCCGGCTCGCGATTCGAACGCGACGACCCTGCCCTTCCGGTAACTCGCCGACGCTTCGGGCGAATTTATGGCCGGTCGCCGCTCGCACGCAAGCGTGAACATGGGCAATAAAAAAGGGCGCCCACAGAGGGCGCCCTTGCCGATCCAATCGCGCAACCGGGACAGCTCAGCCGCGACGCGCTTGGGGCCTTAAGCCCGCTCGCGTCACAGGCGGTATTTGATCTGATCGGTCCAGAAGCGCTCGAGCCGCGCCAGCGACACGTTCATGCGGGCGAAGTCGTCGGCCATGACGCCGCCGATCTGCTCAACCGTGGTCGCGTGCTTTTCGTAGAGCCCGGTGATGATGCGATGTACCTCCTCGCCCTTGTCGGTCAGGCTGATGCGGACCGAGCGGCGGTCGATGCGCGAGCGGGCGTGATGGAGATAGCCCATCTCGACCAGCTTCTTGACGTTGTAGGAGACGTTCGAGCCGAGATAGTAGCCGCGCGTGCGCAACTCGCCAGCGGTCAGCTCCTTGTCGCCAATATTGAACAGCAGCAGCGCCTGCACGGCATTGACATCGGAGCGGCCGCGCCGATCGAACTCGTCCTTGATAACGTCGAGAAGGCGGCGATGCAGCCGCTCGACCATCGTCAGGGTCTCGAGATACGCTGGGCGAACGGTAGAAATTCGCGCCGATCGCGAGACGCTTTCTTCTGTCTTCGCAAGGTTGGTCATGTCACACCCGACTGTTCGACTGTCCCAGGCCGAGATTATTATTCGGTCCTTTGATGACGTCGACAGTAGCTCAGCCCCATGAAGACGAGTTTAAGAGTCAGGCTGAATCCAAGGTTTACTAGAGACGGTAAACTTGAACTAAATCAAATGGTTTGTTGACCTTTGCAGACCGTTAAGAGCGGCGCGCGAAGGCGCTCACGCGCGCTCCTGACCGGCGCGCCAAGTGAGAAAGAAATAGAGCGCGACCAGCACGACGTTCAGCCCGACGCCGAGCGCGCCGCCCGCCCCGCCGCGCACGCCGAGCGCCGGCGACACGGTCTCGATCGACACGCACAGAAGCCACAGCACGCCGCCCCACGGCGCGGCGAGCCAAAGGCCGACGGCGGCGAGCAGATCGACCGCGGCGAAGAAAACGATCGAACCTTGCAGCGAGCGCGACAGCGTCGCGAAGTCGCCGTAACGCGAGAACGCGCCGAGCACCAAGCCCCAGTTGAACAACCCCTTGGCGACCCACAGCCAGGCGATGGCGCGCATGAACCAGACCAGCGCGTCGCTCCAATGGAACTTTCCGCGCAGGCCGGCGACGGCGCCGTAAGCGCCCGGGGTCGCCCGCTCGACGATCTGCGTCACGCCGTCGACGCTCTGGCGCATCGTCGTCTTCACCACCGGGCAGGCTCCGGAAAGGTCAGCTCGTCGGCCGGCGGCAATGGCGCGAAATAGGCGTCGATCGCCGCCTCGGCGATCGGCTCGCCTGGCCCGGGGCGCCAGCGCGGAGCGTGGTCCTTGTCGACGATCGTCGCCCGCACGCCCTCGTACATGTCTTCGGCGCGACAGATGCGCGAAGCGATGCGGAAATCGACCCGCAGCGTTTCCTCGAGGCTGTGGTCGGCGGCGAGCGCAATCTGGCGCAAGGCGATCGCCTGGGTCGTCGGCGAGGTTGCGCGCATCGCCGCCAACGCAGCCGCGGCGAGCTCGGCGCCGGGCGCCGCCTTGGCCAGCGCCTCCAGCACCGCCAGCCGGTCGAGCTGGGCGAACCAGGTTTGGATCGCCGCGCCCTCGGCGGCGAGCTTGCCCGGCGGCGGCAGCGCGGCGAAGCGGCCGAGAATGGCGTTGAGCGACCCGGCCTCGGCGAGCGCGGCCATCAGCGCGGGCAGGTCCGAGCTCGGAACGAAGGTTTGAGCGATAGCAAGTTCGACGACGTCGCCGGCTTCGATCCGCCGGCCGGTCGCGGCGAGCAGCGCGCCGATGCGATTCGGCAGGCGCGCGAGCACGTAGGCAGCGCCGACGTCGGGGAAGAAGCCGATGCCGACCTCGGGCATGGCGAACAGACAGCGCTCGCTGACGACGCGACGGGAAGCGTGGGCGAACAGCCCCACCCCGCCGCCCATGACGATGCCGTCGACCAGCGCTGCGCACGGCTTGGAATAGCGCGCGATGCGGCGATTGAGCCGGTATTCCTCGCGCCAGAAGTCGAGTTGGGCGGCGTGGTCGCCCGCCCGTCCCAGTTCGTAGAACAGGCGGATGTCGCCGCCCGAGCAGAAGGCGCGGCCGCCGGCGCTGGCGATGACGACGTGGGCGACGCGCGCGTCGCGTTCGAAATCGTCGAGCGCGGCGGCGATCGCGCGCACCATCGGCAGGGTCAGCGCGTTGAGCGCGCGCGGTCGATCGAGGAGGATGAAGCCGGCCGCGCCGCGACGTTCGGCGCGAACCGCCGAATCGTCGCGCGCCGCGGCGGCTCCTGTCATCTTACCTTCGCTAGCGCGGCGTCGATGCCGGCGGCGACGTCGGCGATCGCCGCCATGCCGTCGACTTCGTACAACGCGCCCTTGGCGGCGTAATAGGGCGTCACCGCCGCGGTGTCGCGAAAGTAACCGGCGAGCCGGGTCTTGAAGATTTCCGGATCGTCGTCCTTGCGCACCGGCTTGCCGGCGGCCTTGGCCTCGACAGCGCGATTGACGATGCGCGAGACGAGCTTCTGAGCGTCGACCTTCAGCTCGATCGCCGCGTCGAGCTTGAGCCCCTTGCGCGCCAGCATCGCGTCGAGCGCCTCGGCCTGGGCGAGCGTGCGCGGAAAGCCGTCGAGAATGAACCCCTTCTTGGCGTCGGGCTGATCGAGGCGCTCGTCGATGATGCCGGCGACGATGTCGTCGGAAACCAGGGCCCCCGATTCCATCACGGCTTTGGCCTTGAGGCCGATCGGCGTTCCCGCCGCCACCGCGGCGCGCAACATGTCCCCGGTCGAAAGTTGCGGAATGCCGAATTTCTCCACCAGTCGAGTCGCCTGCGTCCCTTTGCCGGCGCCAGGCGGCCCGAGCAGGATCAGCCTCATCTCTTCTTCCCCCTCAACTTGGACTTGCGGATCAGGCCCTCATACTGATGGGCCTGCAGATGGCCGTGGATCTGCGCCACCGTGTCCATCGTCACGCTGACGACGATCAGCAGCGACGTGCCGCCGAAATAGAGCTGGACCGACGAATAGGAGGTCAGCAGTTCGGGCAGGATGCAGATCACCGCCAGGTAGGCGGCGCCGACCACGGTGATGCGGGTCAGCACGCTGTCGATGTATTGGGCGGTGCGCTCGCCCGGCCTGACGCCGGGCACGAAGCCGCCGTGCTTCTTGAGATTCTCTGCTGTGTCGGCGGGATTGAACACCGTCGCCGTATAGAAGAAGGCGAAGAAGACGATCAGCGCGACATACAGGAGGAGGTAGAGCGGGCCGCCGCGACCGAGCAGGTTGGTGATGGTCGACAGGATGCCGTTGGACGCCGCGCCTTGCGCGAAATTGGCCACCGTCGTCGGCAGCAGCAGCAGCGACGACGCGAAAATCGGCGGAATGACGCCCGACGTGTTGAGCTTGAGCGGCAGGAACGAGCTCTGCCCCTCGTACATCTTGTTGCCGACCTGGCGCCGCGGGTAGGTGATCGGCACACGCCGCTGTGCGCGCTCTATGAAGACGATGAAGGCGACGACGACGAACACCATCACGATGACGCCGAGCACCATGCCGGTCGAGATCGAGCCCTGGCGGCCGAGTTCGAACAACTGCACCACCGCCTGCGGCAATCGCGCGACGATGCCGGCGAAGATGATCAGCGACGAGCCGTTGCCGACGCCGCGCGACGTGATCTGCTCGCCCAGCCAAACGAGGAACATCGTCCCGCCGGTCAGCGTAATCATCGTCGAGAAGCGGAACACAAATCCGGCTTCTGCGACGACGCCGCCTCGCCCTTCCAGGCCGATGGCG
This sequence comes from Roseiarcus sp., assembly GCA_049513815.1. Classification (GTDB taxonomy): domain Bacteria; phylum Pseudomonadota; class Alphaproteobacteria; order Rhizobiales; family Beijerinckiaceae; genus Roseiarcus. The sequence continues at coordinate 3,338 of JBEKVR010000173.1, read as the reverse complement.
ATGCCGTAGGCCTGAAACAGCGCCAGCACCACCGTGAGATAGCGCGTGTACTGGTTGAGGATCTTGCGGCCCGACTCGCCCTCTTTCTTGATCGCCTCGAGCGACGGCAGCACCGAACTCAGCAGCTGGATGATGATCGAGGCCGAGATGTACGGCATGATGTTCAACGCGAACACCGCCATGCGCTGCACGGCGCCGCCCGAGAACATGTTGAACATGTCGAGCACGCCCTGCTTCTGGCCGAGGAAGGACTGCTCGAAGGCGCTGGGATCGATACCCGGCAGCGGGATATAGGTGCCGAGGCGATAGATGACCAGCGCGCCGAGGGTGAACCAGATGCGCTTCTTGAGCTCTTCCGCCTTGGAGAAAGCGGACCAATTGATGTTGGCGGCAAGTTGTTCGGCGGCCGATGCCATCGTTCACGCGCTCCGTCTCTACCGCGGCGCGGATCACGCGCCCCTTGAGCGCCCGGCCTGGCTGCGGTCCGCCGCGGCAGGCTATAGACGCAATTCGAACGGCGGCCTATGCGGCGCGCCGTTCAAATCATATGGCCCTCCCGCGACGAAACGCCACCCCTTCGGGCGGCTCTTCGTCAGCTGGCCGCGACCGCTTCGGCTTTCAGCGTCTTGACGCTGCCGCCGGCCTTCTCGACCGCCTCGACGGCGCTCTTCGACGCGCCGTAGACTTCGAACTCGGCCTTGGCCTTGAATTCGCCCTTGCCGAGCAGCTTCACGCCGTCGCGCGCCCGCGCGACCACGCCAGCGGCGATCAGCGCTTCGACCGTGATCGGCTTGCCGGCGTCGAGCTTGCCGGCGTCGATCGCGCTCTGCACGCGGCCGAGGTTGACTTCGTTGAGGTCGAGCGGCGACGGCGGATTGAAGCCGCGCTTCGCCAAGCGGCGATGCAGCGGCATCTGGCCGCCCTCGAAGCCCTTGATGCGCACGCCCGAACGCGCCGTCTGGCCCTTGCCGCCGCGCCCCGCCTGCTTGCCCTTGCCGGAGCCGATGCCGCGGCCGACGCGGATGCGCGACTTCGTCGCGCCCGCATTGTCCTTGATCTCGTTGAGTTTCATGGTCGCGTCCTCAATGGCCGTCGACGACGCGCACCAGGTGCGCAACTTTGGCGATCATGCCGCGCACCTCGGGCGTATCCACCACGCTGGCGCGACGGCCGATCTTGTTGAGGCCCAGACCTTTGAGCGTCTCGCGCTGTGCGTGCGGGCGCCCGATCGGGCTGCCGATCTGTTCGATCGTGACTTTCTTTGCCGTGGTCATGTTCGGTCTCGCGCTCAGGAGTCGGCGGCGTCGGCTTCGACGCCCTGGCGGCGCGACTGAAGGGTCGACACCTTGATGTTGCGGCGCTGCGCCACCGAACGGGGACTGTCCTCGCGCGACAGCGCGTTGAACGTAGCGCGGATCATGTTGTAGGGATTCGACGAGCCCTGGCTTTTGGCGACGACGTCGTGGACGCCGAGCGACTCGAACACGGCGCGCATCGGGCCGCCGGCGATGATGCCGGTGCCGGCGGGTGCGGCGCGCAGCACGACGCGACCGGCGCCATGGCGCCCGTGGACGTCATGATGCAGGGTGCGTCCTTCGCGCAACGGCACGCGAACCAGGCCGCGCTTGGCCGATTCCGTCGCCTTGCGGATCGCCTCAGGCACTTCGCGCGCCTTGCCGTGGCCGAAGCCGACCCGGCCCTTCTGGTCGCCGACGACGACCAGCGCCGCGAAGCCGAAGCGACGCCCGCCCTTGACCACTTTCGCCACGCGGTTGATGTGGACGAGGCGGTCGACGAACTCGCTGTCGCGATCCTCTCGGCCATGATCGCGGCCGCGGCCGCCTTCTCCTTCACGCGCCATTTTGTTTTTCCGTCACTTGAACGCGGTTGCCGCGCCTGCGGCGCCGCTCGCTTGGGGTTGAACTTAGAACTCGAGGCCGCCCTCGCGAGCGCCCTCGGCGAGCGCCTTGACGCGCCCGTGATACATGTAGCCGCCACGGTCGAACACGACCTTGGCGACGCCCGCCTTCTTCGCCCGCTCGGCGATCTCGAGGCCGATGCGCTTGGCCGCGGCGACGTTGGCGCCGGTCTTGAGCTCCTCGCGGAACGCCTTCTCCAGCGTCGAGGCGGCGACGACGGTTACGCCTTTCTCGTCGTCGATGATCTGCGCCGAGATCTGCTTGGAGGAACGGAACACGCTCAGGCGCGGCCGGAGACCGCCCGCATGAGCAGCGATCGCGCGGCGAACGCGCGCCTTGCGCCGATCGTTGGACTTGTTGGAATTGGCCATGACGGCGCCCCTTATTTCTTCTTGCCTTCCTTGCGGAAGATGAACTCGTCGGCGTACTTCACGCCCTTGCCCTTGTAAGGCTCAGGGCCGCGGAACGCGCGGATCTCGGCGGCGACCTGGCCGACCTGGCGCTTGTCGATGCCGGCGATGGTGATCTCGGTCGGCTTCGGCGTGGCGATGGTGACGCCGGCCGGAATCGGGAAGACCACGTCGTGGCTGTAGCCGAGCGACAACTGCAAGTTCTTGCCCGCAACCGCCGCCTTGTAGCCGACGCCGTTGATTTCGAGCTTCTTTTCGAAGCCCTTGGTCACGCCCGCGACCAGGTTCTGGATCCGGGCGCGCGCCGTTCCCCACATCGCCCGCGCGCGCTTGTCCTCGCCGTGCGGCGCGACATGGATCACGCCGCCGTCGATGCTGACCCGCACTTCCTCGGGCGCGGTGAACGTCAACTCGCCCTTGGCGCCCTTGACGGCGATCGATTGGCCGTCGAGCCGGGCGGTGACGCCGGCCGGGATGGCGACGGGTTTCTTGCCGATACGAGACATTGCAGTGCTTCCAAATTAGCGGACGCCGACCGGGTCGGCTCGAACAGTCGACCCGTTAGAAGACCGTGCAGAGAACCTCGCCGCCGACGCGGAGTTCGCGCGCCGAGTGATCGGCCATCACGCCCTTCGGCGTCGAGATGATCGACACGCCCAGGCCGTTGGAGACGCGCGGCACCGAGTCGACGTTGGCGTAGACGCGGCGGCCCGGCTTGGAGACGCGCTCGATCTTGCGGATCACCGGCTCGTTGTCGAAGTACTTGAGCTCGATTTCGAACTCCGAGCGGCCGTTGCCGTATTCGGTGGTCGTGTAGCCGCGGATGTAGCCCTCGGCCTGCAACACGTCGAGCACCTTCTGGCGCAACGACGAACCCGGCGTCGTGACCTTGCCGCGCTTGCGCGTCTGCGCGTTGCGGATGCGGGTGAGCATATCGCCCAACGGATCGTTCACTGCCATGATCCCCGCCTCCTCACCAGCTCGACTTCACGAGGCCCGGAATCAGGCC
>JBEKVR010000172.1:0-10263 GCA_049513815.1 Roseiarcus sp. | reverse complement strand
GTCGCGGCGGCTATCCTATCGGGCGAGAGTTTCGGCGAGGCCGTGTCGCGCCATCCCCGCGTCTTTCCTTCGATCTATGTCGCGCTGGCGCGGGTCGGCGAGGCGTCCGGCGCGCTGGCGCCGATTCTCGAGGGACTGGCGGCCGAGCGACAGCGCAGCGAGGCGCTGCGTCGCCGTCTGGCCGACACGCTGCGCTACCCGGCGTTCCTTCTCCTCGCCGCCGGCGGCGTCATGCTCTTCTTCCTGACGTTCGTGTTGCCCCAGTTCGCCAATGTCTTTCGCGACTTCAACGCCAAGCTGGACCCGGTCCTGGTCGCCTTCCTCGGCATGTCGGAATTCCTCCGCGCCAACGCCGACGCGCTCGCCGCCGGCCTACTGGCGACCTTGGTCGCCGGGTGGCTGGCGGCGCGTCAGCCGGCGATCCGCGCTCGCCTTCTCGCCGTGGCCGGTCGACTGCCGTTCGTTCGCGCTGTCCTCGACTACCAGCGCGCGACGCGCTTCTGCCGCAACCTAGCCCTGTTGGTCTCCAGCGGGGTCACATTGTCGTCCAGCTTGCGCATTCTCGCAGACCTGATGGACCCCTCTGGGACATTCACGCGCTGGTCGCAAATCGACGACAGAGTGCGTCGCGGCGGTCGGCTGTCGGATGCGCTAGCGGAAATGCGGGCGCTGCCGCCTTTGGCCATTCGGACGCTGCGTCTAGGCGAGGAAACCGGCCAGCTGGCGACGCTCGCCGGGCGCGTGGCCGACTTTTATGAGGCGAAGCTGCAGCGCAGCCTCGATCAGGTGATCGGGATCGCGGGACCGGCGGCGATCATTGTTATCAGCCTGGTCGTCGGCGGTCTGATCGTTTCCGTTATGACCGCGCTGCTGTCGGTGAACCAGGTGGTCGGACAGGGGTGAGGATCATGCGCACATCCGTTCTCCCGCTCGCGTGGCCGCAGCGCCGACCGCGCCGCTCGTTCCGTCGGACGGCGGAGGCCGGCTTCACGCTTGTCGAAATGCTGGTGGTCATCACCATCATTGGCTTGGTGATGGGCCTCGTCGGGCCGCGCGTTCTGACCTATCTCAGTGAATCGAAGGTCAAAGCGGCGAAGATCCAGATCGAGAGTCTGTCAGCCGCTCTCGACCTCTACTACGTCGACAACGGTCGCTATCCTTCGGCGAGTGACGGACTGACGGCGCTGGTGCAGCGGCCAGCGGCGGCGACCGCCTGGAACGGCCCCTATCTCAAGACCGGCGCGGTGCCGGCTGACCCGTGGGGCCACCCCTATCAGTACACGGCGCCCGCTGACCACGCGCCGTACGAGATCGCGTCCTACGGTCCGTCCGGACCCGAGGGCGGCGCCGGCGACCCCGCGACGATGATCAAGAGCACGGTCCGGTAAGTCGCGATGCGCGACGAAGCCGGCTTCACGCTGATCGAAGTCGCGTGCGTCCTCGCCGTCGTCGCGCTCGTGGCTACGCTCGCCCTCCCGGCCTTGCCGCGAGGAACGTCGTCGGCGCGCCTCGAAGGCTACGCGCTGCAGATCGCCGCACTGCTGAAGAGCGACCGCATTGCGGCGATCCGGCGTGGAACGCCCGTCGCCACGTGGTTAGACGCCGATGCGCGAACCGTGCGCTCGGGCGCGAGCGGCGCGATCGTCGCCTTGCCGTCCGACGTCAGCTTCGACGCGCTGCTTGCCGAGCGCTGCGGCGATCGCCGCGTCGGTTCGTCGATCGATTTCTTCCCCAGCGGAGAGTCGTGCGGCGGGACGATCGCCGTCGCGCGGCAGGGCCTCGGATTCCAGGTGCGAGTCAATTGGCTGACGGGAGCCGTCGAAGTTGTGTCAGCGGCTAAATCCTGAATTGCGGCTCGACGGCGGTTTCACCCTCGTCGAAGTCCTCGCCGCCCTCGCCGTCCTGTCGGCGTCGATGGCGGCGCTCGGCGCGTTGGCGCACACGAGTATGCGCTCCTCGCTGCGCGTCGAGCGCCACGTCGCCGAAATCGAGACGGCGCGCAAGATCGTGGCCGGCCTGCCATCGCGCAACGAGCTGCGGGTGGGCGCCCTGACCGGCGAGCTCGACGCTCACCAGTGGCGCGTCGACGCCGCGCCGTTCGCCAACGCGCTGATGCCTCCGGAGGGAGCTTCCTCTTGGTCGCCGCAGACGATCACGCTGCGGGTGCGCGCGCCCTCAGGTGAACTCGTCGAGCTGACAACCGTACGACTGCGCCAGGGAGCACGCCCGTGATTGTGCCGCGTCGTCGCGCCGACTCCGGCTTCTCAATGATCGAAGCGACGGCGGCGCTGGCGCTGACCGCGGTGGTCGTGCTGACGCTGTCGACGATCGCCGGGCAATGGATGCCCAACTGGCGGCGCGGTTTCGTCGGGGCGCAGCGCGCCGACCTGCTGGAGCTGGGTCTGGAGCGGATCGCCGCCGATCTCGCAGCAGCCGAATTCGTCACGGTCGGCGCGGACTCGCCAGCGCCTCAATTCGATGGCGAACCGCTGTCGGTGACCTTCGTTCGATCGTCGATCGGACCGAATTCGTCGCCGCGGCTCGAGGTTGTCCGTCTTGCCGAGACAGTCGACGTGCGTGGTTTCGCGCTGGTGCGGACTGCGGCGCCGTTCGCGCCGGCCGTCTCAAGCCGCCTGCCCTATGATTTTGCCGACCCGGTCGTGCTGGTGCGCGCTCCCTTCCGCATCGCCTTCGCCTACGCCGGCCCGGATCGGCGCTGGATCGACGCCTGGCGGGGCGTCGACCGGCTGCCCGACGCGGTGCGGGTCACGGTGCGCGACGCCGCGAGCGAACGCGTCCTCGCCACTTCGACCGTGGTGCGCCTGAACGTCGCCGCCGCGCCGCCGCGAACTTCGGCGCCGCAGGCCGACGACGCTGGCGCTGCGTCGCCGCATTCGAACCAGGCGCCGCTATGAGCGCGCCTCCGCCCCGTTGCGCCGCGCCGCGGAGAACGAACGGCGGCTTCGTGCTCGTCGCGGTGCTGTGGATGGTCGCGGCGCTGGCGACGCTCGCTTCGATCTACTCGATCTATGCGACGAACACAGCCGCCGGCTCGCGCGTCAGCGACGACCGGTTGCAGGCCGAACTTTCAATCCGCGCCGGCGTCGAGCTCGCCGCCTACCAAGTTCTCGCCTTTCCGGAGCCGGCGCGCCCGACGCGCGGCCGTTTCGCCGTCACGGTCGGGCGCAGTCGCGTCGCCGTGGAGTACCGCGCGGAGACGGCGCGCATCGATCTCAACGCCGCGCCCAAGGAATTGCTGGTCGGGTTGTTTCGCGCCGTCGGCGCCCGCGACTCGGCGGCGCAAGCCTACGCGGAGCGGGTGATCGGCTGGCGGACCAAGGTCGAACCAAACGCCGACAATCCGGAAGCGCGAGCCTACGCTTCCGCTGGCGAGGCTTATCGGCCGCGCCAGGCGCCGTTCGAGGACACGCTCGAGCTGGCGCTGGTGCTCGGGCTGCCGCAGCCGCTCGTCGAGCGCGCGCTCCGGCTGGTGACCGTATTCAGCGGCCGGGCGCGCGTCGACGTCGTCAGCGCCGACCCAATGACGCTGGCCGCATTGCCCGGCATGACGCCCGACGTTCTGCACGCGGTGCTGACGGCGCGAGCGAAGACTCCTGACGACGGCCGCGCTCTGCTTTCGCTGCTCGGGCCAGCGCGCGACGGCGCAACGACCGATCCGTCGAAGGCGTTGCGCGCGACCATCCGCGTCGACCTCGACGACGGCCGGCGGATCGCCGCCGAGGTGGTCTTTCAGCTGCGCGACGGCGGCGACGAACCGTTCGACATTCTCTACTGGCGGGACGACATCGATGGACCGTGGGAAGCGAGCTAGAGCCGCGGCGAGCCGGAGCGCGCGATGAAGGCGCTGTCAACGCTTCTCGGCGGCTTGTCGCGCTGGCTTGACGAAGCGGCGCTCGGCGTCGCGCTGATTGCCGCCGCGACCCGGCGCCGCCGCGTCGTCAAGATGGTCGAGCAGCCGGACGGCGCTTTCCGCGTTCGATTGCCGGGCGACGGCGCGGCGGACGGGCCCACTCTGCGGCTCGAGGGCGCGCGTTTCGTCGAGGCGTCCGCCGACGCGCGCAAGTTCGTCGCCGGAGCCCGCGTCGAGATCGAGCTCATGCCGTCGAAGTTCGTCTTCCGTCCCCTCGGGCTGCCGCGCCGGGCCGGCGAGTTTCTCGACGGCGTCGTCCGTTCGCAAATCGATCGGTTGACGCCGTGGACCGCCGCCGAGGCGGCGTTCGGCTATGCAACGCCAACGGACGAAGGGCCCCAGCGCATCGCCGTGGTCGTCGCCGCGACGGCGCGAACGACCGTCGCGTCGATCGCCGAGGCAGCGGCGGCGCTCGGCGCCGAATCGGTCAAAGCGTCGACGCGGCCTGATACGGACGGCGCTGCGCCGATCGAAGTGTTCGCCGAACGATCGCGGACCGAGCGACGGGTTCACGGCATCAAACGCCGTCTGGCCGCTTGCCTCGCGCTGGCGAGCGTGGCGGCCGCGCTCAGCCTCATTGGCGCCGTCGCGCTCGGCGGCGACGCCGACGCGCGGCTCACGACGCTCGAGCGGCGGATCGCCGCGCGCCACGCCGCGCTTGTCGACAGTCGCGGCGGACGTGAGGACGCGGCGGTCGCCGAGCTCGACGCGCGCAAGCGCGCATCGCCTGCCGGCGTCCTGGTGCTGGAGGCGTTGTCGCGCATTCTGCCCGACGACACTTATCTCGACGAGCTGCGCATCGAAGGCGACAAGATCCAGATCGCCGGCATGACCCGCAACGCGCCGGCGCTCATCGCGCTGATCGAACGCTCGCGCCGTTTCGCGCGCGCTACGTTCTTCTCGCCAACCACACGCGGTCCCGGCGACAACGCCGACAGCTTCCACATCGAGGCGCATATCGAGTCCGCATTTGCGACGGGAGAGCGCCCATGACCGTGGTGGCCTCGCTTCTCAGCCCCGGCGCGCGTCGCATCACGGCGGCGATCGCCTGTTGTCTGGTCGTGATCGCCCTGTTGGCGACGGCGGCCGGGTCCGCGCTCGACCTTCTCGCCCGTTTCGAGGCAGTCGACGCGGCGCAAGCGCGCCTCGCCGCGCTCGACGGACGCGCCGCGTCGCCGCCGACCGGCGCGGCCACGAAGGACTCGCCTTTTCTCGAAGGCCAGAGCGTGACCATCGCCGGCGCGGCGCTGCAACAGCGCGTCGGCGCCGCCGTCGCCAACGCCGGCGGCGCGCTGCTATCGTCACAGCTCGACCTCGACGGTCCACAGGCGAAGGACGGCTTCGTCGAACTGACCGTCGACGTGGAGATCGCGCAGCCGGCGCTGCAGGCTCTGCTCTACGACATCGAGGCGGGCATGCCCTATCTCTTCATCGAGAAATTGGCCATCCAGGCGCCGCAAGCGGCCGGCGAGGCGGAGAACGGCAAGATGCGAGTGACGACAACGATCTCCGGCCAGTGGCGAGCGTCGCGATGAGAAGGGCGCGCGCCGGCGTCGCGGTCGTCATCGCGCTGGGCGCAGTCGCGTCGGCAGGCGCCAACGAGGCGATCGGACCGACCGCCGCCCACGAAACCGGGGTGTCGCGCCGGCACGACGAACCGGCCGCGGCGCCGTTCAGCGCCGGACCGCCAGCTAAGCAGGCGGAGCCGGCGCCGCGCGGCAACCCGCTGTGGTCGATCCCGCTGCGCGCGCTCACGGAAACGCGCGAGCGGCCATTGTTCTCACCGTCGCGCCGGCCGCTCCGCCCGATCATTCCGGCCGCTCCCGATTCGACGCAACCTCCGCCGCCGCTCGCCGCCGCGCCTGTCGAGCCCGAGCGGCCGCCGCTGACGCTCATCGGCACGGTCGTCGGCGCCCGCCCCGACGCGGGCGTCGCGCTGCTGCTTGACGCAACGACCAACATCGTCGCCCGCGCGCGGGTGGGAGAGAGCGCCTCGGGTTGGCGGGTGCGCGGCGTCGCCGAGCGATCGATCGTCGTCGAAAAGAGCGGCCTGTCCGTCACGTTGGCTCTGCCCGACCCGCGCGAAACGGCGCCGATCGTGGGACTGCGCTCGCCGCCGCCCTTTGCGACGTTGCGCCGGACGCACTGAGCCGCGGGTTTGCGCATCGCCCTACTTCATCGGCGTCGGCGCCATCAGTCCCCCCTGCGTCCACAGCGCGTTGAGTCCCCGTTCGAGTTGATAGGGCTCGCCTGTCGTGCGGTCGAAGATTTCCGCGTAGTTGCCGGTGGCCGCGATCACCTTGGCCGCCCAATCGCGCTCGAGACCCAGCGCCTGCCCCGCGGCGAAGTCATGACCAAGAAGTTGAGCGGCCCGCATATCCTCGCGTTTTCCGGCTTTGACCACGTTGGCTTTCGTAATGCCCAGCGCCTCCGCCTCGATCAGCGCGTCGATCGTCCAATCGACGATCCGTCCGAACGCGCGATCGTTGTCGAGATAGGCGGGGACGACGGGAGCGAGAGCCAACCTTTCGGGCAGGAAGACGAAGTCGCTCGTGCGCGCATGAAAATTGACGCGCGACTGCGCAAGGCGGGACTCCATCCCGGTCCCGACGCAGCGGCGCACGGCGACGGCCGCGTCCAACTCGCCCTGCTCTGAATGGGACATCAGCGCGAACGCAATGTGCCTGGCCGTCAATTCGTCGCGCAGAGTCCGCTCGGGCGGGCTCATGTCGAGCGCGCAAATGACTTGGTCGCGCAGGCCGGCGAGGTCGGTGACGCCGCTCTGCTTGGCGACCAGAATGCGTTGGGAGTCGTAGAACACGGGCGGCCCAAAGCTGACCCCAAATTGCGCGGCGACGGTCGCGGACGGCGAAATGCCCACAGCGAGTTGAATCGTTCCGGCTTTCAACGCCGCCAAGGCCTCGGGCTCGGCGGGGAAGTCGTGAATGGCGAGTCCATCCGAACTGCCGAGAATGGCTACGGCGACGGCGCGGCAGATCTCGCCGCCAAGTCCGGAAAGATTGCCGTGGACGTCTTCTCCGTTCCAGTCGTCGACGCCTTGGATGACGCCGCAATCGAGATGGTGCGAGGCCTTGATCGACGCCAGCGTTTGCGCCTGTCCGGGGGCGGCGAGCAGGAGGAGTCCAAGCGCGAGAAGTCGGGCGAACAAACGAAACATCAGCGAACTTTCTAAGCGGTTTTCAACAAACAAAAGGACGGAAGCCGCGGCTTCCGTCCAATCGGAGGGCGCTTGAGCCCCCAGCCTCAGAGGGCGACTAGGATCACGGCGTCCACGCGCCCGAAGTCGGCGTGCCGGGAGATTGCGTGGGCCGCGGGTTGACGTCGGCCGGGTACGCATCCGTCGGCTTGCCGCTCTTGTAGTCGGCCAAGGATTGGAAGTCGGTCGGCAGGACGCCGATCGCTTCGCAAGCGCCGTTTGTATAGCCGTTGGGCGAGTAGTTCGCCTTCGCGAGGTGCGGCAGCGTCCTGATCGCCGCCGGCGTGAAGGTCGCCGCCGACGCCGGAATCAGCGCCTTTGCGCCCGCCAGCCTGTCGTAGTCGAACGCCTCGGTCAGATCGCCGACCTCGTTTTCCGGGTCGTCGGACGGACCCAGATTGTCCTGGCCGAGATTGACCTTGCCAAGATGACGACCGCGCCATTCATCGGGCAGACGGGCGAGCGGGACGAGGCCTTTCAGCTCGTTGATGAACTTGATGAGCGACCCGTGCTCGCTGTAGCGATGCGAAATCTCGCCGGATGCGGCGTACGGCGAGATCACGATCGTCGGAATGCGCGGGCCCGCCGCAAGGATCGACCCGTCGCCGAATGTGCTGCGCTTCGCCGGCGAGACGTGATCGTAGAAGCCGTCCGTTTCATCATAGGTGATGACGATGGCGCTCTGCGACCAGTACGGGCTGTTGGCGATGTCGTTGATCGCCCGCGCCGCGAAGGCCTCGGAGATCTGCTGATCCGAGTAGGCTGGGTGATCATCGTTGCCAATAAACACGTGTTGAATCGCAGGCGTCGGATCCGCCGGCACCAGTCCGTCGTTGTTGTCATATCCGCCGCGCAAGTAAAACACGCCGCCGTCCGACGGCAACGTTCGGCCTTCGACCGCGTCGAAGAAGTCCTTGGCGCCGTGCAGGTTGGTGTTCGGAACCTTCGGATTGTCGGCGAGATAGCCGAAATATTGCGGAGCGTTGTGATGCAGCACGTAGCCGCTGTTCGGCCCCGCCGGCTCGTAGGGATCCGCCACGTCGTTGGCGTTGAAGCCCTGCTGATACCAGCCCCACTTCACGGGGCGGTTGAAGGAGGCAATCTTGCGTATGTCATCTTGCACGTCGCGCAGATCGGCCGTCGGATTCGGGTCGCTCTTGATGACCGCATCGATGTCGTGTCCCATGAACGACAGCGGTTGCGTCGCGAAGGTCAAATTGAGCGCCGGATTCGCCGGGTTCTCGTCGAAGTTGTACGGCGGCTTGACGGCGTTCGTGTCGAGATTCGAACCCGGGAAGGGACCGGGATCGGCGACGATTGGAACGTAGGCGTTGCTTACCGACGGCGTGACGTTCGAACCGTAGACGGCTCCGAGCGGATTCGGGAAGGTCGGATTGGCGTAGGTGGTCGCCACCCCTTCATCGGGATGCAAGGCCCACTGCGTCTCGCCCGACTGCCCGGCGATGATCGCGATCGCGTTCGGCGTCGAAGGCCCGACGATCGTCTGACGGAAATTGTCGAACAGGACAAAGTTCTTCGCCCAGCTCCACATGAACGGGATCGTATCGCAATCGATGTGGCTGACGTTGGTTTCGGCCTTCTGCGCCTGCGCCAGCGTGACCGCAGTCGGCGTCGCGCCGGTCTTGGTCACGATGTCTCCGGATGAATTGGTTGTCAGGCCTTCCTGATTCATCGCGTAGCGGTCATTGGCGGAAACCCCGGTCGTGGGGTCGACATGCAGATCGTTCGCCATGCCTTGGTGGCTGTGGTCGACGGAGATCTCGTCGGCCGGGAAGATCGGAATGACCTTGCCGGCGCCAACGACCGCCTGGGGCATCAGAAACGGCGAAATCGTTTTGACGTTCAGAGACGTATCGAGATAGCGCTGAGCGAAGCTCGGCGTCGCGTTGGCCGGCGTGAAGCCTTTGGGCGCCTCGAAAAGGCCGTTGGCGCCCGGATAGGTGCCGAAATAGTGGTCAAACGACTCGTTCTCGTGAAAGATCACGAAGACGTATTTCACCTTCTTGCGCAGAAGCTCGATCTTCTGCTCGAGCGATCGGTGATCGTCTCCAACTCGGTCGCCGTCATTCCTGGCGCCATAGGCGCCGTCCCACTCCCCGCCAATCGCCATAGCGTTCGAAACCATAGCCATCACGCCGAGCGCGGCGACGGCTGCTTTGCGATACCTTATGCTGCGCATACGGCCCACCCCCCAATTAAAAGCTGATACGTTTAGTGGCGTTCGGACATCGCGCGACGCCACCAGCGCCAACAGGTAAAGTGGCCAAATTGCCAGTTGATGACAGTTCTCGGACGTTTCTGTACGGGCGCTGGCGCTGCTTAGGCAGTTTCATTCGATCGGCCGGCGGATTTGTCTTCGGCAATGCGGTCATCGGTCGGCGGAGCGCGCGCCAGGACGATGACGATGGCCTTGCGTATGGTCGGCCGCGTCGGGTGAGGCGGGCCGGCCGAGATTCTCTTTCCCTCCGCTCGCGGCGGCGATGCAAGGATGCTGGAGGAAGGCGTAGGCGATCATGGTCATCAGCGCGTGACGATGAAGACCTTTCCATGAGCGGCCTTCGAAGTGGTCGAGGCCGAGTTCCTCTTTGAGCTGTTGGTGAGCCTGCCCGCAGACCCGACGCGACTTGATCGTCGCAGCCAGCGTTCGAAGATTGGCGTCAGCCGGGAGGTTGGCCAGATAGTATTCTTGCTCATCGGCACATCGACCTCCGGCCGGCGAGCGGCGCGCGAACTCGACGCCGTGATCGCCTGGCGCGGCAAGCCCAACCTGATTGTCTCCGATCACGGGACCGAGTTCACTTCCAACGCCATGCTCGTCTGGGCTCAGAGCAGGTGGGTCGCCTAGGATGTCATCGCGCCCGGCAAGCCGTTGCAGAACGGGATCTGCGAAGCGTTCAACGGCCGCATGCGCGATGAACTGCTGAACGAGACGGTCTTCTACGACCTCGACCACGCCCGCGCGACGCTGGCGCTGACCTGCCTCCGGATTTCTGGACCACGCGAAGCTGGAAAATTCCAATTTGGCCGTCTTGGCCGGGCGGAGGATTTTCCATGAAGACGTCACGGTTCAGCGAGCGGCGGATCGCGTTCGTGT